>NZ_JAAOTI010000022.1:0-168277 GCF_011297315.1 Catellatospora chokoriensis
ACCCCACCCCCACCCACCCCACCCCTCAAGATCGCGACGATCTTGCGCGGGCTGTGGGGATGACACGCCCATATCGGGCATATCCCTGACAGTTCACGCAAGATCGTCGAGATCTTGGGGGTTAGTGGCAGGTGTCGGTGCCTTGGTCCTGGAAGGTGGTGCCGGCGGGGGAGACGAATTTCCAGGTGTAGGAGTCTGGGTAGAGGGAGAGTTTCAGGACGCCGAAGGTGTCGGCGTTGCGGGCGCGGGAGTTGGCGGCGATGTTGTCCTTGCTGAAGCCGTTGAGGCCGCCGCCGCCGGTGCCGACGGTGAACTGGCGTACGCCTTTGTCCTTGTCGAGTTCGCCGTCGGGGGTCTGCGGGGCGAAGCGCTCGTAGTGGTGGTTGTGGCCGTTGAGGACGAGTTCGACGCCGTGGTCGTAGAGGAGCTGGAAGAAGGGCTTCACGCGGGGGTCGGCGCCGTGCTTCCAGCCGGAGGTGAACAGCGGGTGGTGCCACATCGCCACGGTGCACTTGGCGTCGGATGACTCCAGCTCCTCGCGCAGCCATTCGGCCTGCTCGGAGTCGTCCTCGCAGTCGACCAGGTCGCAGGTGGAGTTGAGGACCAGGACCTGCCAGCCGTTCAGCTCGTACGAGTACCAGCCCTTGCCCTTCTCGCCCGCGGCCTCGCCGAAGTAGTCGTAGTACGGCCCGCCGTTGTCGGTGCGCATGTCGTGGTTGCCGATGGCCGGGCGGGTGCGGTCCTTGTGGCGGCCCCAGTAGGGCTCGTAGCACTTCTGGAACTGCTCGGCGGTGCCGGCCACGTACGCGTTGTCGCCCAGGGTGAACACGGTGCCGGGAATCCGGTCGAGCAGCTTCGCTGTGGCCTCGTCGCCGTCGCTGAGGCAGCTGCCGATGTCGCCCGCGCCGACCAGCACCGCGGGTTCCTCCGCGGCGGCGGGCGCGGCCAGCGCGGCGGGCTGCTGCGGCGCGAGCGCGGCCAGCAGGCCCAGACCCGCGGCGGCGAGCAGAGGACGACGGGCGCGGGGGGACCGGTGAGCCATGACGCAGATTATGGGTAAATCTGGATAAATCGTCCATCTTGCAAGGTGGTGTGGCGTGTCCGATCACCGATCCGGGTGGTCGCCCCTGGCACCTCTGGGTAATGCTGTGCAGCGTGAGCACCTCTCATGATCTCGACGAACGGTTCCGGAGCGCGCTCGCGGCGTGGCCCGCCAGCACCCCGCCGAACGGCGATCCGCATGCGACGGTGCGCCCCGACAGCGGCCTCACCGGGACCATGGCCAGGGAACTCTTCGACGCGCAGGTCACCAGCCGGCACCTGGACCTGGCCGCGCGGCGGCTGCGTGCCGACGGCGCCGGGTACTACACCATCGGCTCGGCCGGGCACGAGGGCAACGCGGGCGTCGCCGCCGCGCTGCGCCCCACCGACCCGGCGCTGCTGCACTACCGCTCCGGCGCGTTCTACGCCGCGCGCGCCGCCCAGCTGGCCGAGGGCAAGGTCGATGCCATCCGCGACGTGCTGCGCGGCGTCGTGGCCAGCGCCGCCGAGCCCATCGCGGGCGGGCGGCACAAGGTCTTCGGCAGCACCGACCTCAACGTCATCCCGACCACCTCGACCATCGCCTCGCACCTGCCCCGCGCGGTCGGCCTGGCGTTCGCCGTCGAGCGCTCCCGGCAGGGCCTGGACGCCCGCGGCTCCAGCGGCCGGCACGCCGCCGACTCCGGGCAGCCCGTGCTCGTGCCGCCCGCCTGGCCCCGCGACGCCGTCGTGCTCTGCTCGTTCGGCGACGCCTCGGTCAACCACGCCAGCGCCGTCGCCGCCTTCAACACCGCGGGCTGGTCCGACTTCACCGGGCTGCGGCTGCCGCTGCTGTTCGTGTGCGAGGACAACGGGCTGGGCATCAGCGTGCGCTCACCCGCCGGCTGGGTCGGCGAGACCCTGCGCTCGCGCCCCGGCATCCGCTACTTCCACGCCGACGGCTGCGACCTCGCCGACACGTACGCGGTGGCCCGCTCCGCGGTGTCCTGGGTGCGCCGCCACCGCCGCCCCGCCGTGCTGCACCTGCGCACCGTACGGCTGATGGGCCACGCCGGGGCCGACGCCGAGCTCGCCTACCGCACCCCCGCCGAGATCGAGCACGACCTGACCCTGGACCCGCTGCTGCGCACCGCCCGGCTGCTCGTCGACGCCGGGCAGGCCAGCCCGATGGAACTGCTCAGCCGGTACGACGAGATCGGCTGGCGGGTGCAGCAGACCGCCGCCGGAGTCCGTGACGAGCCGAAGCTCGCCTCCGCCGCAGAGGTCGTCGCCCCGCTGGCCCCGCGCCGCCCGCTGCGCGTCGCCAAGACCATCGCGCGGGCCGCGGAACGGGCCGCGGGCGCGGCGCTGGCCGAACGCCACCGCGTCTTCGGCGGCAGGCTGCCCGAGCAGACCGGCCCGCAGACCCTCGCCCAGGCCGTCAACGCCACCCTGACCGACCTCATGATCAGCCATCCGCAGGCGCTGGTCTTCGGCGAGGACGTGGCCCGCAAGGGCGGCGTCTACGGGGTCACCAAGGGCCTGCGCGACCGCTTCGGCCCCGCCCGCGTCTTCGACACCCTGCTCGACGAGACGTCCATCCTCGGCCTGGGGCTCGGCGCCGGGCTCGGCGGGCTGCTGCCCATCCCCGAGATCCAGTACCTGGCCTACCTGCACAACGCCGAGGACCAGCTGCGCGGCGAGGCCGCCAGCATGCGGTTCTTCTCCCAGGGCGCCTACCGCAACCCCATGGTCGTACGCATCGCCGGGCTCGCCTACCAGAAGGGCTTCGGCGGCCACTTCCACAACGACCACTCCGTCGCCGTGCTGCGCGACATCCCCGGCCTCGTCGTCGCCGTGCCCTCGCGCGCCGACGACGCCGCGGCCATGCTGCGCACCTGCGTCGCCGCCGCCGAGGTCGACGGCACGGTCAGCGTCTTCCTGGAGCCCATCGCGCTCTACCACACCCGCGACCTGCACACCGACGGCGACGGCGGCTGGCTGAGCCCGTACGCCGCACCCGACCGCTGGGCCGACACGCACGTGCCCGTCGGCCGCGCCCGCAGCCACTCCTACGGCACCGGGGACCGGCTCACCGTGCTCACCTTCGGCAACGGGGTGCGCATGTCCCTGCGCGTCGCCGCCCGCCTGGCCGAGGAGGGCCACGGCTGCCGCGTCGTCGATCTGCGCTGGCTCGCCCCGCTGCCGCTCGCCGACATCGTGCGCGAGGCCGGCGCCACCGGTCGCGTGCTGGTGGTCGACGAGACCCGTCGCTCCGGCGGGGTCGGCGAGGGAGTGCTCGCCGCGCTGGTCGACGCCGGATACGTCGGCCTGGCCCGGCGCGTCGCGGCCGTGGACACCTTCCTGCCGCTCGGCCCCGCCGCCGACCACGTGCTGGTCGGCGAGGACGCCATCGAACGCGCCGCCCGTGCCCTCCTGGCCGCCTGAACCCCGCCGACCACCCGCACCCCGGCGCGCGTCGCGGGCGCGGGCGGCCAAGATCGCTCGACTTGCCAGGCAGGTGGGCGAAAGGCCGACCAAGATACGCACAGGTGCGCGGCAAGTCGGATGACCTTGAGCGGACGGGGTCCCGCACCGCTCACGGAGGCGCCTGAACCGCGTTTTTGGCGACCCGCCGAGGCCGCCACTTGCGCTGGGCGCTAGAACTGTGTGGACTACCCGCAGTCGGCTGTGACGCCGACGACAATAATCGAGTGATCCCGCAGCGAACTGCGGGTGTCCGGAAAACGAAGAGGAGGCACAAGACAGTGAGCGCGACCGCTGGTCAGGCCGCCGAGGGCGTACGCAGCCTGGCGGACCGGTTCGGCATCGAGCCGGACATGGTGGTCATGGAGATGGGGTACGACGACGACGTCGACTTCGAGCTCCGTGACGCCCTGGCCGACGCATGCGGATCAGATCTGGTGGACGAGGACACCGACGAGGTCGTCGACGCGGTCCTGGTGTGGTACCGCGAGGACGATGGTGACCTGGTCGACCTGCTCGTCGACTCCATCGCCCCGCTCGCCGAGAGCGGCGTGGTGTGGCTGCTGACCCCCAAGTCGGGTCGGCCCGGGCACGTCGAGCCCAGCGAGATCAGCGAGGCGGCACCCACCGCCGGACTTACCCAGACTTCCACCCTCAGCGCCGGCAAGGACTGGAGCGCGGCGCGGCTGGTGGCCCCGAAGGCGGCGCGCGCGCCCAAGCGCTGAGCTCCCGCCGCGGACGACGAGCGGCCTGCCCCGACCGGCAGGCCGCCAGGCACCCCTGCGATCATGGAACCTTCACCGAGCGTGGGGGCGGATCATCATGCCGATCGAGGCCGGCGCACAGGCGCCCGATTTCCTGCTGAAGGACCAGAACAACCAGGAAGTCAGGCTGTCCGACTTCCGCGGTGACAAGAACGTGCTGCTGGTCTTCTATCCGCTCGCCTTCACCCGCACCTGCGAGGGCGAGCTGTGCGAGATCCGCGACAACCTCAACGACTTCGTCAACGAGGACACCCAGGTGCTGTCGATCAGCGTCGACTCGGTGTTCGCGCACAAGGTGTGGGCCACCGAGCAGGGCTACGAGTTCCCGCTGCTGGCCGACTTCTGGCCGCACGGCGGCGTGGCCCAGGCGTACGGCGTCTTCAACGACGACCGGGGGTTCGCCAACCGGGGGACGTTCGTCATCGACAGGGCAGGCGTCGTCCGATACGCCGAGATGAACCTGCCCGGCGAGGCCCGCGACCAGGACGCCTGGCGCAAGGCGCTCGGGGCGCTCTGAGCCCGATTCATGATCGCGTTCCCGGTCCGTCGGGTCGGGACGCGGTCACGGCGGGTGGATAAGTCCCGCGAGGGCGGGGTCGCCGGTCAGGTAGGATGTGCCGGTTCGTGTCGGCGCAGGCCGCGCGGGCGTGTAGCTCAGCGGGAGAGCATCCGCCTTACAAGCGGAGGGTCGCAGGTTCGAACCCTGCCACGCCCACCAGCAGGGAAAACCCGGTCGAGAGGCCGGGTTTTTTCATGCCGCGCCGCTCGTACGGCATCCGCCTGCGCGTTTCAGCCGCGGTGAGCGCCCGCCGCCGTCCGGACGGCGGGCGCCCTGTGCCGAGCCCGGTCAGGGGTGCATGAGGCACTTCGGGGTCGCCATGAGCTGGTCGAGCATCGACGCGACCGAGTGGTAGCCGATCGCGTACGCGCCCAGCGACGGGGACCAGGCCCCGTAGGACCGCACCGCGGCGCGGACCCGGGCGGCGATCGCGGCGTCGGTCGGGTTGTCCCATGACTCGGTGACCTGGGAGAGGCGTGCGTCGGTCCAGTACATGGGCAGGATGTAGTGCCTGCGGTCGGCGAACCGGGTCGGGTTCGCGGTGGCCAGCGCGACTATCGCCTGCCCTGCCGCGAGGTGATCGGGGTGGTTGTCGACGAGCGGCGAGTGGCCCTTGACCCGTACGGTCCCGCCGGGAGCGATCTGGTCTGCCACGGCGACGATCGCGGCCTGCGCCGCCGCCGATGTGACCTGGCCGTCGGGCAGGCCTGCCCGGTGCACGGTCAGGGTGCCCGGCAGGCCTGCGGACAGGCTCCGCAGCGCGGTCTCCGCCTCGATGACCCGCGCGGCCCCGAGCGTCGCCGGGGTGAACGGGGCGTAGCCCTCGGCGGCCGGCACGTGCCGGTTGCCCCACCACGGGCTGACCGTCGTGCCGTTGAGGATTTTGACGGTTCCGGAGCCCTCGCCGTCGGTGAGGAGCAGGACGTGCACCGCCTGGCCCGCGGCGACATGCTCCGCGATCGCGGTCGACATCGCCAGGGTCTCGTCATCGGGGTGAGCGGCCACGAACAGTGCGGGGGCGGTCGCCGCGTCGGCTCGGGCAGCCGGATAGGTGACTGCGGCCACCCCGATGGCGGCGCCGGCAAGGAGTGTGCGACGTCTCACGTCGGCCCTTTCTTCGGTTCTGACGGGAACCGGTCCCGCCTCGGCAGTGGCGAGGCGGGACCGGAAGATCCTTCGGGTATGGACGGGTTGGGTGTGGCAGGTGGTTGCCTCGGGGTCAGCAGAAGTCGGTGCCGCCCTCGTAGCTGGACTTCAGGTAGGCGGCGTCGCCGGCGATCATGGCGAAGACCTTCTTGTTCTGGTCGAGGTCGAACAGGATGCCGCGCCCGGACGTGGTGGTGACCAGGTACGCCGCGCCGCCGTTCAGCTCCTTGCCGAGGTTGCCGTAGATCGAGGAGACGGCGGCGAGGGTCATGCCGAGGCGGGCGCCGGACGGCGTCGGGATCGTCTTGGACCGGTTGACCACCAGGTAGAGCACGCCGTCCGGGCGGAACTGCAGCTGGATGTCCTTCCAGACGTCCGTGCCGCTGGCGGTGGTGTTCGCCGGGCAGGTCTCCGCGCCGGTGGCGATCTTGTCGAGCACCCCGCCGGACTTCAGGGCCTCCAGGTTCGCGCCGATCGTGTACGGGCCGGCGCCGTCGACGGTGAAGTTGATCGCGGGCGACGGCGACGCTGCCGGGCTCACCCCTGCGCTGGGGGAGGCTTCCGCCGACACGCTCGGCTGCGCGCTCGGCACGGGGGTGGCCGGGGTGGGTTCGTCGTCGCCGCAACCGGCGAGGACGGTGACGGCGAGCAGAGCGAGGCAGGCACGACGCAGCATGATCTGTAGTGGAGCGGATCGGCGTTCAGTGCGCTATCAGCAAACCGACTCACGTTGCGCGCCGTGTCGACATCCGTCCGAACGGTCGGCTGAGCCCGCCTCACCGGATGCGGTTCCGTCGATTGCGCGATTTCCCGAAACCGCAGGCAGGGCGGCAGATCAGCGGGCGTACGCGGTGAGGAAGCGGTCGCGGAAGGCGTCCATGCGCCAGACGGGGGCGCCGGGGCCGGGGTTGAGGCCGTCCTGCCAGTTCCAGGACGTGATCCGGTCGAGGACCGCGGGGTCGCGGGCGATCACGGTGATCGGCGAGTCGCGGCTGGCGCGCTGGCCGGAGACCGACGGCGAGGGCTGGTGATCGCCGAGGAACACCAGCACGAGGTCGTCGCCGCCGTACGTCTCCACGTAGGAGACCAGCGTGTTCACCGAGTACGTGATCGCGTTGCGGTAGGCGTGGCGGACCCGGTCGCGGTCGCGCTTCTCGACGATCTCGGCGGGGTCGTCGGAGCCGGCGGCGGTGTCGTACACGGAGCCGTCGCCGACGGCGTCCCAGGGCAGCATCTTCGGCACCGGCTCCCAGGGCGAGTGGCTGGAGATCAGCGGGATGACCGCCATCAGCGGCAGGTGGCCGGGTGCGCGCTCGCGCTGCTGGAAGGTGTGCAGGGTGTACTGGTCGGGCATGGTCGCGAAGCTGTAGCGCGGTCCCTGGTAGTCGAGGTCGGGCGCGGTGTAGAGCTGGTCGTAGCCGTAGACCGCGCCTTCGGGCCACGGGGTGGTGGTGGCGGGCATGACGGCGACGGTGCGCCAGCCGGCCCGGCCGAACGCGGCGGGCAGGGTGAACCGGTCGCTGGACATCATGGTCTGGTAGCGCTGCTGGTTGTCGATCCACAGGCCGGACAGCAGTGTGGACTGGGCCAGCCAGCTGCCGCCGCCGGTGGTCGGCGAGGTGAGCCAGGCGCTGCGCGCGGTGTACCCGGCGGCGCGCAGCCGTGCGTTGCCGGCCTCGAGGGCGGGCCCGACCTGTGCGGACAGTTCGGGGTCGGTGAGCGCGACCTTGCCGTAGCTCTCCACGAAGGCGACGATGACGTCCTTGCCGCGCAGCGCGGTCAGCAGGTCCCCGGTGGGGGTGTCGCGGTACGCGTCGGCGGACAGCAGGGCGCCGAACACCCGCTCGTCCTGGGTGCCCGCGCGTACCTGGATCACCTGGTCGTAGGAGTCGCGCGCGGCCACGGGAACGCCGGGCACCAGCTGGACGCCGGCCAGAGCGCACGCGGTCCAGGCGGCGGCGAGCACGGCGACGGTGCGGGTGGTGCCGGTGCGGTGGCGCAGCGCGAGCCGGGTGGCGTGCCGGTAGGCGGCCACGACCAGCAGCAGCAGGCCGAGGGCGAGCAGCAGCGCGCCCGCGACGGCGGCCCACATGGCGGCGGAGCCGCTGGACTGGCGCAGGTAGTCCGCTCCGGCGACGAGGAACGGCCAGTCGAGCACGGGGTGGAAGGGGCGGTCGAGCACCGCGGAGAAGCCGAGACTGATGATCTTCAGGATGGTCAGCAGGCCGAGCAGGACGCCGGCCACCGGGATCGCGACGCGCCGGAACCGGGTCGGCAGCAGGACCGCCAGCGCGACGGCGACCAGGCCGTCCACCGGGATGCGCAGGAACGCCGCGGGGGCGAGCCGGCCGAGCTCGTTCGGCACGACGAGCAGCACCGCCAGCAGCAGGACCGCCAGCCCGAGCAGCGCCCGGCGCACCCTGCTCGGCGGCGGGGAAGGCGCGACGTGCGCGGACTCCGAGTCCTGCGCCGGGTCAGGGTCCTGCTCCGGGCTTGAGTCCGGTGGGCCGGAGTCCGGCGCCTGGCTCAGTGATCGCAGCCCGTTCCCGGTGGGCGTGGCGGTGGCAGGGTCGGCGGCCTCTCCGGCCGGGCGGCTCGCGTCGAGCATGTCAGCGGGCCGGGCGGAGCTGGAGGGTGTGCGCGGCGTGGCGGGCCTTGGTGGCCAGGTAGCCGGCGTTGGCGGGGGACAGGTGCACCGCCGTGGGCACGCGCTCGGTCACCGCGACGCCGAGCCGGGCCAGCTGCTCGGCCTTGTCGGGGTTGTTGGACAGCAGCGCGACCCGGGACACGTCGAGGGCGCGCAGCATCTGCGCGGCGACCGTGTAGTCGCGCGCGTCCTCGTCGTGGCCGAGGGCGACGTTCGCCTCGTAGGTGTCCAGGCCGGTGTCCTGCAGCGCATACGCCTCCATCTTGGCGTACAGGCCGATGCCGCGCCCCTCCTGGCGCAGGTAGAGCAGGTATCCACCGGCGACGGTGATGCGTTCGGCGGCCTCGCGCAGCTGCGGGCCGCAGTCGCAGCGCTGGCTGCCGAACACGTCGCCGGTCAGGCACTCGCTGTGCGGGCGCACCAGCGGGACGGGCAGGTCGTCGGCGTCGCGGCGCAGGGTCGTGGCGTGGTCGCCGAGCCCGAGCGCCAGGTGCTCGCGGCCGTCGGCCAGCCCGGTGAAGGTGACGACCCGGGCCGTGGTGGTGTAGCCGTCGGGGAACCGCAAGGGCACCTGGACCTGGGTGCGCACCGTCGCCAGGGGCAGCATGCCGGTCACCGTTCCTCCTGGTCGGCGCTGTCGAACCGGGGCGACAGTGCGTAGCGCAGCAGCACCACGTCCCCGATCTGCCGGACGTCGGCCAGTTTCGCGCGCCGTCCAGGGTTCCACGGGAAGTCCCCGTCGTTGACGAAGCGGCTCGCCCGCGAGTCGCCGACGAAGAACGGGGCCACCACCAGATGCAGCTCGTCGGCGAGGTCGGCGGTCAGGAACTGGGTGTGGATGGTGCCGCCGCCCTCGACCATCAGCCGGCCCACGCCCCGGTCGTACAGGTCCTCGGTCACCTGGCGCAGGTCCACCGGCATGCCGCCGTCGACGACGGTGGCCACGCCGCCGAGCTGGGCGCGGGCGTGCTCGACCCGCGGGCTGGCACAGTAGACGATCTTCTCCGCGTCGCCGGCGGTGAAGAACGCGGCGCCGGGGTCCAGCTTGGCCTTCTCGGTGACGGTCACCTTGATCGGGCACTCGGGCACGCCGCGGGCCGTCCGGGCGTCGCGGCGGGACTGCGTGCGCACCATCAGGCGCGGGTTGTCCCGGCGCACCGTGCGCGCGCCGACCAGGATCGCGTCGCACGAGGCGCGGACCGCGTCGACCCGGTCGAAGTCGGCCGCGTTCGACAGCAGCAGCCGCTCGTCGGTCGCACCGTCGAGGTAGCCGTCGATCGACATGCTGCAACTGAGCAGGACGTACGGGCGCTCACGCATGCTGTCCACTCCGAGCTCTGGTGCGTGCCAGCAGGACGGCGGCGCCGGGCAGCGCGGCGACCAGGCCCAGCACGCCGTACGTGACGGCGGCGGCGACGCCCTGCGTGGAGGTCATGCCGGCGGCGGCGAACGCCCAGGCCGCAACGCCTTCGCGGGGGCCCCAGCCGGCGATGTTCAGGGGCAGCGCCATGGCCAGCAGGGCCAGCTGCGTCAGCGGCACCAGCAGGGTCACCGGCGCGTCCGAGCCCGCGGTGCGGGCGGCGATCACGAACATGACGAGCTGTCCGGTCACGACGACCGCCGAGGCCAGCCCGATGCCGATCCACCGCCGCCGGGTGAGCAGCACGTCACGGACATCGGCGTACGCCGAACGCAGCGCCGCCGCCCAGCGGGCGGACCGGCCGCGGGCCACCGCCCGCACGCCCAGCGCGACGGTCAGCCCGGTCGCGGCGACGGCCGCGACGATCACCGGCATGCGGTCCCGGACCGGGGACGGCAGCACGAGCAGCAGCAGCAGCGAGGCGGTGATCTGCACGGTCAGCCCGATGGTGCGTTCCAGCACCACGGCCCGCACGGCGAGCCGGACGTCGCTGATGTCCAGCCCGTGCCGCACGGCGCGGTGCACGTCGCCGACCACTCCGCCGGGCAGCGTCGTGTTGAGGAACAGGGAGCGGTAGTAAGCCTTGACCGCCCGGCCCAGCGGCAGCCGCACGCCGAGGCCCTCGGCGACCAGGCTCCACCGCCAGGCGCAGCACACCGTGCTGAGCGCGCCGAGGCCGAGCGCGGCCAGCAGCGCGGGCCGGTCGACCAGGCGTACGCCGTCGAGGAACGGCCCGGTGCCCACCTGCCACACCAGCAGCGCGAGGATGAGCAGCCCGGCGGCGGCGCGCGCCCAGGCCCCGAGGCGACCCGCGGCGCGGCCCGAAGGCGGCAGGCGGACCCCTGTCACGGCACGGTGCAACGCGACCTCCTGTCCAGACACTTCATCCTTCCTAGAGGCACCGTCCCCGCGTGTCTGTGGATTTATACACACAGCGCCGTCATCGGGCCAGTGGACCGGGCTTTGCCACCCGGGAGAGCACCGCGCCGACCTCGTCCGCGGTGCGGGTCCAGCCGGTGAGGTGAGCGCGCCGCGCGCGGGCCGCGGCCCGGAGCCGGTCGCGCAGGTCCGGTTGGGTGAGCCAGCGGCGCAGCGCGCCGGCGAGCGCCGCGCTGTCGGGCGCGACGAGCAGGCCGGGCAGGCTGCCGTCCGGGGCCGCGCCCAGTGCCTCGGGCAGCCCCTGCACGTCGCAGGCCAGCACCGGGATGCCCCGGGCCAGCGCTTCGGTGACGACCATGCCATAGCTCTCCCCGCGTGAGGGCAGCACGAGCAGGTCCGCGACGCCGTACGCGGCGGCCAACCCCGCACCCGTGCGCACACCGGCGAAGGTGATCCGGTCGGCGACCGCGTGTTCCCGAAGCCGTGCCGCGTACGCCGGGTCGCGGTCGGGCGAGCCGACGAAGGTGCAGCTCCAGGGTAACCCGGTGAGCGTGTCCAGGGCGTCGAGAAGCAGGTGGTGGCCCTTGTGCGGGGCGAGCGCGGCCACGCAGAGCAGCCGGGTCCCGGCGGGTGATCCCGGGGCGAGGAGCGCGGGGTCGACGCCGGGCGGGGCGGCGTGGACGCGGGCGGGCGGCAGGGCGTACGCCTCTATGGCGCGCTCGCGGCACCACCGGCTGGTGGTGACGACGGCGGCCGCCGCCCGCAGCACCAGGGCCTCGCCGGGCCGCAGGCCCGGGTCGTCGTCGCCGAACAGCATGTGCGCGAGCACGACCGGCCGCAGCCGGGGTGTGCACGCGGCGATGACGTCCGGCGCGCCGACGGTGACGAGTCCGTCGAGCAGCACGACCGTGTCGTCGGGCAGCGCCGCCAGGAGCCCGGCCAGCCGGGCGAGGTCGGCCGGGCCGGGTGCGGGCCACGCGCCGGGCACCGGGTGCTCGTGCACCGTCCACCCGGACGCGGCCAGGCCGTCGCAGACGCGCCGGTCGTAGACGTTGCCGCCGCTGGGCGCGGCCGGGTCGTCGATCCCGCCCGGCAGGACGACGTGGACGGTGCTCACCCGCCGGCCGGGCGCCGGTCGCGCGGTCCGGCGACGTGGGCGGTGCTCACAGGGGCCGCTCGTAGCTGGCCCAGGCGATGTGCGACTCGTGCAGCGTCACCGCGATCCCGGCCAGCCCGCGCGCGTTCTCGCCGAACGCGCCCGCGTGCACCCGGGCGGCCAGCCGGTCCGCGATGACCTGGGCCAGCTTCTCCGTCGTGGTGTTCACGCCCGCGAACGCGGGGTCGTCGTCGAGGTTGCGCAGGTTCAGCGCGCCGACGACGGCGTTGAGCTCCTGCGACGCGGCGGCGATGTCGACCACGATGTCGTCGGGGTCGAGCTCGGCACGCCGGAACGTCGCGTCGACCACGAACGTCGCGCCGTGCAGGCGCTGCGCCGGGCCGAAGACCTCGCCCCGGAAACTGTGGGCGATCATCATGTGGTCGCGGACCGTCACGCTGAACATAGGGGTCACTCTCCGTCGTAGCTGATGGTGTGGCACAGGGCGGGCAGGCTGCCGTCGGCGAGGCCGGCCAGCACCTCGGGCAGCCGGTCGAAGCTCGACTCGCCGGACAGCAGCGCGTCGAAGGCCGGGTCGCGCAGCAGGTCCAGGGCGATCGCGAGCCGGTCGGCGTAGGAGCGGCGCGCGGCGCGGGCCGGGGAGACCGTGCCGACCTGGCTGCCGCGGACGGTCAGCCGTCCGGAGTGGAAGGCCCCGCCCAGGGACAGGTTCACCCCGCGGTCGCCGTACCAGCTCAGCTCGACGACGGTGCCCTCCGGGGCGAGCAGGTCCAGGGCCCGTTGCAGGCCCGGGCCGCTGGCGGAGGCGTGGAAGACCAGGTCGCGGTCACCGTCGGCGGCCTCGGGCGAGGCGAACGGCACGCCGAGCGCCGCCGCGACCGCCGCCCGCTCCGGGTTCGTGTCCACCAGCTGCACCGACACCCCGGGGAAGCGGGCCAGCAGCGCCGCGACGCAGCAGCCGACCATGCCCGCGCCGAGCACCGCGATCCGGTCGCCGACCAGCGGCGGGCCGTCCCACAGCGCGTTGACCGCGGTCTCCACCGTGCCCGCGAGCACGGCGCGCCGCGCGGGCACGCCGTCGGGCACCGGCACTACCGCGCCCGCCGGGACGACGAAGCGGGTCTGGTGCGGGTACAGGCAGAACACGGTGCGTCCGAGCAGCTCCGGCGGGCCCTGCTCGACGACGCCGACGTTGAGGTAGCCGTACTTGACCGGGCCCGGGAAGTCGCCCTCCTGGAAGGGGGCGCGCATCACGGCGTACTGGCCGGGCGGCACCTCACCGCGGAAGACCAGCGTCTCGGTGCCCCGGCTCACGCCGGAGTGGACGGTGCGCACCAGCACCTCACCGGGGCCCGGATCGGGCAGCGCCACGGGGCGGATCTCGCCCGCGCCGGGCGCGGCCGTCCAGAACGCACGCGCGTAGGATGCCATCGGCTTCCTCTCCTCGGATCAAGGTCGAACCTAACGGAGGTACGGTGCCGCCGGTGAGACCGGGCCCGGTGATCGGGCTGTTGCTCCAGTTCGCCATGCTCGCGCTGCTGTCGGCGGCGGTCGGCCTCGGCCGTGCCGGATGGGCCGCGGGGGCCGCGTACGCGCTCGGCTCGGGCGTGCTGCTGACCCGGGCGATGCACACCGCCGGGCTGGTCGCGTTCGGACCCGCCGACCTGGTCACCCAGACCCGGGCCGCGCTCGTCGGCTGCGTCACGGCGCTGACCGCGGCCTCCTTCGCGGGCGACGCGCCGGTGCCGGCGCTGGTCGGGATCACGGTCGTGGCGCTGGTGCTCGACGCGGTCGACGGCAAGGTCGCGCGGCGCACGGCCACCGCGTCGGCGTTCGGCGCGCGGTTCGACATGGAGGTCGACGCGTTCCTCATCCTCGTGCTGAGCTGCTACGTCGCCCCGTCGGCCGGGCTGTGGGTGCTGGCGATCGGCGCGATGCGCTACGTCTACGTCGTCGCGACCTGGGTGCTGCCGTGGCTGCGCGGGCAGCTGTTCCCGCGGTACTGGCGCAAGGTGGTGGCCGCGATCCAGGGCATCGTGCTGGTGACGGCCGCCGCGGACGTGCTGCCCCGGCCGGTGGCCGTCGTCGCGCTGGCGGGTGCGCTCGCCCTGCTCACGGAGTCCTTCGGCCGCGACGTGGTCTTCCTCTGGCGGCACCGCGCCGCCACGATCGGCGCGATCCGAAGGGCCGCCGCCCAGGCCCCGGCCATGGCAGGCGCACCCGGGGCCGGGGGCGTTCGCGGCGAGCGGGCGTAGCGCTCCCGTGCGCGGCTTCGCCGGCGAGGTGGCGCGCTACCGCAGGCGGGCGTAGACGTCGCCCGAGCGGCCCAGCGCGCGGAAGCGCCGCTCCAGCAGTTGCACCAAGCCCGCCGCGTCGAGCCACTGCTCGCTCGCGAAACGCATGGTCTCCACGGGCGCGTAGTTGTACTCGTAGCCGGCCGCGCGCTCACCGAGCTGCTCCACCAGGTCCAGTGTGGTGAGGGCGGCGTCGTGGGCGAACGGCAGGTACTCGAAGGACAGGGCGCGCAGCGGCCGGGACAGCCCGCGCAGCACGTCCGCCTCGAAGCCCTCGACGTCGATCTTGCAGAAGGCCGGTTCGCCGTGCGTCGCGATGAGATCGTCCAGGGTGACCACCTCGACCTCGACCGAGCGGTCCCAGCGGACCTCGGCGAAGCGCTCGTCGGCCGCGGTCACCGACTCGATCCACTCGTGCGACAGCGAGGAGACCGTCGGCGTGGCCGAGGACAGCGCGAGCGAGGCCGTGCCCGGCCGCGCGCCGACGGCGGTGGGCAGGATGGTCACGTCCGGGTCGCGTCCGAAGAACAGGCGCAGCACGCGCAGGCAGTCGGGCTGCGGCTCGATCGCCAGCACCCGCGCCCCGAGCCGCCGCCACGGGCGCACCCGGCTGCCGACGTGTGCGCCGACGTCGAAGGCCAGGTCGCCCGGACCGAGGAACTGCCCGTAGAAGCGGCGCATCCGCCGGTGGCGGCCGGGAATGCCGTGATACATCACGAGGGATCTGGCCATTCCCCAGGCGCGCGCGAGCATGGCTGAGCCTAACCGCCGCCGACGCTCTGCACCGCTGATCACGGCCAGGTGATCTCAAGGGAGTCCATGACGATGTCGCAGCCGGTGGCGACGATCTCCGGGTCGCCCCCGCACCTGACCATGGCCATGCTCCCGGCCTCGTCCAGCTGCACCGTCAGCAGGTCCGCGGCGACGGTCCCGCCACGCTCGATGCGGGTGGCCTGCCGGCCGTCCACCGTGAGCGACTCGATCCCCGGCGCGTCGACGTGTCGCGTCTCGGTGGAGACGGGCAGGCCGGCAGCGTCCTTGGCCACGACGACCACGAAGACGCCGGTGTGGACCGGGGTTCCGGGCGGGGCCACGCGCACGCAGCCGGGCTGCGGCGTGGCGCAGCCTTCGGCGACCCAGTCCGCCGGCATGTCGAACGCGACGTGGCCGTCATAGGTGCCCGCGGAGACGGTGGCCGGTCCCTGCAGCAGGACACCGGCCACGACGGAGGCGGCGACGGCGGTGGCGAAGAAGCCGAGGACGAGGGTTCTGACACGGGCGACCGGGCCGAGCGAGATCATGGCGGGACGGTAGCCAGCGAAGGCCACGTGCCGCGTACCGCACGATGCTTTCGTAACGGATCCGATACCGGCCGGGATGCGCGGCCCACGGCGGAGCCCCTCGCCACTCGGGTGCCGCGCCGGTGGCCGCAGCGGGCAGGCGCACCGGGCAGCGCAGGGAAATCCGCTGGTGGAGCCGATTGGCGGATGGGATCGTGGGGCCGTGACCGAGTTTCCCGACCGGATGCGGCGCACCGCGCTGAGCAAGGGCGCGGCGGGCCGCGACTGGCTGGCGGAGCTGCCGGAGCGGCTGGCGCAGGTGTGCGCCGGCTGGTCGCTGACGCCCGGTGCGGCGCTGGACGGCGGGTCGGCGGCGCTGGTGCTGCGAGTGGCCAGGGCCGACGGCACGGAAGCGGTGCTGCGGCTCGCGCCGCCCGGGGACGGGTTCGCGGGGCAGGTGCGCACTATCGCCGCCGCGGACGGGCACGGCTACGTCCGGCTGTACGCCCACGATCCGGAACGTGACGCCGCGCTGCTGGAACCCCTCGGCCCGGCACTGGCGAGCACCGCGCCGTCGCCCGAGCACGTGCTGGACGTGCTCGCCGCGACACTGCGGCAGGCCTGGCTCGTGCCCCGGCCGGCGGACGCGGCGGTGCCGCCCGGCACGGACAAGGCCAGCACGCTCGCCGAGCTGATCGTCGAGCTGTGGCCGGAGACCGGGGAGCCCTGCCCGGCCGAGGTCGTCGAGCGGGCCGTCGGCTACGCCCGCCGCCGCGCGGCCGCGTTCGACCTGGACCGCAGCGTGGTCTGCCACGGCGACCCGCACCCGAACAACGCGCTCGCCGTGCTGTCGCCCCGGCCCGGCGCGGAGTCGGGCCACGTCTTCGTCGACCCGGACGGCTTCCTCTGCGACCCGGCCTACGACCTGGGCGTGGCGGTGCGCGGCTGGACGGACGAGGTGCTGGCGGCGGCGGACCCGGTCGGTCTCGTGCGCGGCTACTGCGCGCGCCTGGCCGCGGCGACCGGCGTGGACGAGCAGGCGATCTGGGAGTGGGGCTTCACCGAGCGCGTGTCATCGGGCCTGTACATGATCCGGCATGGCGCCCCCGACGAGGGCCGCGAGTATCTGGCTTCCGCCGCCCGCCTGCTCGGCTGAGGCATCGCTCCTGGTTGGAAGATCTTGCGTGGCCGGTCTCGTGCCGATCCTCCTCGGATTCGTTGACTTCGTTGAAACTTCTTGTGAATATTGCCGCAAGGTTTCAATGCGGTTTCATCCGCCTGCTCCACGCACCGCTGCGCGACGATCCGTCCCCTCGTACGTCCGGAGTGTCCTCATGCAACGACGCAGACTTCTCCCCCTGGCGCTGGCGGCGGTTCTCGCCGCCACGCTGCCGATCCCGGCCGCCGCCCCCGCGGCCGCAGCCCCCTCGGGCAGCAAGGACGTCATCGTCCAGCTCTTCGAGTGGAACTGGCCCTCGGTCGCGGCCGAGTGCACCAACTTCCTCGGCCCGCGCGGCTACGGCTACGTGCAGGTGTCCCCGCCCCAGGAGCACGTGCGCGGCCAGCAGTGGTGGGTCGCGTACCAGCCGGTCAGCTACCGGGTCGAGTCCCGCAAGGGCACCCGCGCCCAGTTCCAGTCGATGGTCACCACCTGCCACAACGCGGGCGTGAAGGTCATCGTCGACGCGGTGGTCAACCACATGACCGGCGTCGGCTCGGGCACCGGCTGGGCCGGCTCGACCTACACCTCGTACACCTATCCGGGCATCTACCAGACGCAGGACTTCCACCACTGCGGCCGCAACGGCAACGACGACATCGTCAACTACGGCGACCGGTACGAGGTGCAGAACTGCGAGCTGGTCAACCTCGCCGACCTCAAGACCGAGAGCGACTACGTCCGCACGAAGCTCGCCGGATACCTCAACGACCTGCTGACCCTGGGCGTGGACGGGTTCCGGCTGGACGCGAGCAAGCACATGCCCGCCGCGGACATCGCCGCGATCAAGGGCAAGCTGTCGCGCTCGGTGTATCTCGTGCAGGAGGTCATCTACGGCGCGGGCGAGCCGATCCTGCCCACGGAGTACACCGGCAACGGCGACGTGCACGAGTTCCGCTACGGCAAGGACCTGGGGCGGGTGTTCCGGCACGAGAAGCTGGCCTACCTGAAGAACTTCGGCGAGCCGTGGGGGCACATCGCCACCGGCAAGGCCGTGGTGTTCACCGACAACCACGACACCCAGCGCGACGGCGGCGACATCCTGACCTACAAGGACAACGGCATCTACGCGCTCGCCAACGCGTTCATGCTGGCCTGGCCGTACGGGACGCCCGCGGTGATGAGCAGCTACGAGTTCAGCAACAAGGACCAGGGCCCGCCGTCGGACGCCAACGGCAAGACGAACAACGCGACGTGCTTCTCGGGCGGCTGGCGGTGCGAGCACCGCTGGCAGGTCATCGCGAACATGGTCGGCTTCCACAACGCGGTCAAGGGGACCACCGTCGTCAACTGGTACGACAACGGCAGCAACCACATCGCGTTCGGGCGCAGCGGCAAGGGGTACCTCACGATCAACGACGAGGACGGGGCGGTCAACGGACGGTCGTACCAGACCAACCTGCCCGCGGGCCGGTACTGCGACGTGATCCACGGGGAGAAGAGCGGCACCGCCTGCACCGGTCCCGTGATCACGGTGGACGCCGCGGGCTGGTTCGCGGCCAACGTCGCGGCCCACGACGCCATCGCCATCCACGTCGACGCGAAGATCAGCTAGCCCCCGGGGCACGGCTCGCGCCTCGGGCCCGCCCTTGGCCCGCCCTTGATCGCTCGACTTGCCCGGTACAGGTGCGTATCTTGAAGCGCCTTTCGCCCAGGTGCCGGGCAAGTCGAGCGATCTTCCGAGGGAAGGGCGGCCGGGTCGGGTCGGCCGACTCGGGCATACCGGATGATCAGGGTTGAATTGCGCTCGGGTCGCGACGGGTGGTCGCGACGGCGTTCCGGGGCGTCGGCGGGCATGGCACGCTGGAACGCATGGACGATGCCAGCGACCTCGGACTGTTCGGGCCAGGGTCGGCGACCTGGCGGGTGCACGCCGAGCCGGTGCTCTGGGTCGCCGGGGTGCGCTCGCTGTTCCTGCAGGCGCTGCACCCCCGGGCGATCGCCGGGGTGGTGCAGAACTCCAGCTACAAGGTCGAGCCGTGGGGCCGCCTGATGCGCACCGCGGACTACGTCGGCACCGTCATGTTCGGCACCACCGCGCAGGCCCGCGCCGCGGGGCGGCGTATCCGGGGCGTGCACGCCCGCATGCGCGCGGTGGACCGGCACACCGGCCAGACGTACCGCATCGACGAACCCGAGCTGCTGCGCTGGGTCCACGTCACCGAGGTGGAGTCGTTCGTGAGCACGGCCCGCCGGGCGGGTCTGGAGCTGAGCGACGCCGACGTCGACGGGTACTACACCGAGCAGCGCCGGGCCGCCGAGCTGGTCGGGCTGGACCCGGCGTCGGTGCCGGGCACGGCGGCCGAGGTCGCCGCCTACTACCGGCGGATGCGCCCGGAGCTGTCGCTGACCCGCGAGGCCCTGGACACGCTGTTCTTCCTGATGGCGCCGCCGCTGCCGTGGCACCTCGGGCTGACCCCGGCCCGGCTGGTCTACACCGGGCTGGCCGCGACCGCGTTCTCGCTGCAACCGGGCTGGGCCCGCCGCATCTACGGCATGCTGGGCCTGCCCACCACCGACCTGTCCGCGTCGGTCTCGGTCCGCGCGCTGCGCCTGACCATGCGCGCCCTGCCGGACCGCTTCCTGCACGGCCCGATCTACCGCGACGCCATGGCCCGCGCCGCCGCCGCGACGGTCTGACGCCCTACGTCCAGGCGGGGGAGGGGGGTCGGGTTTGCTGGGCGGTGGGGCAGACGCGGGGGTCGCCGGAGTGGAAGGCGTCCCACCAGCGGCGGCCGTCGGCGGCGAAGGAGGTCAGGGGCACCGGGGAGCCGTCGGCGCGCTCGACCTCCAGGCGCTCGAAGTGGATGTCGCCCTCGATGCAGTAGGCCGAGTCGCCGCCAGGCTCCTGGCGGCCGCACTCGCTGAACCAGTACATGGAGTGCGTGGCCGGGCCGGTCTCGGCCAGGACCAGGCTCACCGTGGCGGGCCAGTCCCGGGTGAGTTCGGGGTCGTCGAGGAAACTCCACCCGTACATCGGGTTCGACCAGCCGACCGAGGCGAGGAAAGCGTCCGCGGCGTCGGCGTCGGCCAGCTCGATCGCGTGGCCGTAGTCGCGGCTCAGGGAGCGGTCCGCGCGCAGCAGCACCCGCATCAGGCAGACGCCGGTGAACACCAGGGCCCGGCGGGTGTCCGGGTCGGCCGGCCCGTGTTCGGGCAGCGCCAGCACGTGCAGCAGCAGGCGCACCGTGCGGCCGGGCCAGTTCACCCGCAGACCCACCACGTCGGACTCGTTGAGTGCCGTGTTGCACCCCGCGAGCAGGGAACGATCCTGGAGCATGGCGCCATCATCGCGCGCGATCGGTCCGTGCGCACCGACCCGGCTGCCCGGATCGCCTGTCCGGCCAGCCGAACGGAGCGGGTCGGACGGCACGCGCAGAGGTCGCCGTGAACCACGGATGGCCCTAAGGTGGCGGGCATGCGAGTGAGGGGATACGCGCCCGCCACCCCGTGCTGGGCGGAGTACGTGACCGCGGACCCGGCCGGTGCGGCGGCGTTCTACAGCGGGCTGTTCGGATGGACGCCGGGCGAGGTGTTCGCGCTCGACGGCCGCGCGGTCGCGGGCCTGCTCCCGGCCGAGCCGGGCCGGCCGTCGACCTGGTTGTGCTACGTGTCCGCGGTGGCCGCCGAGGACGGCGTGGCGGCGGTGCTCGACGCCGGTGGAAAGGTGGTCGTCCCGGCGCACGACCGCGGCCCGCGCGGCCGGGCCGCCCTGGTCGCCGACTCCGCCGGGGCGGTCTTCGGGCTGTGGCAGCGCGGCACGTCCGGCGGCGCCGAGGTGGCGGCCGAGCCCGCCTCGATGTGCTGGACCGAGGTGGTGACCTGGGACGAGGCCACCGCGGTGGCGTTCTACGGCAAGGCCTTCAACTGGTCCGAGCGCAAGAGCGAGATCGCCGAGGGCGTCGACCACATCGAGTGGTTCGTCGACAGCCGCACGGTCGGCGGGCTGTCCGTGATGGACGAGCGCTACCCGGCCGGCACCCCCGCGCACTGGCGGGTCACCTTCGAGATCGAGGACTGCGCCGCCACGATCGCGCGCTGCCTGGAACTCGGCGGCACGGTGCTGAGCGGGCCGCTGGACCTGCCGGTGGGGCACTACGCGCTGCTGGCCGACCCGCTGGGCGGCACGTTCGGGGTGATCGCGCTGTCCGACGCGATCCTGGACACCCGGCTGTGACCGGACGGCGGTCCGGCATCAGGCGGTGACCCGGGTGCGCCCCACGGCGGGGGCGCACCCGGGTCGTCAGGTCACCAGTTCGTGGAGCCCGCGACCACCGGCCACGGCTTCCACCACGGCTTGATCAGGTAGGCGATGCCGCCCGAGCCCGAGGCCACCGTGCCGTTCGCGCGGTAGCGCTTGGTACGCAGCCAGATCTGCTCGAACTGCGCACGCGGGTAGACGTTGCGCACCGCGTCGTTGCTCGACGACGCCGGGTCGTTGATGATCACGTCGCCCTCGGCGGTGAAGCCGACGATGACGAACAGGTGCCCGGACGTGCCGTAGCCCGCGCCGTCCAGCTCCGTGGAGAGGAAGGACTGGCTGGTGATCACCGGGATGCCGGCCTTGATGAACCGCTCCGCCTCGTCGAGCGAGTGCAGCCGGGTCACCTTGGCGTCCAGGCCCGGGAACGACGCGGCGTACGCGGTGTTGAACGGCCAGTTGCCCGCGCCCTCGTAGGCGTAGTCGTACGTCATCCGGGCCGCGTGGTCGACCTGCGGGTCGGCGTAGGACGGGTCGACCCACGCGGTGTCCTGCGCCGACGGGCCGCGGCCGTAGTACTGCACGACCATCGCGGTGGACGTGGGCGAGCACCAGGCCTCGCCGCCGCCGTCGTACTCCGGGTACTCCCCCGTGTGGATGTTCTGGGAGAACCGCGGCACGGCCAGCTCGGTGCCCCAGGCGATGCCGCCCGCGCTCGGCGTGACGGTGAACCGGTCGGGCACGAAGGAGCTCATCGCGCCGAGCATCCAGACCCGCGGCGAGCGCCACTGGCCCGGCGCCCGGTACAGGGTCAGGCGCAGCTGGTAGGCGTGCAGCAGCACGCCGTTGGCGGCGTCGTCGATGGAGAAGGTGTCGGTCCAGATCGTGGACCACGGGTCGCCCTGTCGGTTGACCGTGGTGCGCTTGATGTCGGTGTCGCCGGAGGCCCAGCGGCCCATCGTGTACCAGGGGGTCTGCCCCCCGGTGTTGTAGGTGCCCTGCATCTCGATCTGGATCCAGGTGCCCGCCGGGGTCTCGGCGTTCCAGGAGGCGACCAGCTCCGTGGCGTCGAAGCCGACCTCGGTCACCGGCGAGGTCCAGGTGGAGTAGTCGTAGCTCTTGGTGACGCCGGTGTACGGGTCGGCGTAGTCCGTCTTGCCGGCCGGCAGCAGCATGGTGATCCCGGTGCGCACGCCGGGGATGGCCAGGGTGCCCTGGTGGGTGCCCTGCCGCCAGTCGGGGTAACGGGACCACTCCTGGAACGTGACCTGCTCGTCGTGCGTGGGCGGCGCGGCCGCGGCGGGCGCGCCGGCGGCGGCGGACAGCGCCGCGAGGCTGAGCGCGGTGAGGCCGGCGACGACGGCCGCCCGCAGGCGTGATCTGGCCATGGGTACTCCGCGGAAGTGGGGGATGGACATTCACCCGCCACTATCGCCGTTGAAGTTAACTTTCGCCAGACCCTAGTTGTCCGAAGATTTCTTCATCCGCGCGCCGGATCGGGCGGCGGGCCGTCAGGCGGCCACATTGGCCACCGAGGGCTCCGGTGCCTCCTCCTGCTGCGCGCCGCCCTGCTTCTTCCTGCGGCGGCGCAGCAGCCAGCTCACCACGCCGACGATGCTGGTGACCACGGCCGACCAGGTGCCCCAGTGGGTGACGACCTGCCACACGGTGTACGCCATCGTGCGGCGGACCTGCACCGACAGCGCGACCTCGTGCGTGATGACGTGCCCGTTGCTCAGCGGCACCTCCAGGTAGGCGGTGAGCAGCAGGTCGTCGGTCGGATGCTTGGGGTGCACCAGCCAGGTCCACAGCATCTGCACGTCGCTGCCAGTGGTGGCGTTGACCGACTCCGACGGCGTGATCTCCACGTCCTCGGTGTTGCCGCGCAGCGTCGCCTTGACCGTGGGCCCGACCTCCAACCGCCCGAGGGCCGTGGGCTTGGTGCCCGCCAACATCGCGTTGATCTTCTGGGTGAGCTTCTCGCCCTCGCCGACCGCCAGCCCGATCCGCTGCGTCCGCTCGACGTCGAGCACGGCGGGCGCCTGCCAGTACGCCTGGCGGGTGACCAGCTCCCGGGCCGCCGTGTCGATGTCCTTGAAGGTCCCTGTGCCGGGCGCCACCTGGCCGGGGTTCGGCTGCTGCATGGAGTCGCCGCCGGTGTCGCCTCCGCAGCCGGCCAGGGTGGCCACGGCGACGGCGGTGGCCACGGCCAGCAACGCTCGCGTTCCGATGTGCATAATGGACGGCTCCTCCCCGATGAAATTCCGTCACATCATGGCACTCGTCGATAACGCAGCGGTCACCTCATGGCCGCTACTCGCGCAACCTCGACCGCAGTGCGTCGATGGTTTCGTCGTCCAGGCCTGCTCCCGTCAGGTAGGCGCGCACCGAGCCGTGCCGATCGCGCAGCTGGGCCAGGAAGGTACGCATCACCTCGGCCGGCGTGCTCGCCAGGTAGGGCTGCAGCGGGCCCTTGTCCGGGCGGTGCTGTCGCTGCCAGTCCAGGTAACGCGCCATGCCCCGCTCGGTCAGCTCGTAGTCGGCGGCGATGTCGGCATCGGACACCCCGGCGAGTTCCAGCACCAGCGCGATCACCACGCCGGTGCGGTCGCGCCCGCCCCAGCAGTGCACCACGGTCGGCCCCTCGGCGGTAGCGATCAGCTCGACCGCCCGGGCGATGTCGGCCGCCGCGTGCTCGGCGGTCTCGTGGTAGCGGGCCAGCAGGAACGCCACCACGCCCGCCTCGGGCGAGTAGTCCTCGGCCCGCCACACCGGGTTGTTCAGCGGCACGTTGTGCCAGTCCTCGCAGCACCAGGCCGGGGCGCGGCCGTGGCGCTCCAGCTCCACCGGGTGCCGCAGGTCGATCACGGTGTGTACGCCGAGCTGCGCGAACCGCTCGCGGTCGGCCTCGCCCAGCGCGGTCAGCGTGTCGGAGCGGAACAGCACGCCCCGGCGCACCTCGCCCCCGTCCGTGGTGGCCAGGCCGCCCACGTCCCGGAAGTTGAACAGCGGACTCGCGAAGTCGACCAGCCGGGACGAGTCCACCCGCCCGCCACGCTCGGCGGCGGGGGGCGCCGACGACGGCTCGCTCCGGCCGCTCACGCTTCCAGCAGCCGTTCGCGCAGCCGGGCCACCCGGTCGCGGTGCAGGCCCGCGCCGACCAGGTATTCGGTCACCGAGCCGTGCCGGTGACGCAGCCCGTGCAGGGTCATCAGCATGGCCTCGGCCGGGGTGTGCGTGTAGAACGGCGGCGGGGTCAGCTGGTTCTCGTCCGGGAATGCGGTGCGCACCCACTGGGTGAACAGCGGCGCGCTGCGCTCGGTCAGCGCGTAGTCGGCCGCGATCTGGTCGTCGGGCACGCCCAGCAGGTCCAGGGTCAGCGCCACGATCAGGCCGGTGCGGTCCTTGCCGGCCACGCAGTGCACCACGGTCGGGCCGTGGTCGTCGTCGGTGAGCATGCCGACCACCCGGGCGATGTCGGCCTTGCCGTGGTGGGCCAGCTCCAGGTAGCGCTCGGCCAGCCAGCGCGGGACGCCGATCTCCGCGGTGTAGGTGGAGTGGTCCCAGTTCGGGTGATCGAGGTGGTTGTGCCGCCACACCACCTGCGTCCACTCCGGCACCCGGCCCATCGAGGCGACCTCGGCGGGCCGGCGCAGGTCGATCACGGTGCGGATGCCGAGCGCCGTGAACGCGTCGCGGTCCTCGGCGCCGAGCCGGCTGAGCGTGTCGGACCGGTACACCGTGCGCCGGCGTACGGCGCGGCCGTCGGTGGTGGTCAGGCCACCGAGGTCGCGGAAGTTGAAGACGGCGGCGAAGGCGATGCTGCGCTCGATCGGCGTGGTGGTCACCCCGATACCGTAATCAAGGTCACGTCACTCGGTGTAGAGCGACCGCGTCACATCAGCAAGTAGGTCAGCCGAGTTGGACGGAACGTTTGGCCAGGCCCATCCAGAAGCCGTCGATGACGGTGCGCTGCGAGGCCAGGTCGTCCTCGCCCGCGCCCAGGGTGACGAACAGCGGCGCGAAGTGCTCGGTGCGCGGGTGCGCCATCGCGCCCGACGGGGCCTTGCGCAGGAAGTCGAGCAGCCCGTCGACGTCGCCGGCGTCCAGCGCCTGCCGGCCCCAGTCGTCGAACTCCGCCGACCAGCCCTGCACCGGCGCATCGAAGCCCAGGTGCATGTACGGCATCGCGGCGCGCAGGTTGTGGGTGAAGAAACCCGAGCCGACGATGAGCACGCCCTCGTCGCGCAGCGGCGCGAGCCGGCGGCCGAGCTCCAGCAGGCGCTGCGGGTCGAGCGTGGGCATGGAGATCTGCAGCACCGGCACGTCGGCCTCGGGGAACATCTCCACCAGCGGCACGTAAGCGCCGTGGTCCAGGCCGCGGTCGGGCACGTCGGTCACGGGCGTCTCGGGGCTGCGCAGCAGCGCGCGCACCTTCGCGGCCAGCTCGGGCGCGCCGGGGGCCGGGTACGTCACCTCGTAGTAGTGCTGGGCGAAGCCGCCGAAGTCGTAGTAGAGCGGCACCGTCGTGGTCGCGCCGATCGCCAGCGGGGCGTTCTCCCAGTGCGCGGAGACGACCAGGATCGCGGTGGGCCGGGGCAGGGCGCTCGACCAGTCCGCCAGCTGCCGGGTCCACAGCGGGTCGTCGGCCAGCGGCGGAGCGCCGTGGCTGAGGTAGAGCGCGGGCATACGGGTGCTCATGACACCGAGAATACTTGACCATTCAACTAACGTCGAGTGGCGGTCCTCACCCTGACATACGGAAAGCCCGGCGGGACGTCTCCCGCCGGGCTCCTTCCGGGGTAATGCCTTCTTGTCGCAACTCGTGAAGAGTCGCGGTCTCGGTGCCGCCCGGATGGCGCGACTCTTCAAGAGTTGCGCCAGGTGGGGTGGGTCGGGCCGGCAGGGTGTCAGGCCGTCAGGGCGGACTCGGCGTCGAGGGTGACGGCGGCCGCGTGGACGACGGCGGCGATGCGCAGGGCCTCGTGGACGGCCTCGCGGCCGATGCCGGTGCCGATCAGGGTCTTCTCGTGCGACTCCAGGCAGACCCCGCAGCCGGTGATGGCCGAGACGGCCAGGCACCACAGCTCGAAGTCGGCCTTGTCGACGCCCGGGTTGCCGATGATCTGCATGCGCAGCCGGGCCGGCAGCGACTGGTAGGCGTCGTCGCCGATCAGGTGCTTGGACCGGTAGTAGACGGTGTTCATCGCCATGATCGACGCCGCGCCCTTGGCCGCCTCGATCGCCTCCGGCTTGAGGTGGTCGCCCGCCTCGGCCGCGATCTCCCGCAGCACGAACGCGTTGCGGGCGGCGAACGCGCAGGCCAGGGCGGTGCCCCAGAGCTGCTGCGCGGTCAGCGGCGAGGTGCCGAGCACGGTGCCGAGGTTGAGCTTGGTGTCGCGGGCGTACGCCGGCAGCGCCGCCTTGATCGCGTCGAGGCCCATCAGGCGGCGGCCAGCAGCTTGCCGGCGTCGAGGGTCTCGCCGCCCTTGTTCCAGTTGCACGGGCACAGCTCGTCGGTCTGCAGGGCGTCGAGCACGCGCAGCACCTCGGCGACGTTGCGGCCGACCGAACCGGCGGTGACCATCACGAACTGGATCTCGTTGTTCGGGTCGACGATGAACGTCGCGCGCTGCGGCACGCCGTCCTCGCCGAGCACGCCGGCGGCCTCGGTGAGCTCGCGCTTGACGTCGGCCAGCATCGGGAAGGGCAGCTCGCGCAGGTCGGGGTGGTTCTTGCGCCACGCGTGGTGCACGAACTCGTTGTCGACCGACCAGCCCAGCACCTGCGCGTCACGGTCGGCGAACTCGCCGTTCAGCCGGCCGAACTCGGCGATCTCGGTGGGACATACGAAGGTGAAGTCCTTGGGCCAGGAGAAGAGCACCCGCCACTTGCCCTCATAGGTCTTGTTGGTGATCGTCTCGAACGCCTTGTCGGCGTCCAGCGAGACGCACGCGGTGAGTTCGTAGGCGGGGAAGTGGTCGCCGACGGTGAGCAAAGCAGGTACCTCCTGAGCGGTCTTTCTTGAGCCGTTCAAGATTAGGCAGGGCGTAACGACGCGGCGATTACCGGATCATGACATTGTGGCGACCGCCACGGGGTCGTCGTCGTGCCCCGTCGCGCAGGTCATCGACATGATCCGTTGCCGGTGTCGCGACACGCCTTCCCGACATGCGGGAGCCTGCTGGTCTGAGGGCCACAGAAGTGGGACGCTACTGAGCGTGATCCGCCTCGTACTGATTATTGGCACCTAGCGCGCCGGCCGCACCTGGGCAACCAGGCCCCTCGCCGACGCGCAGACCTCCCGCGACCGCGGGGGGTCTTTTGTTTTGCACCGCTTCCCGGTTCTCACGTCGGCGCCCCACAGGCGGGCGCCCGCACAGGAGGTCACACGACATGCAGATCTTCGACACCACGCTGCGCGACGGCGCCCAGCGCGAGGGCATCACCTACTCGGTAGCCGACAAACTCGCGGTGGCGCGCCTGCTCGATCAGTTCGGGGTCGGGTTCATCGAGGGCGGGTGGCCGGGCGCGGTGCCCAAGGACACCGAGTTCTTCGAACGGGCCAGAACCGAACTGGAGCTGCAGAACGCGCTGCTGGTGGCGTTCGGCTCGACCCGCAAGGCGGGGGTCGCGGCGGCCGACGACGCGCAGCTCGCGGGCCTGCTGGCCGCGCAGACGCCGGTGGTCTGCCTGGTCGCCAAGTCCGACGTGCGCCACGTCGAGCGCGCGCTGCGCACCACCCGCGAGGAGAACCTCGCCATGGTCGCCGACAGCGTGAACCACCTGCGGGCGCACGGCCGCCGGGTCTTCGTCGACTGCGAGCACTTCTTCGACGGCTTCCGCTTCGACCCCGAGTACACCGCGTCGGTGGTGCGCACCGCGCTGGACGCGGGCGCCGAGCGGGTGGTGCTCTGCGACACCAACGGCGGCATGCTGCCCTCGCAGGTCAGCAAGGCCATCGCCGAACTCGTCGAGCGGCTGGGCGTCTCGCCGGAGTCGTTCGGCATGCACGCGCAGAACGACACCGCGTGCGCCGTCGCCAACACCATCGCCGCGGTGGAGGCGGGCGTACGCCACGTGCAGGGCACCGCGAACGGCTACGGGGAGCGCCCCGGCAACGCCGACATCTTCGCCGTCGTGGCAAACCTGCAGCTCAAGCTGGGCATGACCGTCCTACCGGACGGGTGCCTGGAACAGATGGCGCACGTCTCGCACGCCATCGCCGAGATCGCCAACATCGCACCCGACTCCCACCAGGCCTACGTCGGGTCCGCAGCGTTCGCCCACAAGGCGGGTCTGCACGCGAGCGCGATCAAAGTCGACCCGGCCCTCTACAACCACGTGGACCCGGCCGTGGTCGGCAACGACATGACGATCCTCGTCACCGAGATGGCCGGCCGGGCCAGCATCGAGCTCAAGAGCCGCGAGCTCGGTCTGGACCTGGCCGGCCAACCGGACACGCTGTCCAAGGTGACGCACCGGGTGAAGGAGCTGGAGGCGGCGGGCTGGTCCTTCGAGGCCGCCGACGCGTCCTTCGAGCTGCTGGTGCGCCAGTCCCTGGGCGAGCAGACGACCCCGTTCACGCTGGAGTCGTACCGGGTGATCGTCGAGCACCGCGAGGACGGCGCGGTGGTCAGCGAGGCGACCGTCAAGCTGCGGGTGCGCGGCGAACGCGTCATCGCCACCGCGGAGGGCAACGGCCCGGTCAACGCGCTGGACCAGGCCCTGCGCCAGGCGCTGGAGCGGCACTTCCCGCAGCTGACCGGGCTGGAGCTGGCCGACTACAAGGTGCGCATCCTGGCCGGCTCGCACGGCACCGACGCGGTGACGCGGGTGCTGGTGGAGACGGTGGACACCGACGGTCGTGACTGGACCACGGTCGGCGTGCACGAGAACGTGGTGGAGGCGAGCTGGCGGGCGCTGGTCGACGCGCTGGCGTACGGCGTCGCCGCCGCGGGCGGGGACCGCAAGGTGCGCTCGCGGCGCTGATCGCGCACCGGCACGGCGGCTGCTCCGGCAGCCGCCGTGTCATCCCCCGTGACTGACTGATCGAACAGTCTGAGTATTGACCGCCACTGCTGGCTACCGCACCATGTGGCCCATGTCACTGAGCCCCCAGTCAGTTTCAGCGGCGGCTACCCCGCCCCGGTCCACCATCAGGCTCCTGGCCGCGCTGCTGTTCGCGGCGGCGGCGCTCACCGTGCCCGCCGCAGGCGCGCAGGCCGCGCCGCGGCCGTCCGTGCAGGTCGGCTCGCTCACCCTGCCGCCCTGCCAGACCTCCACCCTGGCCTGGTGCCTGAAGACGCCGTTGCCCTTCGACCACGCCGACCCGGCCGCGGGCACGCACGGCGTCTACTTCGAGTGGTACCCGGCCACCGGCGGGTCCGCGGTGGGCACGGTGCTCACCGTGCAGGGCGGGCCCGGCTACGGTTCCACCGACTACCGCGACGACTACCTGAAGATGCTCGGCCCGCTGACGCAGACCCGCAACGTGCTGATCGTCGACCTGCGCGGCACCGGCAAGTCCGATCCGGTCACCTGTGCCCCGGTGCAGGGCTGGAAGATCGCCGATGGGAATCAGGCGTACATCGACGCCGTCGGCGCCTGCGGCACCCAGCTCAACACGACCCGCCGCCGCGCGGACGGCAGCTACGTGCGCGGAGCCGAGCTCTACACCACCGCCAACGCCGCGCGTGACGTCGCGCTGCTGCTCGACCGGCTCGGCACCGGGAAGGTCGACCTCTACGGCGACTCCTACGGCACCTACTTCGGCCAGGTCTTCACCGCCCGGTACGCGGCGAAGCTGCGCTCGGTGACCCTCGACGCGGCGTACCCGGTGCTGGGCGCGGATTCGTTCTACCCGGACGTGATCGCGACCGCGCGCACCGCCTTCGACAAGGTCTGCGCCCGCGCCGCGGCCTGCGCCGCCGCGGCTCCCGGCTCGTCCTGGGCCAGGATCACCAGCATGGTGAACGCGGTCCGCGCGGCACCGTTCACCGGCGTGGTCAAGGATGTGAGCGGCAAGAACGTCACCATCACCATCGACGTGGCCGCGATGGTCATGCTCGTCCAGGCCGCGGGCTGGGACAACGGCGTCTACCGGGAGCTGGACCCGGCGATCCGCGCCTACCTCGACCGCGGCGACCGGCTGCCGATCCAGCGGCTGGCCGCCCGTTCCCTCTGGTACGGCGACGGTGGCGCGGTGTCCGAGTTCTCCAGCGGGCTGTACGCCGCGAACTCCTGCAACGACTACCCGCAGGCCTTCTCCTACAGCGGCACGAACGCGCAGCGGCTGGCGCAGTATGCCGCCGCGGTCGCCGCGTTGCCGAGCGGCATGTTCGCCCCGTTCACCGTGGACGAGTGGGTGACCAGCCCGGCGGAGGAGTTCGACGCCTGCCTGAAGTGGCCGGCCCCGGTGGTCGACGACGCGCCGATCACCACGGGCCCGCCGCTGGCTCCGGCGACGCTGCCGGTGCTGGTGCTCTCCGGCGAGCTGGACTCGCTGACCTCGCCCGCCGAGGGCCAGCGGGTGGCGCAGCAGGTGGGCGGTTCGGCCCGGTGGATCCAGATCGGGAACATGTACCACGTCTCCGCGATGCTCGACTTCGTCGGCTGCGCCGAAGGCCTGGTGCGCACCTTCATCGGCAACCCGGCCGGGCTGATGGCGATGAACGCCTCGTGCGCGGCGAACATGCCGGAGGTGCATACGCCGGGTGCCTTCCCGATGGCGCTGGCACAGGTCACGCCGGCCGCGGCCGGGGCGGGCAACGCGGCGGGCGCGGACGCCCGGCGGCTGGCCGCCGTCGGCGCATCGGTGGTCGGCGACGCGATCTGGAACTGGTGGTACGTCCCGCTCAACAAGGTCTCCGAGCTGCGCGGCGGAGTGGTGCAGTTCAGCGGCGGGCCGGACGTCTACACCGGCAACGTCAACAGCGTCTACTGGACCACCGACGTGCGGGTCGACGGATCGCTGACCTGGAACCGGACCACCGGCCACGTCAGTGCCGCCTTGCAGGTGTACGGCCCCGGCACGCTGCAGGCCACGGTGAACGTGTCCTACGACGACTACACGCCCGGCGGCGTCGCGACGCTCACCGGCAGCTCGGGCGGGGCGAACCTGGTCGCCACGGTGCCCATCCCGTGACGGCCTCGCGTCCGAACTTGCGAAAGGATACTTCGTAGTAACTGCAAGATATGTAAACTCTTGACATCGATGTACGTGGTTGGCACAGTGCCTGGCATGTCTCGACGTTTCCCCCGCAACGCCCTCACCCGGGCGTTCACCGTGCTGGTGATGGCGGCCATCGGATCAGTGGCCGCCATCGCCGTCGGCGCGTCCCCGGCGTACGCCGACGGCTGCTACACCTGGGGCCGCTCGCTGTCCTCGGGCATGTCCGGTGAGGACGTCCGGCAGCTGCAGATCCGCGTCGCGGGCTGGCCGGGCTACAACAACACCATCGGCATCGACGGCGTCTTCGGCGCGGAGACCCGCGACGCGGTGATCCGCTTCCAGCAGGCGTACGGTCTCGGCGCCGACGGCATCGCCGGCCCGCAGACCTTCAGCAAGATCTACTCCCTGCAGGACGACGACTGCACGCCGATCCACTTCAGCTACGCCGAGCTGAACAAGTGCAACACCACCTGGGCCGGCGGCGCGGTCTCGGCCGCCACCGCCAAGTCCAACGCGCTGCGCGCGATGTGGCGCCTGGAGGCCCTGCGCCACGCGCTCGGCGACCAGGCCCTCCGCGTGACCTCCGGCTTCCGCAGCACCGCCTGCAACAACGCCGCCGGCGGCGTCTCCGGCAGCCGCCACCTCTACGGCGACGGCGTGGACCTCGGCTCCGGCCCGCACTCCCTGTGCACCATCGGCAAGCAGGCCCGCTACCACGGCTTCACCGGCATCCTCGGCCCCGGCTACCCGGACCACTCCGACCACATCCACACCGACGCCCGCAGCGGCACCCTCTGGTCCGCCTCCCAGTGCTTCTAACAAAGGAAGGGCACCTTCTTATCGTTTTCTGTATAGGAAGGTGCCCTTCTTAACGCTCGCCAGGGGTGTGGAGGGTGGCGGGTCGGGGGAGAGCCGCGGTCGCGGGGCGGCGGTAGGCTGCGCGGCACGCACCTCTGCCGGGCCCGGCCCGTTCGACCTGGAGGCACCCCCGTGAGCGACAACCCCTACCGGGCACCGACCCCGCCTGCCCCGCCCGCGGCATCCGCCCCGGCCGCGCCCGCCGTCGCCGCCTGGTCCGACCCCTCGCTGGACGCGCCGCCGCCGCCCCGGCGGCAGGTCGAGGCCGGGCTGGTGTGGCGGGGCATCTTCACGATGCTCGGCGCGCACGCCTTGACCATGCTCGCGGGCCTGCTCGCCGGGCTGCTCTTCGGGCAGCAGACCGGATCCGGCCCGATGTCCGACGGCGGCCATGCCTACGTGTTCGTCGTGGTCGGCGTCTTCGCGCAGTTCATCCTGGGGATCGTCGCCCTGGTCACCGGTATCGGCGGCATCATCGGCAAGGACGGCGGCAAGGGCTCGGGCATCCTCATCGGCTGGGTCGCGGGCATCCCGGCCAGCTTGATCGTCGGCATCGTCATCACCGCCACGCTGGCCAACGCATAGCGAGCACCTGCCCACCCCACACGGTTGATCATGAAGTTGTGGCACCGACACGCCGACGAACCGTGCCATAAGTTCATGATCAACCTGGTGGGGTGGCCGGTGGGCGGCGGTGGGGGCGTCAGGTGGTGGCGGGGGCGACGGTGAGGGTGCCGGTGTCGGCGTCGAGGACCGCGCGGGTGCCGAGGGGGACGGCGGTGTGCTGGGCGCCGTGGCCGATGGGGAGGCCGCCCAGGACCGGCAGGCCCAGGTCGAGCAGGCGATCGGTGAGCACGTCGGCGATGGTGACCGGCCAGGCGTCCGCGCAGTCGGTGAACTGGCCGACGGCGATGCCCGCGACCTGGTCGAGCGCGCCGCTGCGGCGCAGGTGGGTGAGCATCCGGTCGACGCGGTACGGGTACTCGCCGACGTCCTCGACGAGCAGGATCGCGCCCGTCAGGTCCGGCAGGTGCGGTGTGCCCAGGGTGCTGACCAGCAGCGACAGGTTGCCGCCGAGCAGGGTGCCCTCGGCGTGGCCGGTGGTGCGCACCCGGTGGGTGTCCTCGGCCGGGTCGGCGGCGACGACCACCGGCTCCCCGCTCATCAGCGCGTGGCGCGCGCCGAGCGCGGTCGGCGAGTCCGCGCCCTTGTCGAACTGCGCCGCGACCGGCCCGTGCACGGTGGCCAGCCGCGCGCCGCGCCACAGCGCCAGGTGCAGCGCGGTGATGTCGGAGAAGCCCATGACCAGCTTCGGGTCACGGCGTACGGCGTCGAGGTCGACGCGGTCGGTGATGCGCTGCGCGCCGTAGCCGCCCCGGGTGCAGAGCACGGCCCGGACCTGCGGGTCGCCGAGCGCGTCGTTGAGGTCGCCGAGGCGCTGGTCGTCGGTGCCGCCGAAGTAGCCGTGCCGGGCCAGCACGTGCGGGTAGACGCGGGGCGCCAGGCCCCAGCCGGTGAGCACGGACACCGCCGCCTCCACGCGCTCGGCGGGCACCGGCCCCGAGGGCGAGACCAGCGCGACCGTGTCGCCGGGCCGGAGGGTCGCGGGGTGCAGCGTGGCGGTCATGGCCGCAGAGCCTAACGCCGTCCACGGAACCTTCACAAAGCAAACACCTAGTTGACCATGAAAACGTATAGCATCCCGTGCATGAAACGGTTCCTTCTGTCCGCGCTGCCGTGGGTTCTGGCGCTGCCGGCGGCGGTGTGGGCCGTGTTCCGGATCGCCGGCTGGGACGACAGCTACCCGATGGCGCAGCTGATGGCGTTCACCCCGTACGTCGCCGCCGGCTGCCTGGTGCCGCTGGCGGTGCTGCTGGTGTGGCGGCGCTGGGCGGCTGCCGCGCTGGCCGCGGTCACCGCGGTGGCGCTGGCCGCGGTGGTGCTGCCGCGCTGGTTCGCCGACGGCGACCCGACGGCCGGGGCGGCTGGCGCGACGCTGCGGGTGATGAGCGCGAACGTGCTGGTGGGTTCGGCGGGACCGGCCGAGCTGGTCGACCTCGTGCGGACGCGCCGGGTGGACGTGCTGGCGCTGCAGGAGGTGACCCCGGACTTCCTGGCCGCGGCGGACGCGGCGGGCATGCGCGACGAGCTGCCGTACCGGGCGGACTACGCGGTGCCCGGCGTGGAGGGCTCGGCGCTGCTGTCACGGCATCCGCTGCGCGGCGCCGGGGTGCGGGTCAACCCCGGGGGCTTCCAGCAGGCCCATGCGGAGGTCTCGGTGCCGGGCGGGGGCAGCGTGCTGGTGGAGTCGGCGCATCCGCTGGCGCCCTGGGCGGACTTCGTGACGCCGCTGTGGAAACGCGGCTTCGAGGGCCAGCCGCGGGCCACGCCGCAGGGGCCGGTGCGGGTGCTGCTCGGCGACTTCAACGCCACTCTCGACCACCACCTGCTGCGCGACCTGATCGACTCCGGTTACCGGGACGCGGCCGACGTGCTGGGGCGGGGCCTGTCCGGCACCTGGGGGCCGTACGACGGGGACACGATCCCGCCGGTGACGCTGGACCGGGTGCTGGCCGACAGGCGGGTGGGCGTCAAGGACTTCCAGGTGCTGGAGCTGCCGCGCAGCGATCACCGGCCGGTGTACGCCGAGCTGGTCCTGCCCTAGGTCCCACCACTGTTTGAGCGGACGCTCAAGCCTGCTAGGCTGACGATTGACCGACCGCTCAAATTTGTGGCGCGGGCCGTGTTCCCTGAGGACCGTCCTGACCCGACACCGCCGACCGCAGCGGCAGCAGTTTTGTCAGACCGGTGCGAGAAAGTCTGCCCGTCCCGCCAGTCGGGGACGCGACAGTACGGGCGGTGCCGGCCACATTGGCAACGGGGGGTGGCCGGCACCGCCCGCATACGTGCGTCTGACATACGCGCAGGGCCCGGGTATCGAGGGAGCGGCATGTCCGACACGAAGCAGCGGTTGCTCGACGGGGCCATGGAGACCCTGCGCAAGCAGGGGATCTCGGGCGTCTCCGCCCGCAACATCGCCGGCCAGGCAGGGGTCAACCAGGCGCTCATCTTCTACCACTTCGGCAGCGTGGACGACCTGCTGGTGGCGGCGTGCACGGCGGCGACCGGCGAGCGCGTCGCGGCCTACCGGGAGCGGTTCGCGACCGTGGACTCGCTGCGCGAGCTGCTCGAGGTCGGCCGCGCGCTGCACGAGGAGGAGCGCGACCTGGGCAACGTCGCGGTGCTGGCGCAGATGCTGGCCGGCGCGCAGCACGACGAGAAGCTGGCCCGGGTGACCGCCGAGACGCTGGGCATGTGGACCGCGGAGATCGAGTCCGTGCTGCGCCGGGTGCTGGCCGGCTCACCGTTCGCCGAGATGGCCGACGTGCCCGGGCTGGCGGCGGCGATCTCGGCCTCGTTCGTCGGGCTGGAGCTCTACGAGGGCGTCGACCGGCCGGGTGCGGAACGCGCGATGGCGGCGCTGGAGCAGCTCGGCGCGCTGCTGGAGGTCGTCGAGGAGCTGGGGCCGGTGGCCCGCCGCGCGTTGCGGAGCAAGATCAATAAAGCGGCCGCCCGCCGGAGCTGACGCGGTGGCGGCACCGCTGAGTCCCGACCTGCTCGTCCTGCCGGGCCGGGTCGGGCCGGTGCACAGCGCGGCGACGCCGGACACCGATCTCCACGTCGAGACGTCGTCGGACTGATGCGTCGCGGCACGGCCCGCCGCCTGCGGAGCTGCCGCCCACCCCGTTCGGCCAAGCGCCGGGGCCGGGCTAACCTCGTCAGCGTGGCGACCGCACTGGTGATCGAGAACGACCCGACCGACGACCTGCGCCGACTCGGCGACTGGCTGACCGAGGCGGGGCTGGAGCTGTCCGTGCTGCGCCCGCACGCGGGCGACGCGCTGCCCGACGATCTTGATGGCTACGCCGCGTTCGTGGTCATGGGCGGGGAGCAGGACGCCTTCCCGAAGGACGGGGTGCCGGGCGCGCCCTGGTTCCCGAAGCTGGAGTCGCTGCTGCGCAAGGCGGTCAAGAACCGGGTGCCGACGCTGGCGATCTGCCTCGGCGGGCAGCTGCTGGCCCAGGCGCACGGCGGCACGGTCGAGCGCTCCACCAGCGGCCCCGAGATCGGCGCGCGCCTGGTCGCGCGGCGCGACAAGGCGGAGTCCGACCCACTGTGGTGGGCGGTGCCGTTCGCGCCCGACGTGATCCAGTACCACTTCGACGAGATCACCGAGCTGCCGCTCGGGGCGACCCTGCTGGCCGCCTCGCCGCGCTATCCCCACCAGGCGTTCCGGGTCGGTGACCGGGCCTGGGGCACCCAGTTCCACATCGAGTGCGACGTCGACATGTTCACGAACTGGGTGGAGAACAACCGGGACTGGATGACCGAGCAGGGTTGGCAGCCCGACGGGCTGATCGCCGGGGTCGAGGCGACCCAGGACGACGTGGCCGAGGTGTGGCAGCCGTTCGCCCGCCGCTTCGCCGAACTCGCCCTGGGCACGCTGCCCGACGCCGGCCGCCGGGAGCTTCCGCTGCTGAGCTGAGCCGTGCCGTGGCTTCTGCGGCCGCGTGCCCGCCGATAACCTGAGCGGATGGCGGGAATCGGGCGGTTGGCACGGTACGGCTTCACGCTGTCGGCGACCGGCCCCGACCCGGCGGTGCTGCTCGGCGCGACGGGGCTGAGCCTGTGGGACGCGGCCGCGCAGCGGCCGGTCGACGAGGAGAGCGCGCTCATCCTGGAGCAGCTCGGCCGCGCCGCCGACCCCGACCTGGCGCTGCGCCAGCTGCACCGCATCGCCGAGCGGGACAGGGGCGCCGACAAAGCCGACAAAGGGGTGCTGGAGCGGCTCGGGGCCGACGAGGATCTGCGCATCCGGCTGCTCACCGTGCTGGGGGCGTCCTCGGCACTCGGCGATCAGATCGCCGCGCAGGCGGGCCAGTGGCAGGTGCTCACGCACACCGTGCCGCCGCGCTACGAGGTGCACAGCGGGCTGGCCGACGTGCCGTCGCTGCGGGACGGTTACCAGCGCGGGCTGCTGCGCATCGCGGCCGCCGACCTGGCCGACGGGGTCGACGTCGAGACGACGATGGCCGAGGTGACCGCGCTGGCCGACGCGACGCTGCGGGCGGCGTACCGGATCGCGCTGGGGCGCGTCGGCGACCAGCGGCCCCGGCTGGCCGTCATCGCGATGGGCAAGTGCGGCGGCGATGAGCTGAACTACGTCTCGGACGTGGACGTGATCTTCGTCGCCGCCGAGGACGAGGACCTCGCCGCGGGCACCACCGTGGCCGCGGCGCTGATGGAGATCTGCGGCCACGTGGCCTGGCCGGTGGACGCCGCGCTGCGGCCCGAGGGCGGGCGCGGGCCGCTGGTGCGCACCCTGGCCAGCCACCTCGTCTACTACCAGCGCTGGGCCCGCACCTGGGAGTTCCAGGCACTGCTCAAGGCACGTCCGGTGGCCGGGGACGCGGGGGTCGGCAAGGCGTGGCTGGCCGCGCTGCAGCCGCTCATCTGGCACGCCGCGGAGCGGCCGGAGGCGGTCGAGGACGTGCGCGCGATGCGCCGGCGCATCATCGACCAGATCCCGCGCGCCGAGATCGAGCGGGAGATCAAACGCGGGCCGGGCGGGCTGCGCGACATCGAGTTCGCGGTGCAGTTGCTGCAGCTCGTGCACGGCCGCGGCGACGAGACGCTGCGCTCGGGCAACACCCTCAACGCGCTGCGTTCCCTGGTCACGGGTGGTTACGTGGGTCGCGGGGACGGGGAGGCGCTCAGCGCGGCATACCGGTTCCTGCGCAACGTGGAGCACCGGCTGCAACTGCAGCGGCTGCGGCGTACGCACACCGTGCCCGCCGACGACGGCCAGGCGGGCACCCTGGCGCTGCGCTGGCTGGCGCGGGCCATGAACTACAAGCGCGAGGAGCCGTCGCTGGGCACCGGCCGGGGCCGGGAGGGCGGCGGACTGGACCCGATCGCGGCGTTCCGCGCCGACTGGGTCACCCACGCCGCCGAGGTGCGCCGGCTGCACGCCAAGCTGCTCTACCGGCCCCTGCTGGCGGCCGTGGCCAAGGTGCCCGCCGACGGCCTGTCGCTGCGCGCCGACGCCGCCCGCAAGCGCCTGGAGCTGCTCGGGTACGCCGACCCGGCGGGCGCGCTGCGGCACATCGAGGCGCTGACCTCGGGGGTGTCGCGCACCGCGGCGATCCAGCGCACCCTGCTGCCGGTGCTGCTGGCCGAGTTCGCCGACGCGCCCAACCCCGACGCCGGGCTGCTGGCCTACCGGCAGGTGTCCGACACGCTAGGCACCACCCCCTGGTATCTGCGCCTGCTGCGCGACGAGGGTCCGGTGGCGCTGCGGCTGGCCCGGGTGCTGGACAGCTCGCGTTACCTGACCGACCTGCTGTCCCGCGATCCGGAGGCGCTGCGGCTGCTGGCCGACGACACCGAACTCGCCCTGCGCGGCCGGCAGTCGCTGCTGGACGGCACGGCCGCCGCCGCCGGACGGCACGCCGATCCGCGCGCGGCGGTGGCCGCGGTGCGGGCGATGCGCCGCCGCGAGCTGTTCCGCATCGGCAGCGCCGACCTGCTCTCCGGCGCGGGTGAGCTGGCCCCGGCGAAACCCGTCGGCATCACCGAGGTGGGGCAGGGGCTGGCCGATCTCACCGACGCGACCGTCGCGGCGGCGCTGGCGGTGGCCCGGCAGGCCGCGGGGGCGCCGGACGAGCTGCGCTTCTCCGTGATCGGCATGGGCCGGCTGGGCGGGGCCGAGACGAGCTACCCCAGCGACGCCGACGTGCTGTTCGTGTACCAGCCCGCCCCCGGCATGAAGGACGACGCCGCCAACGGTGTCGCGCTGGCGATCGCCGAGCAGCTGCGCACGCTGCTGTCCGCGCCCGCGCCCGATCCGCCGCTGGGCATCGACGCCGACCTGCGCCCCGAGGGCCGTCAGGGCCCGCTGGTGCGCAGCCTCGCCGCCTACCAGCGCTACTACGCGACCTGGTCGCAGGTGTGGGAGGCGCAGGCGCTGCTGCGGGCCCGGCCCGTCGCCGGGGACGCCGCGCTGGCCGCCGAGTTCATCGCGCTGGTCGACCCGGTGCGCTACCCGGTCGACGGGCTGCGCCGCGAGCAGATCGTCGAGATCCGCCGGATCAAGGCACGGGTGGAGAACGAGCGGCTGCCCCGCGGCGCGGACCCGCTCACCCATACCAAGCTGGGCCGCGGCGGCATCGCCGACGTCGAGTGGACGGTGCAGCTGTGGCAGTTGCGGCACGGGCACGACGTGGCGGGGCTGCGCTCCACGCGCACCCTGGACGCGCTCGCGGCGGCCCACGCGGCCGACCTCGTGTCGGTCGAGGACGCCGAAGTGCTGGCCACGGCGTGGACACTGTGCTCGCGGGTGCGCAACGCGCTGACACTGATCCGCGGCCGGGCCGTGGACCAGCTGCCCCGGCACGGCGTCGAGCTGGCCGGGGTGGCGCGCCTGCTGGGCGGCGGCGACCCGGGGGAGTTCCTGGACGAGTACCTCAAAGTCACCCGCCGGGCGCGCGCGGCCGTGGAACGGCTGTTCCTGGCGTGACCGGCGGTGGGCGGCAGGCCGGCGGTCAGCCCTGCGTGGGTATGCCGCGCCGGGGTGTCGGCGTGCCCAGGGAGCTTTCATGGTCATGTCGTAGGGTGATCGCGTGACGCTCTACGTGGTCGGTGACGTGCACGGCCATCTCGTGCCGCTGACCCAGGCGCTGCGGGTGACCGGCCTGCTCGACGCGCAGGGCGCCTGGACCGGCGGCGACGCGCGGCTGTGGTTCCTCGGCGACCTGACCGACCGCGGCCCCGACGGCATCGGCGTGATCGACCTGATCCGGCGGCTGCAGGGCGAGGCGGCCGCGGCCGGCGGCGAGGTCGGCTGTGTCATCGGCAACCACGACATGCTGCTGTACGGCAGCCGCTTCGTCCCCGAGTCGCCGGTGACCGAGGTGCGCACCATCGTGCAGGTGTGGGCGCTCAACGGCGGCCAGGAGCACGACCTCGAGGCGCTGGACGAGCAGCGGGCGGCCTGGCTGGCCGACCTGCCCGCGGTGGCGCTGGTCGACGACCACCTGCTGCTGCACGCCGACACCCTGGCCTACCTGGAGTTCGGGCCGACCATCGACGCGGTCAACGCCGCGGTGCGCACCATCATGCACGAGCACGACGAGCGGACCTTCGGGCGTAACACCCGGCTGCTGTTCCGCCGCTTCGAGTTCCTGGAGCACAACGACGGCGTCGCCAACGCCCGCCTGCTGCTGGACACTCTCGGCGGGCGGCAGATCGTGCACGGCCACTCCACCATCCCGGAGACCTTCGGCGTCGCCCCGTCCGCCGTGCGCGGCCCGGTCACCTATGCCGACGGCCTGGCCATGGCCGTGGACACCGGCATCTCGCTGGGCGCGCCCTGCATCATCGTCTCGCTCACCCCGGCCGCCGCCTGACCCCCCGCCGTCCACCCCGGACGGCCACGGGCGTACGCGTCGGGCCGCGGTGGCCTAGGCTTGCTCACCGTGACGTGGGGGATGGCGCGGCCCGCCGACCTGTCCCGCCGGGCCTGGTCGGTGGACATCGGGCTGACCGTGCTCGTGCTGGCCGCGCAGTCCGCGCCCTACTTCTTCACCCGCCGGTTCGGCGAGGATCCCCCGTGGACGTTCGCCGACTACTGGCCGGTGCTGCTGACCTCGCTGCCGGTGCTGCTGCGCCGCTGGCAGCCGACGTACGCGCTGCTGCTCACCGCCGTCGGCATCGCCGCGTACGCGATCGCGGGCACCGGTCCCGCCCAGCCCATCTGGTACGGCCCGCTGGTCTGCTTCTACGCGGTGGCCTACCAGTCCCCGCGGCAGCAGCGGCTGGTGGTGCTGATCGTCACCGCCGCGGGCATGCTGTCGATCATCGAGTCGGTCAACACCGCGGTCCGCGAGATGGCGACCTGGTCGGCGGCGTACATGCTGGGCACCCTGGCCCGCACCCGGCGCGAGGCCGCCGCCCGGGAGCACGCCCAGGCCGCGCAGCTGGCCGCCGAGCGCGAGCGCACCCGGATCGCCCGTGACCTGCACGACATCCTCGGCCACGCGTTCAGCCTGATGGTGGTGCAGGCCGAGGCGGGCGGCGCGATCGCCCGGCGCGACCCGGCCAAGGCCGAGGCGGCGTTCGACGCGATCTCCGATGCGGGACGCAGCGCCATGGCGCAACTGCGCGCGGCGGTCGGCGGGCTGCGCGATTCCTCGCTGGCCCCGCAGCCGGGCATGGCCGACCTGCCCGAGCTGGTCCGCGGCACCCGGCACGACGGCCTCGACGTCACCTTCGCCGAGCACGGCGCACCACGCCCGCTCCCGCCCGACGTGCAGCTCGCTGTTTACCGCGTGGTCCAGGAGGCACTGACGAACGTGGTCCGCCATGCCGCCGCGACCTCCGCTCGCGTGTCGGTGACCTGGGGCGACAGTGGCACCCGGGTGAGCGTCGCCGACGACGGCCGCGGCACGGCCCCGGTCACCCCGGGCAACGGCCTGGTCGGCCTCGGTGAACGGGTCGCCGCAGTGGGAGGCGTCGTCGAGTTCGGCCCCGACCCTGCCGGCGGCTTCCGGGTCACGGCGGTGTTCGCGTGACGGGGACGGCGGGCTTCCCCAGCCGGCGGGCAGGCGGAGAGCGGAGCAGGGTGCGGGAGGAGCGGTCGTGACCATCACCGTGGTGGTCGCCGACGACCAGGAGCTGGTGCGGTCGGGGTTCGCGATGATCCTGTCCGCGCAGCCGGACATCGAGGTGGTCGCCGAGGCCGCCGACGGCGCGGAGGCGGTCCGGGCGGTGGCGCAGCACGCTCCCGCCGTGGCGCTGCTGGACATCCGGATGCCGGTCATGGACGGCATCGAGGCGGCCCGGCGCATCTGCGCGGCCGGGCCGACGAAGGTGGTCATGCTGACCACGTTCGGCTCCGACGAGCACGTGTTCGCCGCGCTGCGCGCCGGGGCCAGCGGATTCCTGCTCAAGGACGTACGCCGGGACGACCTGGTGCACGCGGTGCGGGTGGTCACGGCCGGGCAGGCGCTGCTCGCGCCCGCGGTGACCCGCCGCCTGATCGACGACGTGGTGCGCATGGGCGGGCGGGCCGCACCGGCCCCGTCCGCGGAACTGGCCCGGCTGACCGAGCGGGAGCACGAGGTGCTGGTGCTGCTCGGTCGGGGGCTGTCCAACCCGGAGCTGGCGGCGGCCCTGTTCGTCAGCGAGCACACGGTGAAGACGCACGTCAGCAGCGTGCTGAGCAAGCTCGGGCTGCGCGACCGGGCGCAGGCCGTGATCGCCGCGTACGAGTCGGGGCTCATCCGCCCCGGCGAGTGACTCCCTCGCGCGAGGGAGGGCCCGGACCGCTCTCGTCGGCGATGTCCACGGCGTCGGATTTCCCGAGGATCGTGGACATGAGGAAATCACTGCTCACCGCCTTCGGCGCGGTCCTGCTGGCGCTGGCCGGCTCGTCGCCCGCCGCCGCCGATGCCGCGGCCACCCCGTACTCCCCGCCCGCCGGGCTGACCGCGACCGACCTGACCTTCCGCAACGGCGGCACCGAGCTGCACGGCTCGGTGGTGCGCCGGGCCGACCTCGACCCGGCGGTGCGCCACCCGGCGATCGTGCTGGTGCACGGCTCCGGCGCGGGTCCCCGCGAGGAGCTGGGCCAGGAGGCCGAGGTGTTCGCGCGGGCCGGGCTGGTCACGCTGATCTACGACAAGCGGGCCGACTACACGAAGACCCACCGCGACTACTCGGCGCTGGCCGACGACGCCGTGGCCGGGGTGCGGGCGGTGGCCGCGCTGCCCGACGTCGACCCGGCGCGCACCGGGCTGTGGGGGCTCAGTGAGGGCGGCTGGATCGCGCCGCTGGCCGCGTCCCGCTCGGCGGAGGCGAAGTTCCTGGTCACCATCGGTGCGCCGGGGCTGCCGCCGGCGCGTACCCAGGCCTGGAACCTGATCAACCGGATCACCCGGGCCGGGGTGACGCCGTCGACCGTGGACGCGATCGTCGGCACCGGCATGGGCCTGGCCGTCGCGACGGACGGGTTCCCGCAGGCGGCGTACGACCCGGTGCCCGCGCTGCGCACGATCCGGCAGCCGGTGCTGGCGCTGTGGGGTGAGCTGGACACGCAGGTGCCGCCGCGGGAGAGCGCGGAGGTCTTCCGCCGCGAGCTGACCGCCAGCCCCAGCGTCACGATCCGGATCCTGCCGCACGGCGCGCACGCGGGCCGGATCACCACCGACGGCTACGACCGTGTCGGCGGCCCGACGATCAACGGCTTCGCCATGGGTGAGCTGCTGCCCGGCTACGGCACGCTGATGACCGACTGGATCGCCCAGGTGACCGGCGGACGGCTGCCCGCCTCGGCGGCCGACGCGCTGCCCGCGCAGGGCAGCGACAGCATCCCGGTGTCCGGGGTGGGCCCGCTGTGGTGGGCCGCGTTCGCGACGATCGCGATGGCGCTGCTCAGCTGGCCGGTCGGGGCGCTGGTGCGGCGGCTGCGCGGCGGTCGCGGTCGGCCCGCGGGAGCCCGCCCGGCGCGCTGGCTGGTGCTGACCGGGCTGATCGCCCTGGTCGGCGGGGTGGCATACCCGATCATGACGGTGGCCACCTCCGGCAAGCAGACCGAGGCGTTCCTGTTCGGCCAGCCCCTGGCCTGGCTGGTGCTGCGGGCGGTGACCGTGCTCGCCCTGCTGTGCACCGCCTGGGCCGTGGTCGCGCTGCGCTCGGCGCAGGGCCGCGACCGGCTGCGGCTGGCGGTCACCACGGCCGGCGGCCTGCTGCTCGTGCCGTTCGCCCTCTCCCTGGGTCTGCTGCTGCCCTGATCCGGCGGACCATCCGAGATCGTTCGACCTGCCTGGCAAGTGTGCGTATCTTGACGGCGCATTCGCACAGGTGCCAGGCAAGTCCGATGATCGAGGGACGGCCGGGGTCGGCGGAGCGGCGACACGAGAAGGGGCGTCTGCCCACCGGAGTCCCGGTGGGCAGACGCCCCTTCCGCTGATCTGCCCTACGGCTTGAGGGTCTGCGTGTTCGTCGACTCTTTCTCGATGGTCGCCTTGGCGAAGCGGAACGGCAGGGTCTGGCCGGTACGCCACAGCTCGAACTGGTCGGCGTAGTTGTCGTGGAACGCGTGGCCGGAGTTGCCGGTCAGCTGGATCCAGCGCGAGTCGTCCAGGTCCGCCATGTTCACGATCATGCGCATGGACGGCACCGCGTCGACCTCGTATCCCTGCCCGGCGCTCCAGCCGGTGGCGTTGACGATCGCGTCGCCGCCGGAGACGCCGACGGTGTCCCGGTTGAACAGCCACTCGATCGGGCCGATGCCGGACTCGCCGAACGTCGCGTGGGTCGGGGTGAGGGTGTGCATGGCACCCCAGCGCCACTGCTTCGGGTCCTCGCCCTGTGCCTCGGACAGCTCCTTCACGGCCGCCGACATGGCCTGGGCGAGCATGTCGTCCCGCTTCTCCACGGCAGGAGTGCCCTTGTTGTCCCACCACTTGTCGTCCGGCTTGTTCAGCAGCCCGCGGACGACCTCGAACCAGCGGTCCCCGCCGTCGGCGGCGTAGTCGGAGCCCAGCTCGTCGAAGGTGAGGCCGAGCAGGTTCTTCCAGATCGCGTTGTAGTAGGCCGCGGCCGCGGAGTCCTCGCCCTGCTGGAAGTCCCAGTCGACGAGCAGCGCGTCGGCGTTCTTCTCGACCTGCGACGGAGCCTGCCGCGGCGCCTTCTGCAGGGCCGGGATCAGCGCCGGGGCGAAGCCGTTGCGGTTGTCGAACTGCTGCTTCTGCACGTCGTCGAGCGTGATCTTCCCGCCCGCCGCGCCGATCATGTCGTAGATGCGCTGGCTGCGGTAGCCGTAGCTCCAGTCGTCGGTCAGGTGCTGCTGGTACTGGTCGCCGATGACGGCCTGGTTGGCGGTGACCACGTAGCCGCGCTCGGGGTTGAGCACGTTGGGCAGCTCGTTGAACGGGATGAAGCCCGTCCAGTCGTACGCCGGGTCCCAGCCCGGCGCGAACCACTTGCCGTCGCCCTTGCCGCGCACCGGGATGCGGCCCGGCGACTGGTAGCCGATGTTGCCCGTCACGTCGGCGTAGACGATGTTCTGCGCGGGCACCTCGAACAGCGCGGCGGCGGCGCGGAACTCGTCCCAGTTGGCGGCCTTGTTGATGGCGAACACCGCGTCGCCGGTGCGGCCGGGGTCGAGCGCGGTCCAGCGCATCGCGATCGCGTACTGCCCGCCGAGCTTCTTCAGGCTCTCGCTGGCGTCCGACAGCAGCGGTCCGTGCTTGCTGGTGCGCACCGTGATGGTGACGTCGTCGCCCCCGGCGACCTTGAGCACCTCCTGGCGCGAGGCCAGCGGCTCCCAGCCCTCGCCGACCTTCACCTTGTCGCCCTCGACCTGCTCCAGGTACATGTCGATGACGTCGGGGTCGAGGTTGGTGAAGCCCCAGGCGATGTTCGCGTTGTGGCCGATGACCACGCCGGGCACGCCGGAGAAGGTGAAGCCGGCGACGTCCTGACCGCACTCGCAGTGCAGGCCCATCTGATACCAGATGCCGGGCTGGCTCGGGCTCAGGTGCGGGTCGTTGGCGAGGATCGGCTTGCCGCTCGCGGTCAGCTTGCCGCTGATCACCCACGAGTTGGAGCCGATGCCGTCGCCGTCGGCGTTGCCCATCAGGCCCGGCAGCGCGGCCAGCGCGTCGGCCATGTCGTTGAGGCCGTCCGCGGCCAGCGCCGTGGTCGGCGTCGTCGGCGGGGTCACCGGCGCGACCGGGGCGGTCGCCTTGGCGTCGAACGCGCCGTTCACGATCGCGCCGCCGGTGACGATCGGCAGGTTGCGGTCGATCGGGTACGCCGGGTAGAGCTGGTCCACCTGCTCCTTGGTCAGGCCCTCGGCCTGCAGGGCGGCGCGGCGGATCTCGGCCTCCATGTTGCCGCGCAGGTCCCAGGCCATCGCCTTGAGCCAGGCCAGGCTGTCCACGGGAGTCCAGCGCTCGATGACGTAGTCGGAGTTCTGCAGGCCGAGGATGCCGTACTCCAGGCTCAGCGCCCCCGATGCGGCGAACCCGTCGCCTTCGACGTCGGTGTTGGCGGCCAGCCACGCGTTGACGCCCTCGGCGTACGCCTCCAGCCCCTTGCGGGACTCCGGGCTCAGCAGCGCCACCTCCTGCTCGGCGACCCGGCGCCAGCCCATGGTGCGCAGGTACTTGTCCGTCTCCAGCTGGGACTGCCCGAACAGCTCGGAGACCCGCCCGGCCGTGACGTGGCGGCGGAAGTCCATCTCCCAGAACCGGTCCTGGGCGTGCACGAAGCCCTGGGCGCGATACATGTCGTCGCTGGTCTTCGCGTAGATCTGGGGGATGCCGTGCGCGTCGCGGCGCACGGTCACCGGCGCGCCGAGCCCGGTCAGGGTGAGCTCACCGTCGAGGGTCGGCAGGGCGCGGCGCACCGACCAGACGGTCAGCCCGGCGACGACGACGGCCAGCACCGTCACGACGCCGAGCAGCCAGAGCGCGGTGGTACGCAGGCGGCGGAGCCAAAGGCGTGGGGGTTTCACGTTGGCGGAGTCTACGCATGCATTGTGATCCCCGTTACCACCAGGTAACCCAGACTTTGCTGGTCAGGTGCGCAGTCTTAGCTGGGCCGTTCCGGTCGCCCGGTCGTTCGGGTCCACGATGAGCTGATATGCCCCGGTCGACGGCAGCACGGTGCCCTCCTCGCGCAGCCCGCCCTTGCCATTGATCACGCAGCCGGACTCGATCACGGCGCCGTCCGGCCCGCGCAGCTCCAGCCCGCCGCACTGGCTCGGCAGGTCCGTGCTCGGCACCTCGACGAACACCCGCTGCCCGGCCCGGCCGCTGAAGGTCAGCACGCTGACCGCGCCCGGCTGCGCGATGCGCGCGGTGACCGCGCTGCCGTCCACGGGCAGTTCGAGGCGCTGGTCCACGGCCACGCTCACCTTCACCTTCGCCTCGCCGACGCTCTTGTCCCGCGGGTCCACGACCACCGTGTAGGAGCCGCTGTCCGGCAGCGCGAAGCCGTCGATGTAGCCGCTGCCGTTGATGACGCAGCCGGTGGTCACCTGCTTGCCGTCCGGGCCGAGCAGGTCCAGGCCGCCGCACTGGCTCGGCAGGTTCGTGGCCGGCACGTCCACGAACACCTTCTGCCCGGCCGTCGCGGTGAACGTGAACCGGGCCACCGTGCCCGGCTTGGGCAGGCGTGCGGTCAGCTCGGGGCCGTCCAGGGTGATCGGCTCCTGCTGGTCGGAGATGGTCAGCAGGCGCAGCCGCGCCTCGCCGGTGGCGTCGCCGCTCGGGTCCACGGCGATGCTGTACGTGCCGGTCTCCGGCAGCACCGTGCCGTCGACGTACCCGGCGCCGTTGATGACGCAGCCGGTGGTCACCTGCTTGCCGTCCGGGCCGAGCAGGTCCAGGCCGCCGCACTGGTTCGGCAGTGTCGTGGCGGGCACGTCGACGAACACCTTCTGCCCCTTCGTGCCCGCGAACTCGACCTTCGCGACCGCGCCGGCAGTGTCCACGCGCACCGTCCAGGTCTGCCCGCCCAGGTCCGCGCCGCCGGCGAAGACCTGGCCGGCCTTGGCCGCGACGGCGAAGTCGGGCTGGCCGGTCAGCGCCACGTCCAGCACGCAGCCCGCCAGCACGGCCGGGTCGGAGACGCCGAGCCCGCGGCAGATCGCCTCCGCCGAGGCCCGGTTCGGCAGCTCGGCCGTGGCCGCGTCCTGCTCCGGGAAGGCCCGGTCGACGTAGCTGTCGGTGTTCCTGCCCTCGGGGTAGGTGAACAGCGACGAGGCGGCGTCGATGCGCCAGCTGTCGGCGTATCCGGGATACAGCGCGCCGAACGTCGGCTGCGCGCCGAGCGGCTGCCCGCCGCGGGGGCGCACGTCGTCGTCGGACTTGCCGTTGAAGTCGCCGAGCAGGCCTTCGAGCTTTCCGGCGTACGCCTGCGCGGGCTCGACCGACAGCGCCAGCCCCCAGATGCCGATCGGGTCGATCACCAGGCGGGAGCCGTCCTTCCAGCGCACCTCCACGTCGCCGCTTACGGCAGTGCGGACCTCGCCGCCGCCGGGAAGCTGCCGCGGGGCCGCCAGCTCCGCCGGGGCCGGGCCGGTCGCCACGCCCGCCACCAGCAACTCCACCCCGGCGGTGGTCATCCGGGCCTCGACCCGGTCGCCGTCGACCTTCGCGGCGACCGTGGAGTTCACCGCGACGATGCGCGAGCCGGGCACGGGCTCCTGGCGGACCTGGATCTCGTACGCCCCGGCGGTGTCGCGCACCGCGACGAACTCGCCCGCGGCCTGGAAGTCGTAGCGCAGCCCGTCGATGGTGCGCAGGTGCGGGTCGCCGGTGCTGTGCCCGCAGCCCGCGCCGGTGCAGGCCGGGGGCGGCGGGGGAGCGGTGCAGTCGCCGCTCGGCAGCGCACGGTCGCCGTAGTGGCTGCGCGCCGGGCGGCCCAGCGCCTCCCGGAGCTGGTTCTGCGCCCGCGTCGCCATCACCTCGGTCGTCGGGATGCCGCTGCCCGCGCAGTCCTCCCGGCTGTAGGTGCCCTGGTGGTGCTGGTGGGCGTGGTGGAACTCGTGGTAGAGCGCGTCGCACGGGTCGGCGTTGCCGCCGGTGCCGTAGTAGGCGTGGCGGTCCTCGGTGTCCCAGAAGACCAGGATGTTGTTGCGGTCCAGCGCACCCTCGTGCGTGTCGCCGGGCTGGGCCCGGATGATGCTGACGGTCACCCCGGGCGCCTCCAGGGCGGGCAGGATGCCCGCCGGGTCGCCACCGGGCCCGTGCAGGACCGCGCTGCAGGCGGCCCAGGCGGCGGCCAGCTCCGGGTCGGTCACGATGATCTCCGCGTGCGCCGGACGGCCCGGCACAGCCACCGCGCCGAGCGCCACCACCAGCGCCAGCGCGACCGCCCCACCGATCCCGGCGGCTCCACCCGACCCCGTGCTGCCGGACTCCCCGCCCGGCGCAGCAGCTGCGCGGCGGCGCCGGCGAAGGTTCGGCAGTAGTAGGAGGAACACGGCCACCAGGGTCAGGAGCACGCCCACCCCGGCCAGCGCCGCCCAGTGCCACCACGGGCGGCCCTCATCGTCCGCTCCGGCCGCGACACCTGCCCCGGCCAACGGGGCGCACGCGGCCGGGCCGCTCTCCGGCACGATCGGCACCGCGTAGGTGAACTCCAGCCGCAGCGGCACTCCCGCCTTCACCGGGTACAGCGACCCGAACGCGCCCGCCCCCGCCGACCACGTGACGATCTCGATGGCGTGCCCGGTCGGCCCGATCGGGATGGCGCGCAGCGGCACCTGCACGTCCGCCCCCGGTTCCAGCGTGTGCAGGCGCTTGGCCAGCACCGTCTCCAGCGACTCCTCGAACGAGGTCTCCATCGGCAGCGGCGTGACGGCGACGCCGTCCTGCTCCAGCCGGGTCACCGCGAGCGCGCCGTAGGTCGAGGTCACCACCTGGCACGGTGCGTCACCCCGGTTGGCCAGCACCAGCACCGTCGCGAGTGGATCAACGCCGCGTACGGTCACCGCCAGGTCGCCGGCCGCGCGGGCGGGCGTCGCGGGCAGGAGTGCACAAACGAACGCGGCCGCGGTGAGCAGCGCGCGGCGGAGGGGGTGCGCCATGCGGCACACGATAGGCCCTCTCGCCCATGTGGTCGGTCGGGAAGCGGATAGGTGACAAGGGCGGATGCCATCTAGGCTCGTGAGCGCCTTCCGGGCGTGCCCCCTCATTCCAGGAGAACTCCGATGTACCTGTTGAACAAGATGTTCTGGATCGCCAGTGCCGAGCGTGCCATCAAGACCTTCGTGCAGGCCCTGATCGCCGCGTTCGGCGTCGGGCAGGTCAGCGGCGCGGTGGGCGTCGACGTCGCCGCCATCGACTGGCGCGGCGCGCTGTCGCTGGCCTTCAGCGCCGCGCTGCTGTCGGTGCTGATGTCGGTCGGTTCCGGACCGATCGGCGCGGCCAACAGCCCGAGCCTGCTCACCGCCGCACCGGCCGCCGCCGCCACGGCCCTCGTCGCCGCGGCCGCCGCCAGCCCGGTGCTCGCCCCGGCCGTCGCCGCCGCCACCGCGGCCACCGAACCCGCCCCCGCCGCCGCAGCCGCCCCGGCCGCCCCGGCCACGGAGCCCGCCCCGGCTGCCGCTCCCGCCGCCGCGGCCGCTCCGGCGGCACCCGCCCCGGCGGAGCCTGCTCCGGCCCCCGCCGCCGCCTGACCCACCGGCGCGCGCGCCGACCGGCGCGGCGCGTCGGGTCTCAGTGGAGATCACTGTCTCGTGCCAAGATCTGCGGTCTGACCACAGGTTCTGACCCGAAACGGCGATCTTTACCCCGCACCCGGGTACGGAAAAGGCCCCGCCGGAGGCGGGGCCTTTTCCGTACCGCTGAGCGGATCAGCAGTCGAAGTACATCTGGAACTCGTGCGGGGTCGGGCGCAGGCGGACCGGGTCGATCTCGTTGGACCGCTTGTAGTCGACCCAGGTCTCGATCAGGTCGCTGGTGAAGACGCCACCGGCCTGCAGGTAGTCGTTGTCCTTCTCCAGCGCCGTGAGCACGTCGGAGAGGGAGCCCGGCACCTGGGTGACGTTGGCGACCTCCTCCGGCGGCAGGTCGTAGAGGTCCTTGTCGATCGGAGCCGGGGGCTCGATCTTGTTGCGGATACCGTCGAGACCGGCCATCAGCATCGCCGAGAACGCCAGGTACGGGTTCGACGACGGGTCGGGGCAGCGGAACTCGATGCGCTTGGCCTTCGCGTTCGTGCCGGTGACCGGGATACGGGTGCAGGCCGAGCGGTTGCGCTGCGAGTACACCAGGTTGACCGGCGCCTCGAAGCCGGGCACCAGGCGCCGGTACGAGTTGATCGACGGGTTGGTGAAGGCCAGCAGCGACGGCGCGTGGTGCAGCAGACCGCCGATGTACCAGCGGGCCGTGTCCGACAGGCCGGCGTAGCCGGTCTCGTCGTAGAACAGCGGCTCGCCGCCCAGCCAGAGGCTCTGGTGGGTGTGCATGCCGGAGCCGTTGTCGCCGAACAGCGGCTTCGGCATGAACGTCGCGGTCTTGCCCGCGTGCCAGGCGGTGTTCTTGATGACGTACTTGAACAGCTGCATCTGGTCGCCGGAGGCCAGCAGCGTCGAGAACTTGTAGTTGATCTCGGCCTGGCCGGCGGTGCCCACCTCGTGGTGACCGCGCTCGACGGTGAAGCCGAGGTCCACCAGGTTCGTCACCATGGTGTCGCGCAGGTCGGCGTAGTGGTCGGTCGGCGCGACCGGGAAGTAGCCGCCCTTGTAGCCGGGCTTGTAGCCGCGGTTGGCGCTGCCGTCGCTGTTGGTCGCGGCGCCGGTGTTCCACGCGCCCTCGACCGAGTCGATGTGGTAGAACGCCTGGTTCGGCTGGGTCGCGTAGCGGATCGAGTCGAAGATGTAGAACTCCGCCTCGGCGCCGAAGTACGCGGTGTCCGCGATGCCGCTGGCGGCCAGGTACGCCTCGGCCTTCTTGGCCACGTTCCGCGGGTCACGGGAGTAGGCCTCACGCGTGAACGGGTCGTGGATGAAGAAGTTCAGCGCCAGGGTCTTCTGGATGCGGAACGGGTCGACGAACGCGGTGGTGACGTCCGGCAGCAGCAGCATGTCCGACTCGTGGATCTGCTGGAAGCCGCGGATGGACGAGCCGTCGAAGGCGAGCCCGTCGGTGAAGACGCTCGCATCGAACGACTGCACCGGCACGGTGAAGAACTGCATCACGCCGGGCAGGTCACAGAAGCGGACGTCGACGAACTTGACGTCTTCGTCCTTGAGGTACCGAAGCAGTTCCTCGGAATTGGCGAACAACACGTCCTCCTGGCACGGATGGTCTGCGGGAGCTCCCGGCCCCCACTTCAGCACATCTCCTGGGCTGACCTCGGGAGACGCGGCCGACGGCGCTGCGCTGCGTCGGGTGGCCATTGGCTGCTGGCGACGCTAGAACTGCGGCGTTGCCCGGCCGTGTCAGCTTTGTTTCCGCCGTGTTACGTCACCGGTAAACCAGGCTCAAGGGCTGCCCGGACAGCTCACCCGGCCGGTACGGCGGAGCGGACGGTACGCTCGGCGGGTGACCGACGCATCCCTGCCTGCCGTACCCTCCCTGGCCCGAAGGTTCGGGGCGCTGCTGCTCGACTGGATGCTGTGCGTCCTGGCGGCCGGTGTCTTCGCGGACCCGATGCGGGACGGCTGGGCGGCTCCGGTGGTGCTGATCGCCGTCTACGCCGTCTTCGTCGGGTTCTTCGGGCAGACGCCCGGCATGCGCGTGACGAAGATTACCTGCCTCGGCGTCGACTCGGGTCAGCCGGTCGGCCCCCTCAAAGGAGCCCTCCGGGGCACCCTGCTCGCCCTGGTCATCCCCGCCCTGATCATGGACGGCGAGCGCCGCGGCCTGCACGACCGCGTCGCCGGCACCATGATCCGCCCCGCCGCCTGACCGCCCGCCCCGCCCGGCCCTGGTCGATGATCGTCCGACTTGCCAGGCAGGTGGGCGAATGCGGGCTCAAGATACGCACAGGTGCCAGGCAAGTCGAACGATCATGACGGCGGGGTGGCGGCTCGGCTCACCGCGTGGGTTCCGGTGACGAGGGCTTGGCCAGGCGGGCGTCGCGAAGGACGGGGATCGCCACGCACATCGCGGCGGCGACAAGGATCAGGGCGGCGCTGGCGGCGAACGCGGGGGCCGTGCCCAGGCGGGCCGCGGCGACGCCCATGACGGCCATCGCCAGGGGCGTCACGCCCAGGCTCGCCAGATTGTTGATCGAGGCCACACGGCCCCGGTGCGAGTCGGCGGTGTGCGTGTACGTCAGGCCGGTCAGCAGCACCGCCTGCGGTCCGCCGGCCAGCCCGCCGACCGCGGTGGCGACGAAGGCCCAGGCCGGGAGCGGGGCGACGGCGATCGCGAACAGCGCGCCGCACTGCACGACCGCGCAGCAGGCCACGATCACGCCGAGCCGTCCCGCCGGACGCCAGCGCAGCATCAGCAGGTTCCCGGCGACCGAACCCGCGCCGAACCCGGCGAGCATCACACCGATCCCGCCCGCACCCCAGCCGCGCTCGTTCGCCACCAGCGCCAGGCCCACGTTGAGCGGGCCGACCGCACCGAGGTTGACCAGCAGGCCGACCAGCGTCACCGCCCGCAGCAGCGGGTGCCCGGCGAGGTAGCGCAGACCCTCGCGCACCGCCGCGCCGATCGGCGTGCGGGCCGTCGTCGCGGGAACCGCGTCGGCGGGTCCGGCGGCGTCTCGCGCAAGTTCGGCCGCCGTGGGGGCTGCCCCGCCTGCCAGGTCGGCGGGTCCGGCCGTGGCACGCCGCGCAGGCTCACCGGCTGGCGCGGCGGGGCGCACCGACCACAGGGCGAGCACCGACACCGCGAACGTCGCCGCGTTGACCAGGCAGGCCAGCGAGAGCCCGCCGACCGGCAGCAGCAGTCCGCCCAGCGGCGCGCCGAAGGTCAGCGCGAGCCGGGCGGTCAGCCCGGACAGTGCGAGTCCGCCGGTGAGCTGGGCGGGGGACAGCAGTCGTGGCAGCATCGCGCCGGCCGCGGGCAGGAACAGGGCGTCGGCCAGTCCGAACGCCAGCGCCACCACGATCAGCAGGGCGACGCTCGGCTGCGCCAGCGCCACCGCCGCGGTGACCAGCGCGATCGCGCCGCGGGCCAGGTCGCTGCCGATCATGAGGCGGCGCGGGCCGTACCGGTCGACGATCGCGCCGCCGAACAGCAGCAGCACCAGCCGCGGCAGGGCGGATACGGCCAGGACGACGCCGGCCGTGCCGGGCGAGGCGAGCTGGACGGCGCTGAAGGACAGCGCTACGTACCAGACCTGGTCGCCGAGGACCGAGACCGCCTGCCCGCCGAGGTAGCGCAGGAAGGCGGGCTGCCGGTGGGCGGGAACGACGGGCGGGGTGCGCCGCGGGGGAGCCAGGGTGGCGGTGGTCATCAGGGGCGCTCCGGGAAGGCGTGGAAGAACAGGAAGACGTGTTCGCGGTCGGTGTCGTCCGACCGGGCGGCGCGCTCGTTGCTCCGCTGCTTCCAGCGGACGAGCACCTCGTGCAGCTCGCCGGTCAGCTCGGTGAGCTCGGACGGCGTCAGCCGCAGGAAGGAGTCGCTGCTCGTGGCGGCGACCTGCCACTGGTCGCTCCAGGTGTCGCGCGACTGCTCGTAACCGCGCACTCGTTCGAACTCGTCGATGACGACCTGGGCCTTGGCGGCGGAGGCGATCGCCTGGCCTTCGGGGGTGGGGAAGTCGAGCGAGGACCAGCCGGTGGAACCGGGTACGGCGCGCCACCAGCGTTCGCGGCGGTCCCGAGCCAGCTCGGGGGCGTCCTCGACGAACCCGGCCTTGGCCAGCTCGCGCAGGTGGTAGCTGGTCTGGCCGGGGTCGGTGCCCCAGGCGCTTGGACAGGGTCGCGCCGGTCGCGGGGCCGAACTGGGCGAGCAGGCGGTAGAGCTTCTGCCGGATCGGCTGGGCGAGGCCTTTGAGGACCTCGGGATCGGTGATGCGCCTCATCTCCATGCGCATCACGCTAGATCCAGTAGAACTCTACCGCAATATGCCTACTGGATCTTATAAGCATCGATAAATGAACGCGTTAAGAAGGGCACCTTCCGTAACGCATGGCGTTAAGAAGGTGCCCTTCCTTGTACTCAGCGCTGGCGGCCGCCACCGCGCGGCATGCGCGGCGGGCGGAACTCCTTGGGGAGCTGGCCGCGGGGCATCTGGGGGCGGGCGTTGAGAGCGGTCAGGGCCCGGTCCAGGGCGTTGACCTCCTTGCCCGACAGGTTGCGGGGCAGGCGCATCAGCGTCATCCGCAGCTTTCGGATGGAGAGCTGGCCCTCGTCGGTGCCGATGATGTAGTCGTACAGCGGGGCGTCGCCGATGACCTTGCTCAGGCGGCGCTTCTGCTCGCCGAGCAGCGGCTTGAGCCGCGCCGGGTTGCCCTCGGCGAGCAGGATGACGCCAGGCTTGCCGATCACCAGGTGCACCACGTCGAACTGGGTGGTCGCCGAAACGGCCTGCTTGACCCGCCAGTCACCGCGCATCTGCTCGACGAGCTGGCCGGCCGCGCCGGGCTGGCCCTCCATCATGTTCATCATCGCGGTGTTCGACCGCAGGTTGAGCACGATGAGCACCGCCAGCAGCGCGGTCAGGATGCCCAGTGGGATCCAGATCCAGCCCCAGCCCAGCAGCACCGCCACGACGGTGAGGGCCAGCGGCAGCACGACAGCGGCCGCCACCAGGGGCGTGAACCACTTGTCCTGCTTGGCGGTGAACTTGAACACCATGCCGATCTGCTTCAACCGCTGGAAGAAGGAGACCTTTTCTTCGGCCTTTGCCATAGACGGATTCCTTTAGATGGACAGAGTCTAGATTGGGTGACGGTGGGGCTTTCAGGCGGCGGCGGTGCGCGCGTCGAGGGCTTGACGATACAAGCGCCCTGCCCGGTACGACGAACGCACCAGGGGACCGCTCATCACGCCGGCGAAGCCGATCTCCTCGGCCTCCTCGCGCAGCTCGACGAACTCCTCGGGCTTCACCCAGCGCTCGACGGGGTGGTGGCGCGGCGTGGGGCGCAGGTACTGCGTGATGGTGATCAGCTCGCAGCCGGCCTCGTGCAGGTCGCGCAGCGCCTGCGAGATCTCCGCGCGCTCCTCGCCCATGCCCAGGATCAGGTTCGACTTGGTGACCAGCCCGGCCTTGCGGGCCTGGGTGATCACGCCGAGGGAGCGGTCGTAGCGGAAGCCGGGGCGGATGCGCTTGAAGATGCGCGGCACGGTCTCGACGTTGTGCGCCAGCACCTCGGGCGCGGCCGAGAAGACCTCGGCGAGCTGCTCCGGGACGGCGTTGAAGTCGGGGATCAGCAGCTCGACACCGCAGCCGGGGACCAGGGAATGGATCTGGCGGACCGTCTCGGCGTACAGCCAGGCGCCGCCGTCGGGCAGGTCGTCACGGGCGACGCCGGTCACGGTGGCGTACTTCAGGCCCATGGTGGCGACGGACTCGCCGACCCGGCGGGGCTCGTCGGCGTCGAACTCGGCCGGCTTGCCGGTGTCGATCTGGCAGAAGTCGCAGCGCCGGGTGCACTGGTCGCCGCCGATGAGGAAGGTCGCCTCGCGGTCCTCCCAGCACTCGTAGATGTTGGGGCAGCCGGCCTCCTGGCACACGGTGTGCAGGCCTTCCCGCTTCACCAGTGAGCTGAGCTGGGTGAACTCCGGACCCATCTTCGCCTTGACCTTGATCCACTCAGGCTTGCGCTCGATGGGGGTCTCGGCGTTGCGGGCCTCGACGCGCAGCAGGCGCCGGCCCTCGGGAGCGACGATGGTCATGCCCGCCAGCGTACGCGTCGAAAAGGCCTTGATCTTCTGCTGGGTAATGGACGTCTCAGCCCCGACGCGCCCGGAAAAACGGGCTGCGCGGCTCCCGATCATGGTCTACAGTCTCCGCACAACAGCAAGTGACGGAGCGAATCACCGGAGTGACGCCCGGGTCGGGTCGGCATGCAGCCGCCCGTGTGGCTCCGCTCACCGGCTGGTAGAGGCCCGGATCATCCGGGTGAAGGTGTGGTGGCACCGCGGGTTCCCAAACCGCCCACACCCCTTTGGGGATGGCGTTGCGGAAGAACCCGGAGGTAACCCACCATGCAACGCATCCTTTCCGTCGAGCTGCCCCGCCATGTGGGCGCACGGATCACCATCGCCGGCTGGATCCATCGCCGCCGGCTGCTCAAAGCGGTCTCCTTCCTCATCGTGCGGGACGCGTCCGGGCTCAGCCAGGTCGTGGTCACCGAGCCGGAGCTGCGGGCCCACCTGGAGACGCTGCCCGAGGAGACCGTGGTCGCCGTCGAGGGCCTGGTCACCGCGAACCCGGCCGCGCCCGGCGGGGCGGAGCTGACCGAGCCGGTGGTACGGCTGCTCGGCGAGCCCGCCCAGCCGACGCCGTTCGACCTGTACCGGCCGGTGCTGACGCCGACCCTGCCCACCCAGCTGGACCACGCCCCGCTGTCGCTGCGCCACCCGTCCCGGGCTCGCGCGCTGCGGATCAGCGCCGCGGCCGCGGCCGGGTTCCGGGCGGGACTCGACGGGCTCGGCTTCACCGAGATCCACACCCCCAAGATCGTTGCGACGGCGACCGAGTCCGGGGCGAACGTCTTCGCGCTGGACTACTTCGGCCGCCCGGCCTACCTGGCCCAGTCGCCGCAGTTCTACAAGCAGCAGCTGGTCGGCGTGTTCGAGCGGGTCTACGAGGTCGGGCCGGTGTTCCGGGCCGAGCCCAGCGACACCACCCGGCACCTGGCCCAGTACACCTCGCTCGACGCCGAGCTGGGTTTCATCGGCGACCACCGCGACGTGATGGCGGTGCTGCGGGAGACCGTGGCGGCCATGGTCGCCCGGGTCGGCGCGCTCGGCGCGGCGGTCGAGGGCCTGGCCCTGCCCGAGGTGCCGGCCGAGATCCCGGCGCTGCACTTCAGCGAGGCGCTCAAGATCGCTGGTGCGCCGGCGGACGAGCCCGACCTCGCCCCGGCCCACGAGCGGGCGATCGGGGAGTGGGCGAAGCAGGAGCACGGCAGCGACTTCGTCTTCGTCACCGGCTACCCGATGGCGAAGCGGCCCTTCTACACTCACCCGCAGCCCGGCGACGAGCGCTGGTCGAACAGCTTCGACCTGCTGTTCCGGGGCCTGGAGCTGGTGACCGGCGGGCAGCGGCTGCACCGCCACAGCGACTACCTCGCCGCGCTGGCCGCGCGCGGGGAGAGCGCCGAGCCGTACGAGCCCTACCTGCAGGCGTTCCGCCACGGGATGCCGCCGCACGGCGGGTTCGCGATCGGCCTGGAGCGCTTCGTCGCCCGCATCACCGGGGCGCAGAACATCCGCGAGGTCACCGCGTACCCGCGCGACCTGCACCGCGTCACGCCGTAACCTCTGGACCCGCCGCGCGGCCCACCACACCGGGTCGCGCGGCGCTTGATCGACCGACTTGCCTGGCAATCGGGCGTATGAGCAATCAAGATACGCCCGATTGCCAGGCAAAACGGATGCCCGGGTGGCACGGTGAGGGCATGGAGTTCCTGATCGGGCTGATCTGCCTGGTGATCATCGCAGTGGTGATCGTGGCCTGGGTGGCCTCGCTCTACAACGGCCTGGTGCGCTCGCGCAACGGCTACCAGAACGCGTTCGCGCAGATCGACGTGCAGCTCACCCGCCGCCACGATCTGATCCCGAACCTGGTCGAGACGGCGAAGGGCTACCTCAAGCACGAGCGCGAGACCCTGGAGGCGGTGACCGCGGCGCGGACGGCCGCGATGACCGCGCAGGCCAACGCGGCCCGCAATCCGGGCGATCCCGCGGCCATGCAGGGCCTGAGCGGCGCCGAGAACGGGCTCACCCAGGCGCTGGGCCGGCTGTTCGCGGTGTCGGAGGCCTATCCGGACCTCAAGGCCAACCAGAACATGATGCAGCTGTCGGAGGAGCTGACCTCCACCGAGAATCGGGTCGCCTTCGCCCGGCAGGGCTACAACGACGCGGTGCTGGCGTACAACAACAAGCGCGAGACCTTTCCGGGCAGCCTGCTGGCCGGGCCGTTCGGGTTCCACAAGGCCGCGCTGCTGGAGATCGACGACCCGGGCAAGCGCGAAGCCCCGCGCGTGCAGTTCTGACCGCCGCGGCGATGGACTTCTTCGAGCGCCAGCGGCAGGTCAAGCGGCTATCGTTCCGCCTGATCCTGCTCTACGTGCTGGCCGTGCTCGCCATCGTGGTGGTCGTCTGCCTCGTGGTCGCGTTCGCGCTGGGTGCGTTCGAGGCCCCGGCCGCCGAGCTGGCCTGGCTGATGTTCTGGACCGCGGTGCTCACCGGCGGCTCGATCCTGCTGGCGTCGCTGTTCCGCACCATCGGGCTGCGCGCGGGCGGCGGCAAGGTGGCCCGCGACCTGGGCGGGGTGCTGGTCCCGGAGGACACCACCGACCTGCGGCTGCGCCGGCTGCGCAACGTGGTCGAGGAGGTCGCGCTGGCCTCCGGCGTGCCGGTGCCCGAGGTGTACGTGCTGGAGGACGAGCCCGGCATCAACGCGTTCGCGGCGGGCTGGTCCCCTGCGGACGCGGCGGTCGCGGTCACCCGCGGCGCGCTGGACCGGCTCAACCGCGACGAGCTGCAGGGCGTCATCGCGCACGAGTTCAGCCACGTGCTCAACGGCGACATGCGGATCAACATCCGGCTGATCGGGCTGCTGTTCGGCATCCTGTTCCTGGCCATCGTCGGCCGCACCTTCCTGTACGCGGGCGCGTTCGGCGGTGGCCGCGAGCGCCGTGACAACCAGGGCAGCAACCCGCTGCCGCTGATCGGCATCGCGCTGATCGTGGCCGGGTCGATCGGCGTGTTCGCGGGGCGGCTGATCCAGGCGTCGGTGTCGCGGCAGCGGGAGTACCTCGCCGACGCGTCGGCGGTGCAGTTCACCCGGCAGACCTCCGGCATCGCCGGCGCGCTGAAGAAGATCGGGGGCCTGGAGACCGGGTCCCGCCTGTCCACCCCGAAGATCGACGAGGTCGGCCACATGCTGTTCGGCGAGGCCCGGCTGCGCTCGCTGTTCGCCACCCACCCGCCGCTGGCCGACCGCATCCGGGCCCTCGAACCGGGCTTTGACCCGGCGCAGCTCACCGCGCTGGCGCAGAAGTGGCGCGCCGCGCCGCCGTCGGGGCTGGCCGAGGACGCCGCGATGGGCCTGTCGCTGGCCGAGGAGGGCGGCGCGCTGCCGGGTCACGACACCCGGATGGCGGTACGCCCCGACGCGGTCGCCGCCTCGGTCGGCGCGCCGCAGCAGCCCGCGTACCACCGGGCGGAGTCCATCCTGGAGCGCTTCCCGCCCGAGATCCTGGCCCGCGCCCGGCGCGGCGACACCGCGCCCGCCCTGGTGTTCGGCCTGCTGCTGTCGGAGCAGCCGGAGGTGGCCGACAGCCAGCTCGCGGCGCTGCGCGACCGGCACGGCGAGGCCGTCGCCGCGGACACCGTCGCCGCCGCGGGCCGGCTCGCGGGCCTGCACCCGCTGCTCCGGCTGCCGCTGGCCCAGCTGTGCTTCCCGGCGCTGCGCGCCCACCCGGCCGCGACCAGGCAGGACCTGCTCGGCACCATTGACACCCTGGCCAGGGCCGACGGCCGGGTCAGCGTCTTCGAGTACGCCCTGTCCCGGCTGCTGCACCGCGACCTGTACGAGGCGACCTACGACTCCCCGCCCTGGCCGGTCCGCCCGCGCAGCCTCCCGGCCTGCCGCAACGCGATCGCGTCATTGCTCGCGGTGCTGGCCCGCGCCGGCCACCCCGACGAGGCGTCGGCCGAGCACGCGTACCACGTCGGCCTGGCGATGATCCTGCCCGGACAGCCCGTGCCGATGACCGCCCCGCAGCACGGCGTGCTGGCCTTGGACGCCGCCTGGCCCATGCTCGACGGCCTCGCCCCGCAGGACAAGTCGCTCCTCATCCAGGCCGTGGTCGCGGTGATCTCCGAAGACGGCACCATGACCGTCGCCGAGCAGGAGCTGACCCGCACCATCTGCGGCATGCTCCACTGCCCCCTCCCACCCCTGACCGCCCTCCCGGCCTGACGGGGTGCGCGTCGGGTCAGACGGCGAGCAGGGTGGGCAGGTGGCGTTCGACGATCGGCAGCACCTCGTCGATCGTCACCTCGCGGCCCAGTTCGGCGCTGAGGGAGGTGACCGAGGCGTCGGTGATGCCGCAGGGCACGATGCGGTCGAACCACGTCATGTCGGGGTTGCAGTTGAGCGCGAAGCCGTGCAGCGAGACGTTGCGGGCGACCCGGATGCCGATCGCGGCCACCTTGCGGTCCGGGCCGCGGTCGTCCTCGCGCACCCATACGCCGGAGCGGTTGTTGCCCTTGATCCGGGTGGTGGCGACGCCCAGCTCGGCGCAGACGTCGATGAGCATCTGCTCGGTGCGCCGCACGTGCGCGACCACGTCGGCCAGCCCGCCGCGCTGCACCGGCAGCTCGATGATCGGGTAGCCGACGAGCTGCCCCGGCCCGTGCCAGGTGATCTTGCCGCCGCGGTCCACGTCCACCACCGGGGTGCCGTCGAACGGGCGCTCCCAGGGCTCGGTGAGCTTGCCGGCGGTGTACACGCTCGGGTGCTCCAGCAGCAGCACGGTGTTCGGCTCGCTGCCCTCGACGACGCCGGCGTGCAGGCGGCGCTGCTCGTCCCAGGCGGTCTGATACTCGACGGTGCCGGCGCGGCGCACCGCGAGTGCCGGCGAGACGATGCTGGTCACGTCGCTCAGGCTACTCGCGCCGCACCGGACGGCCAGTAAAGGTGCGCGGCGTCACCCGTACCCGTGAATGCGTGCCCGGCTCGCGGCCAGTAGGGTGTGCGCAGCCACGCTTGTGAAAACTTTCACGAATAGTGTCACGCTGTGCCAACCATGCTTCGCACGTAGGGAAAGGACGTCTCGCGATGACGGCGACGCGGGAGAAGAAGGAGCTCCGGGGCGAACCGGGGCAGCAGACCGAGGTGGCCGCGCCACCGCGGCCGCAGCGCCTGCGCTGGCTGCTGCCGGCGATCGGGCTCGTGATCTGGCTGGTCGTGGGCGGGGCCATGGGCGGCTTCGCGAGCAAGACCGCCGAGGTCCAGAAGAACGACAACGCCTCCTTCCTGCCGGAGAGCGCCGAGGCGACGGTCGTGCTCGACCTCAGCAAGAAGTTCGCCGGGCTCGACGTGGTGCCCGCGCAGCTGGTCTACGGCCGCGACAGCGGGCTCACCGAGGCGGACAAGACGGTCATCGCCGAGCAGCTGGCCACGCTCAAGCGCGAGCTGGGCAGCCGGCTCGCCGACGTCCCGCTGCTGCCGCGCTACTCCGACGACGGCAAGGCGGCCCAGGTCACCGTGCTGTTCACGGAGACCGACGCGCAGAAGAACATGACCGACGTGACCTGGATCCGCGACCACACGGGCCTGCCCGACGGGCTGAACGCGCACGTCGGCGGCCTGGGCGGCATCCTCACCGACATGATGGAGGTCTTCGGCTCCATCGACGGCCTGCTGCTGGGCGTCACCGTCGGCATCATCGGAATCATCCTGCTGATCGTGTACCGCAGCCCGATCCTGCCCGTGGTCGTGCTCGTCGGCGCGGGCCTGGCGTTCGCGCTGGCCAACGGCGTGGTCTACCTGCTGGCCAAGGAGGAGATCATCACGGTCTCCGGGCAGAGCCAGGCCATCCTCGACGTGCTGGTGCTGGGCGCGGCCACCGACTACGCGATGCTGCTGGTGTCGCGCTTCCGCGAGGAACTGCGGCACACCGAGAGCCGGTACGACGCCATGCGGGTCGCGCTGCGCGCCTCGTTCGAGCCGATCCTGGCCAGCGGCGCCACGGTCATCCTGGGCCTGCTCTGCCTGCTGGTGTCCGACCTCGCCTCGAACAAGGGCCTCGGCCCGGTCGGTGCGATCGGCATCGCCAGCAGCCTGGCCGTCTCGCTGACCCTGCTCCCGGCGATCCTGGCCCTGCTCGGCCGGGCGGCGTTCTGGCCCGTGCGGCCGAAGTTCGACTCCGCGCCCGTCGAGCAGCAGGGCATCTGGGCGAAGGTGTCCGCGCTGGTCGGCCGCCGGGCGCGGCTGGTCTGGATCGGCACCGCGGTGCTGCTGCTGGCCGGTGTCGCGGGCCTGACCCGCCTGGACGCCGACGGCATCCCGCAGTCGGAGGGCTTCACCGGCCACCCCGACTCGGTGTCCGCGCAGGAGCTGACCACCGCCCACTTCCCGGGCGGCACCGGCAACCCCGCCGAGATCGTGACCCGGGCCGAGAAGCTGGACCAGGTGCTGCTGGCGGTGCGCCAGACCACGGGCGTGGCCGAGGCGGCCCCGTTCACCGGGATGCCGGTCATGCCGGTCGTCCCGCCGGCCGGTGACGGCTCCCAGACCGCCACGCCCGGCCAGACGGGTGCGACCGGGCAGGGCGCGCAGGCGCCGGTCGCCGTGCCGCCGCTGCCGGAGCCGAAGGTCGTCGACGGCATGGTGCGCATCGACGCGACGCTGACCGACGCGGCCGACTCGCCGGCCGCGCTGGCTACGGTCGAGCGGCTGCGGGCCGCGGTGCACGCGATCGACGGCGCGCAGGCCAAGGTCGGCGGGTTCAGTGCGATCAACTACGACGTGCAGCACACCTCGCAGCGCGACCGCAACGTGATCATCCCGCTGGTGCTGGGCGTCATCTTCCTGATCCTGATGGTGCTGCTGCGCTCGCTGATCGCGCCGCTGCTGCTGATCGCCACGGTGGTGCTGTCCTACCTGGCGACGCTCGGCATCTCCGGCATCGTCTTCAAGGACGTGCTGGGCTTCGCGGGAGCCGACTCCTCGTACCCGCTGTTCGCGTTCGTGTTCCTGGTGGCCCTGGGCGTCGACTACAACATCTTCCTGATGACCCGGGTCCGCGAGGAGGCGGGCAAGCTCGGCCACACGGCGGGCACGCTCAAGGGGCTGGCGGTGACCGGCGGCGTCATCACGTCGGCCGGCGTGGTGCTGGCGGCGACGTTCGCGGCGCTCGCGGTGCTGCCGCTGGTCTTCGTGGTGGAGATCGCGTTCGCGGTCGCCTTCGGCGTGCTGCTCGACACGCTGCTGGTGCGCTCGCTGCTGGTGCCCGCGCTGACGGTGGACATCGGCCGGTTCGTCTGGTGGCCGGGCCGGCTCTGGCGGGCCGGGGAGCCTGAGCAGCACCGCAACCCGCAGTAGCCCGGGGTGGGGAGGACTGCGCCTTCGGCCGACTACACCCGGCCGGGGCGCAGTTCTGCGTCCCGCCCCGTCGTGCTGCCCCGCGGCGGCGTGGTGCGTAGGGTAGCGCCGTGTCGCTGACCACGATGGAACCCGCCGCGCCCACCACAGCCGAGCCGCCCGCGCGGCGTCCGGGCTGGACCGCGGTCGCCGAGACGGTGCTCATCCTCGCCGGACTGGCCCGCCTGGTGTGGGGCCAGCAGGTCGCGGTGGTCGCCGACGGCGTCGACCGGCTCAACAGCCTGAGCCTGCTGCTCGGTGAGGGCCGCCTCAACAACAGCGAGTACTCCATCATGGGCCCGCTGTTCTCCACGCCGCTGTGGCTGCTGGGCCGTGCCGTGGCCACCCCCGAGGCCGGGATCGAGTACTTCAACCTGGTCGTCTTCGCGACCGGGCTGGCCGCGCTCGGGTTGCTGCTGCGCGGGCTGGTCCCCGGCGCGCTGATCCGCCGGTTCATGCTGATCACGGTGGCGGCGAGCATGCTCGCGCCGGACGTCGGCCACTACGGCAGCGAGACCTTCACCATGATGGGCGTGATGGTCGGCATCGTCGTCGTGGTGCGGGGCCGCCGGCGCGGGTGGGGCTGGGCGGCCGCGGTGGTCGGCGCGGTCAACACCCCGGCCACCCTGGTCGGCCTGGGACTGGTGAGCCTGGCCGAGACGTGGCGGCACCGCCGGCTGCGGCTGCTGGTGCCGGTCGCGGTCGCCGCGGCGCTGGTGCTGCTGGAGATCCTGGCCCGCAAGGGCGGCTACGCCGGCGACCGTGGCGCGAAGGACGTCATGCCGTTCTCCGGGCGGCCGGGCTTCTCGTACCCCTTCTTCTTCGGGGTGCTGGCGATCCTGTTCGCCTTCGGCCGCGGCATCGTCTGGTACCTGCCCGGCATGTTCCTGCCGACCCGCCGCGCCCTGGCGGACCTGGGCCCGACCGGCATCGACCTGGCCCGGATCCAGCGGCTCTGGCTGATCTTCGTCGGCGGTCTGGTGCTGGTGTACGCGCCCTGGTGGGCCTGGTACGCCGGGATGTCCTGGGGGCCGCGGTTCTTCCTGGCCGGCATCCTGCCCGCCGCGCTGGCGCTGGCCCTACGACTCGGGCACCGCCAGGCCGGGCCGGGCGCGAACCTGATCACCCTGGCCGTGCTGATCCTGTCGGTCTGGATCGGGCTCAACAGCCTGTTCTGGCACGAGCTGTGGCCCACCGCCTGCTTCAACACCCCGCAGTCGGTCGAGGCGCTGTGCTGGTACTCGCCCGAATACAGCTCGCTGTGGTACCCGCTGGTGTCCTGGCAGTTCGAGCACCTGACCGGCGACCAGTGGATCAGCGTCGCCTACAGCGCTGTGGTGCTCGGCTGGCTCGGCACGCCACTGGTGCGCCGCATCGCGGGCCAGCTCGCCGCCGCCTGGCGCGAGCACCTCGCCCCGCGCCTGACCCGTACCGCCTGGCACTGGTAGCGCCGTCCGGGCGTCAGGCGGCGGGGGCCTTCCAGAGCCACACGTCGCCGACGCGCTGCGGCGGGCCGAGCAGGTCGGTCATCACGGTCTTGAGGGCGGGCTGGTAGGTCGGCCAGTGCGCGCCGTGCACGTCGTCGCCGAGCACCACGATGCTCGCGTTCCAGTAGCGCAGGTCGTCGCGCAGCGCGGCCCGGTCGGCGTCGGTGATCTCGGGTGCCGTGCCGGACTTGGCCACCTGTTCCAGCAGCGTCTGGGTCGGCCGGGGGATCGGGCCGATGCGGCCGGTGCCGTTCGGGCCGCCGGGGCCGAGGAAGAAGCCCGCGGGCAGGCGGAACACGCCCTCGCCGGCCCCCGCCGCGTCGGCCAGGGCCGCGGCCTGCCAGCGCTGGCCGTCGGGGAGCAGGTCGTTGGTGATCGGGACGGGCACCACGGTGCCGCCGTCGGCGACGTACTCGCGCCACTGGCCGGAGGTGAAGAAGTCCGGCACCGGGGCGCGCTCGCGGGCCAGCAGCGGGGTCGGCACCAGCGGCAGCAGCGCCACGGTGAGTCCGGCGATCCAGGCCCAGCGCGGGCCGGGCAGGGTCACCCGCATGCTGCCGCCGTCGGTGCGGCTGAGCGCGGTGGCCAGCCAGGCCAGGACGAGCCCGAACACCGGCGCGACGATCAGGGCGAGCCGGGACGGCAGCGCGGCGTTGAACACCGGCAGCCCGCCGATCAGCGCCTCCGGCATCGGGATCGCGGTGAGCCGGCCCAGCCAGCGCAGCTCCGGCCCGAGCGAGAGCAGGAAGAACAAGCCCGCGGTGACGCCCAGGCCGAGCAGGTTGGCCCGGTGCCCCCGGTCGGTGCGCCGCCACAGCACCACCAGGCCGATGATCACCAGCAGCAGCAGCGGCAGGCCGAAGAACGAGTTCTCCTCGGTCGGGTTCGCGGCCAGGTCGGTGTTGAGGCCGACCGCCCCGGCCAGCGAGCGCTCGGGCCAGGCGGCGTACGCGGCGAGGTCCTCGTTGTGCACGTGCGGGTCGAAGCCGGTGCCGTGGTAGCGCTGCGGCCCGGCGAAGTGCAGCCACAGCGGGTACGCCAGCAGCGCGCCCGCGACGAGCGCACCGCTGCCCAGCCCGGTCAGCGCCGGGCGCACCAGCGCCTTCACCTCGGCGCGCCGGGACAGGACCCAGACCAGCGTGAACACGCCCAGCGCCAGCGCGGTGAAGAACAGCGCCTCGGCGGCGATCGAGAAGCAGACCGCGATGAGCAGCCCCAGCAGCGCGCCGTCGCGCACCGGCCGGTCCCGGCGCACCAGCAGCAGGCACCGCGCGATGATCAGCGGGATCACCCACTGCGCGGTCCAGTTCAGGTGGGCGTTCGCGTGGGAGATCATCGCCGGCGCGAAGCCGCAGAACAGGCCGCCGACCGCCGCGCCGATCCGGTTCGCGCCCAGGTGCCGGGAGAACAGCCAGTACCAGGCGTACGCGGTGCCGGCCAGGTTCAGGGTGAGGATGACCAGGAAGGTCATCGCCGGGCCGGCCAGGATGGTCAGCGGGGCGAACACGAAGGCGTACACCGAGATCGAGGTGTTGACGGCCAGGTTCACCCCGTCCGGCACGTTGAGCAGGTGGGTGAAGAGCGGGTCCGCGCCGTGCGTGAGCGCGTAGGCCCCGTATGACAGCAGCCACTCGAAGAACGCCTGGTCACCGGAGTTGACGCCGCTGGCGCGGTGCGTCGGGTCCGACCAGAGCGCGCCGGTGACCCATACCGCCATGACCAAGGCGGTGGCCGCGACCAGCAGGTCGGCGCGGCGGCGGCGGGTCTTGACGGCGGCCTCGGCGGGGGCCGCGCCGGCCGTCTCCGCGACGTCGGCGGGCGGGCTCAGCGGGCTGGTGGGCGAGGCGATCGACACTCGGCGCAGTTTATCAGCGCGACGTTTCCGTCCCGTGCTCCGCCGGACGCCATCACACCGGTGACGGAGCGACACGCCCGGGGTACGCGGGGTGATTGACCGGGCTATTGAAAATGACTATCAATAGCAGTTATGAAGATGGCATTCGTCGGCAAGGGTGGCAGCGGTAAGACCACCCTCGCGGCGCTGGTGGCCAGGCATCTCGCGGCGGCGGCGACACCCGCGGCCCTGCTGGCCATCGACGCGGACATCAACCAGCACCTGGCCACCGCGCTCGGGATCAGCGAGGACGAGGCCGTCCTGCTCCCGTCGCTGGGCGACCACCTAGACAAGATCAAGGACTACCTGCGCGGCGAGAACCCGCGGATCTCCTCGGCCGCCGCGATGGTCAAGACCACGCCGCCCGGTCAGGGCTCCCGCCTGCTGCGGGTCGACGAGCCCAACCCGATCTACGACGCGCTGGTGCGCCGGGTGGGCGGGGTGCGGCTGGCGGTCACCGGGCCGTTCGCCACCGAGGACCTGGGCGTGGCCTGCTACCACTCGAAGGTCGGCGCGGTCGAGTTGCTGCTCAACCACCTGGTCGACGGGCCGGGGGAGTACGTCGTGGTGGATATGACGGCGGGCGCGGACAGCTTCGCCTCCGGCCTGTTCACCCGGTTCGACGCGACCTTCCTGGTGTGCGAGCCGACCCTGCGCAGCGTCGGGGTGTACCGGCAGTACATCGGCTACGCCCGCGACTTCGGGGTGCGGGTGCACGTGATCGGCAACAAGATCGATGACGACTCGGACGTGGCGTTCCTGCGCGAGCACGTCGGGGAGGACCTGCTCACCTGGATCGGCCGGTCTCGATTCGTGCGCGCGGCCGAGCGTGGCGCCCCGCAGCCGATCAACGAGCTGGAAGCCGCGAACCGCGCCGCACTGGACAGGATTCGGTCCACTGTGGATGGTGTGGAGAAGGACTGGCCGCGTTACACGGCGCAGGCCGTCGAGTTCCACCTGCGCAACGCGCACGCCTGGGGCAACGCCCGCAGCGGCGAGGACCTCGCCGCACAGGTCGACCCCGCTTTCGTGCTCGGGCCGCAGCGGCTCGAGCTGGCACGACACCACTGACGGCACCGCCGTCCCTACCAGAAGGAGAATCACCATGTCCCTTGACGTCCCCGTGGCGCTGCTGGAGCGCGCCGAGGCCGGGCAGGTCGACGACGCCGAGTTCGTCGACTGCGTGCGCCAGTCGCTGCCGTACGCCTGGACCGTGGTCAGCGCCGCGGCCGAGCGGCTGGCCGACGCGCCCGGCGCGGAGTTCGGCGAGCACGGCACGCCGCCGCCGAGCGAGGCCGAGCGCGGCGAGCTGCTGCGGGCCCTGGCCAGCGACGCGATCCGAGGTGGCCTGGAGCGCCACTTCGGCATCAAGCTCGCCTTCCAGAACTGCCACCGCGTCGCCGCGTTCGCCCTGTCCGCCGTCGGCGGCGACACCTACCAGGAGTTCATCTCCCCGGTAGCCCAGCTCCGCAACCAGTCCCCGGAACTCCGCGACTGCTGAAGGTGGAAAAGGAAGGGCACCTTCTTAACGCTCCGCGTTAAAGAAGGTGCCCTTCTTAACGCGTGAGCGCCCGTGGGCTGGGCGGATTCGATCTGACGACGGGAGCAACCGTGGACATCTTCCTGACCAGCGCCTTCGGCCCGGCCGCGGCGGTGGCGCACGCCCGGGCGGCCGAGCAGGCCGGCATGCGCGGGGTATGGCTGGCCGAGCACCACTTCGTCGCGTACGGGCAGTGCCCGTCGGCGACCGTGCTGGCCGGGCACGTCCTCGCCGGCACCCGGCGCATCACCGTCGGCACCGCCGCGGCCGTGCTCGGCTCGCGGCACCCCGTCGCGCTCGGCGAGGAGGCGGCCCTGCTGCACGCGCTGGCCGGGGACCGGTTCCAGCTCGGGGTGGCGCGGGGTGGCCCGTGGCAGGAGATCGAGGTGCTCGGGCGCGGGCTGGACCACTACCGCCGGGGCTTCGCCGAGTCGCTGGAGGTGCTGCTGCGTTGGCTGTCCGGCGCGCCCGAGGCGCAGGCCCGCGGGGAGTTCCATCGTTTCGGGCCGCTGGCCGTGGTGCCGCGACCCGCGACGCCGGTGCGGGTGCGGGTCGCGGTGACCTCGGGCGAGACCGCGGAACTCGCCGGGCGGCTCGGGCTGTCGCTGCTGCTCGGCGTGCACGCCGACGACGCCGAGGTGGCGGTGCTGGTGGACCGCTGGGCGCAGGCCGCGGCCGCGCACGGGTACGACCCGGCCGCCGCGGACCACGCCCGCGTCCGGCTGGCGTACCCCTGCGCGACCCGGGCCGACGGCGAGCGCGAGCTGCGCGAGAACCTGCCGCGCTGGCTCGCCGGCATCCGCGCCGCGGTCCCGGTCGGCGGCGCACCACCAGCCCGCGACCTGGACGCTCACGTCGATCACCTACTGCGCGTCCAGCCGGTCGGCCCGCCCGGCGAGGTCGCCGCCGCGCTGGCACACGGCGCCGAGACCACGGGGGTACGCCGCCAGCTGTGCATGGTCGAGGCGGCCGGCTCGCCCGAGGCGACCTCGGATCTCATCGCGGCACTGGCGGCGCTGCCGACAGCCTGGCCGGTCGGGCAGCCATCGGCCCGGCAGGCGGCCCTCGCGGTCTCCTGAGCCCCGTCCGGCCGGGCCGGACCGCGATGCCGCCATAGCGGGGCGCGGCAATGTGTGTTTCGTGGACATGTCGGGGGTGTTGCGGCAGACCGTAGCGTGCGGCTCCACAGGGGAGTGACACGGATCACTATCGAGGAGCCCGCCATGCCCAGACTCACCGCCCCGCGGTTGCTCCGCGCGGCGCTAGCCGTCCTGATCGGACTCGCCGGGGCGGCCGTCGCCGCCGCCCCCGCCCAGGCCGCGACGCTGACGCAGGTCAGCTCGTTCGGCAGCAACCCCGGCAACCTGGCCATGTACAGCTACCGCCCGGACAACCTGCCCGCCGGGCGGCCCGTCGTGGTGCTGCTGCACGGCTGCACCCAGAACGCCTCCGGCTACTTCACCAACTCCGGCTGGCGCAAGTACGCCGACCTCTGGGGCTTCAGCCTCATCGTGGCCGAGCAGAAGTCGGCCAACAACTCGCTGAGCTGCTTCAACTGGTTCCAGGCCGGCGACATCGCGCGGGGAGCGGGCGAGGCGCTGTCGGTGAGGCAGATGGTCGACCACGCGGTCGCCAACCTGGGCGCGGACGCGAGCCGCGTCTACGTCTCCGGCCTGTCCGCGGGCGGCGCGATGAGCGCGGTGATGCTGGCGACCTACCCGGACGTGTTCAAGGCCGGCTCGGTCGTCGCGGGCATCCCGTACAACTGCGGCACCGTCTGCCAGTCCGCGGCCCAGAGCAAGACCCCGCAGCAGTGGGGCACCCTGGTCCGCAACGCCTACAGCGGCTACTCCGGCCCGTGGCCGAGGGTGGCGATCTGGCAGGGGCAGTCGGACTCGACGGTGGTGCCCGCCAACGGCACCGAACTGATGACCCAGTGGACCAACGTGCACGGCGTCACGCAGACCCCCACCGGCACGACGAGCCTGCCCGCGGGCACCACACTGGAGACCTACGGCAGCGACGTGGTGCGGCTCTACAAGGTCGCGGGCATGGGACACGGCACCCCGGTCGACCCGGGCAGCGGCATCGACCAGTGCGGCACCGCGACCTCCTACTTCCTCGACACCATCTGCTCGGCGTACCGCGACGCGGTGTACTTCGGCCTCGACAGCACCGCGACGACGCCACCGGGCGCGCCCACCGGGCTGACCGTCACCGGCACCACGAACGTCAGCGTCGGCCTGTCCTGGGCCGCGGTATCCGGTGCGACCGGCTATAACGTCTACCGCGGCGGCACGAAGGTGACCGCGTCCCCGGTGACCGGGACGTCGTACACCGACACGGGTCTGACCGCGTCGACGACGTACAGCTACACGGTCCGCGCCGTGAACGCGGCCGGCGAGGGTCCCGCGTCCGGTGCGGTCTCGGCGACGACCTCCGCCACCCCGCCGCCCGGCCCCGCCGCCCCCACCGGGCTGACCGTCACCTCGGTGACCGACACCAGCGTGTCGCTGTCCTGGGCGGCGGTCTCCGGCGCGACCGGCTACCACGTGTACCGCGGCGGCGTGAAGGTCGCGGCGTCACCGGTCACCGCGACCGCGTACACCAACACCGGCCTGGCCGCGTCCACGACCTACAGCTACACGGTCAGCGCGGTGAACTCCTCCGGCGTCGAGGGCAGCCAGTCGGCGGCCGTCCCCGCGACCACGGCCGCCACCGCGGCCTGCTTCACCGCCAGCAACTACGCCCAGGTCGCGGCGGGTCGGGCGTACCACTCGCTCGGCTACACCTACGCCAACGGCTCGAACCAGAACATGGGCCTCTACAACACCTTCTACACCCACACCCTCAAGCAGACCGCCCCCAACTACTACGTCATAGCCGACGGCCAGTGCTGACCCCCTGACCGGCCGCGCCGACCGCGTTTTGCGCGCCCGACTTTGATAGACGTTGGCCTATCTGATCGAGAATTCGTAGATCGAACTCGATCAGATAGGCCAACGTCGATGAAAAACGGAGTCTGGCTACGCCGGGATGGGGTCGGTGAGGGCGGCGTGCAGGGCCTGGGTGACGGTGCGGTGGCGGAACGGGAAGCCGGCCGCGGTCAGGGCGCCGGGCATGGCGCGCAGGCTGCGGTACGCCTCGTTGCCGAACTCGCCGTAGAGGATCTTGAGAGCGGCCTTGGGGATCGGCATCACCGTGGGCCGGTGCAGCTCGGCGCCGAACGCCTTGGTGAACTGGGCGTTGGTCACCGGTGCTGGGCCGACCATGTTCACCGGGCCCTCGACCTGGTCGTTGTCCAGGATGAACTGCGTCGCGGCCAGCCAGTCGAACAGCGAGATCCACGGCACCCACTGCCGTCCGTTGCCCAGCCGGCCGCCGATGCCCATCTTGAACGGCACCAGCTGCGCCTTGAGAAAGCCGCCGTCGCGGTGCAGCGGGTAGCCGGTGCGCAGCAGCGACACTCGGGCCCCCGCGGCCGCGGCCGGCGAGGTGGCCTGCTCCCAGTGCCGGGAGATCCCGGCCAGGAAGTCGTCCCCGGACGGGGACAGCTCGGTCACCTCGCGGTCGCCGGTGTCGCCGTAGTAGCCCACCCCGGAGGCGTTGATCAGGATCGGAACGCGCTGCGCGGCGACCGCGCGAGCCAGCGTCGCGGTCGGCACCACCCGGCTGGACAGGATCAGCGCCTGGTATTCGTCGGTCCAGCGGCGGTCGCTCACGCCGACCCCGCACAGGTTCACCACCGCGTCGGTGCCCTCGGGCAGCCGGATCGGCTCGGCCGGGTCCCACTGCCGCTCCGAGGCATCCGCCGCGGGACGGCGTACCAGCTGGACGACCTCGTGACCCGACGAGCGCAGGGTCGACACCAGGGGTTGGCCCAGGAAGCCCGAGGCTCCCGCCACCACGATCCGCATACGACAATCATGCCCGATCGCGGCACGGGCTCAGCGCGCCGACACCGCCTGGCGCAGCTCCTCGAAGCGGCTCGCCAGCTCCGCGTCGATGCGCGCGTTCTGCTCGGCGGTCAGCTCGACCAGCGCGGCCCGCGGCGGATCGGCCCGGTGCGCCTGCAGCATGCGGGCCCGCAGGCCGCTCGGCGGGTGCGAGGCGAACAGCGAGGCCTCCTCGCGCACCGACAACTGGCGCAGCCGGTCGCGCCGCGGCGCGACCTGCTCCCGTACGTGCTCGGCGCTCGACAGCCACACCGCCGGGCCCGCGCCCATCCGGGCCGACCGGCCCAGCGGCTCCAGCACCTCGTTCAGCACCACCATGCCGTCGGCCAGGTCCTGCGCGGCGGCGTCGCCCGCCACCCGGGCGGCGATCCGGTCGGCGAGATACTCCGCCTGGTGGCCGCCGCGGGCCGCGGCGACGTGCATGGCGAACTCCAGCAGCCACACCACCCAGCTGGTCGCGCCGGTGAACGCCCGGACCAGCAGGCCGCCGGGCCCGGCCAGGGCCATCGACGCGTACGACGGCCGCAGCACCTCGATCAGCCGGGCCACCAGCGTCATCGCCGGTGCCACCAGGTAGGCCCGCCGCTGGTCGCCGTTGACGAAGTGGCCCATCTCGTGACCGAGCAGCGCCACCCGCTGCTGCGCCGGCAGCACCGCCCACATCGGCAGGCCGAGCAGCATGACCCGGCGACGCCGGAACAGCCCGATCTCGGCGGTGCCCGCGTTCATGTCGTAGGTCAGCGCGATGACGTCCGGCGGCGCGGTGCCCACCGCCGCGGCGACCCGGTCCACCAGCTCGTGCAGGGCGGGAAAGCGCTCGCGGGTGACCACCGGCAGCTCGTCGTCGAGGTGGCCGAAGCGCGGGCGCAGCCCGTACGACAGCGCCAGGCACAGCACGCCGATCATCAGCCAGCCGTCGACCTCGGTCAGCACCAGCCGGACACCGGTGAACAGCAGCAGCGCCCAGCCCGCCAGCAGGGCGGCCGACACCACCTGCAACGCGAGCCAGGTCGCGTGGCGCGGGCGGTGCACCCCGGCCCGCGCCCAGAGGGCGAAGTCACGCGTCGACCGGCGCAGCGCCCAGCGGAAGGTGAGCCGGTCGATCCAGCGCCAGCCCGGGCCGCGACGGCGGTGGTCGAACGCGTCGAGGTTCCACTCGCACGACTCGCACCACGGCATCGCGTCGCGTTCGGACACCAGCGGCTGCCCGCACGCCCCGCAGGCCGTTCCCGGCGTCAGGTTCGATCTTCTCGGCACCGGCGCATTCTGCCCCGAGACGGCCGCTCTCGCTGCCCCGTGCGCGACCGGACCAGCAGATCTTGACGGTCTGCGGTCGCCCCGGCAGCCATGAACCGTCAAGCTCGGGAACTGTCAGGTACGGCGGCGGCGGTACAGGTGGGCGGTGAGGAGGAGGGCGGAGAGTGCCACCTGGATCGATGCCGCCCGGGTGGGGTCGGGGTCGGGGGTGGTCAGCGCCAGGAGCAGGGGGAGCAGGCCCGGCACGGCCACGTCCAGCCCGGACAGGCTCCAGGTCAGCCAGCCGAGCGGGATGCGGGAGCCGACCATCGGCATCACCACGGGTGTGGACGCGTGGTCGATGTGGCCGCGGCGCGCCATCCGCAACGCGGCGAGGGCCGGCACCCCGGCCGCGGCGGGGCCGAGCCAGCACCAGCCCCCGCCCGGCAGCGCTCCGGCCAGCTCCAGCAGGCCCAGTGCGGCGGCGAGCCACGCCCCGGCCAGCAGGGCGGGCAGCACCAGCCGGGCCGCCTCCGCGGGCAGGCCGGCGACGCCGAACAGGCGGCGCAGGGCGGGACTGCCGGTCTCCCGGCGTACGCCGCCCGTGCCCGCGCTCGCGGCGGCCAGGCCGAGGACGAACACCGCCGCGGCGGACAGCAGCGGCCGGTCCGGCCACACCGTCGCCAGCAGGACGGGCAGCAGCGTGCTCAGCGCGAGGGCGGCCAGGCGGCCCGGCCGGCGGCGCAGCCCGCGCCAGTCCAGCCAGGCGAGCACGAGCGGGCCGGGCCAGCCGGGCCACGGCCGCGACGGGGGCCGGCGCTCGCGCCAGTACGCGTGCTCCGCCACGCGGGACAGGAACGACGGCTCCAGCGCGACGACCGCGTCGCCAGCGGCGCTGAGCCGGGTCGCGGCCTCCAGCACCGGACCGGCGGGGAACGTCGCGAGGCTGCGCCATACCGCGGCAGCCGTCACCAGCGCGCAGAGCAGACCGGCACCGGCCGCGGCGAGCGCCGCCGGCAGGGGGACGGCGGGCAGCGGGCGCACCGCGGCGCCGGCCGCGGCCACCGTCGCGCCGGTGAGCAGGGCGAGCACCACGGCACCGCCCGCGATCCGGCGCAACCACGGCGCGGCCCGCGCGGACCGCTGCGCCAGCGCCGCCAGACCCACGCCGGTCAGCGCGTACGAGCCGCCGCACCCGACGGCCGCGGCCAGCCGCAGCGCACCGTGATCCGGGAAGCCGAGCAGCGACAGCGCCATGCCGCCGAGCACCACGCCGACGACCACCGCCGCCACGGCGGCACGCAGCGCGGCGGGCGCGAGCACCGCGCGCCGGTCCAGCGGCGACATCAGCAGCCAGCGCGCGTCCCCGGGCGTGAGCAGCACCGGCCCCGCCACCGCGGCGACCTGCACCAGCGCGGCCAGGGCCGCCACCGCGAGCGCGACGCCGGCCAGGGCGTTCACCGGCGCGGCGGGCGGGAGCGGTGTCGACAGGTCGCTCAGCAGGCCCTGGAACGGGCCGAACAGCAGCGCGCCGCCGACACCGGCACCGGCGAAGGGCAGGTACCGATCGGACCAGTGCAGCTCGGCGGACCGCCGGCCGGGGGAGCGGATCGCGGCCCGGGCGGCGCGTGCCGTGGCCCAGCCGTGCGCCGGTGGGCCGGCACGCGTGGCGCTGTCGGCCCTGGGTGGGTTCGTGCGGCTGGTGCCGTCGGCCGGGGGCGGGGTGGCGCGGGTGGCGGTCATGCCGCCTCGGTGCGGCGTCGGGCGGCGGTCACGCGGCCACCGGGCCGGGCCGGGTGACCCGCCCGTCGCGCATGCGCAGGCTGGTCGCGTCCATCGCGGCGACCAGCGCCGCGTCGTGGGTGGCCAGCACGACCGTGCCGCCGGCGTCGGCGTACGCCCGGATCATCCTTGCCAGGCGGTCGCGGAACCCGGCGTCGAGCTTCTGCTCGGGCTCGTCGAGCAGGAGCAGCCGGCTGGGCCGGGCCATCGTCGCGGCGAGTGCCAGCCGCTGCCGCTGCCCGGACGAGAGTGTCAGCGGGCTCGCGCCCGCGCGGGAGGCGAGCTCGAAGTCGTCCAGCGTGCGGTCGACCGGAGCGGCCCCGCCGTGGGTCAGCGCGACCAGTTCGAGGTGCTCGCGCACGCTCAGGCCGGGATACCAGGCGGGCTCCTCGGCCAGCAGGCCGACCTCCCGCCAGAACGCGGCATCGGCGGACGGGGGCGCGCCCAGCACCTCCACCTCACCACCGCCGGGCCGCAGCAGGCCGCTCAGGCAGCGGAGCAGGGTGGACTTGCCGCAGCCGTTCACTCCCTGCACGGCCACGATCTGGCCGGGGTCGGCGGTGAGGTTCACGCGGTCCAGCACGGTGCCGCCACCGAGCTCCACCGACAGGTCACGGGTGACGACGACGGGCACCTCGCCACAGTAGCGATCCCGTCCAGCGCGGACTCGTGGCAAACGAGAGGGGCGGCCGGCTCACGCCGACCGCCCCTCTGCTCGTCAGACCCGGGTCACAGACCCAGTTCGCCCTCGAAGGCGCCCGTCTCCAGGCGCTCCTTGACCGTGCCCAGGAAACGCGCGGCGTCGGAGCCGTCGACCAGGCGGTGGTCGTAGGACAGGGCCAGGTAGACCATGTATCGCGGCACGATCAGCTCGCCCAGCGCCGGGTCGTCGACGACCACGGCCCGCTTGACGACCGCGCCCGTGCCGAGGATGGCGACCTGCGGCTGGTTGATGATCGGCGTGTCGAACAGGGCGCCCCGGCTGCCGGTGTTGGTCAGCGTGAAGGTGCCGCCCGACAGCTCGTCCGGCAGGATCTTGTTGGAGCGGGTGCGCTCGGCCACGTCGGCGATCCGGCGGGCCAGGCCCGCCAGGTTGAGGTCGCCGGCGTTGCGGATCACCGGGACGATGAGGCCCTTGTCGGTGTCCACGGCCATGCCCAGGTGCTCGGCGTCGTGGTAGGTGACCGTGCCGGCCTCCAGGTCCATCGACGCGTTCACGTTCGGGTGCACCCGCAGCGCCTCGACCGCCGCCAGCGCGAAGAACGGCAGGAAGGACAGCTTCACGCCGTTCTTGGCGAGGAAGTCGGCCTTGGCCTGCTGGCGCAGCTTCGCGATCTTGGTGACGTCGACCTCGACCACGGTGGTGAGCTGCGCCGACACCTGCAGCGACTCCACCATGCGCTTGGCGATGGTGGTACGCAGCCGGGACAGCTTCTCGGTGCGACCGCGCAGCGGGCTCGGCGCGGCCTTGGCGGCCGGAGCCGGTGCGGCCGCGGCGGGCGCGGCAACCGCGGGAGCGGCAGCCGGAGCCTTGGCCTTCTCGGCCGCGTCCAGCACGTCCTGCTTGCGGATGCGACCGCCCACGCCGGTGCCGCTGACCTTGCCCAGGTCGACGCCGTGCTCGGCGGCGAGCTTGCGCACCAGCGGGGTGACGTAGCCGTCCGCGCCGTTGACCGCCTCGGCGGCCGGAGCCGCAGCCGCGACGGGAGCCGGAGCCGCGACGGGAGCCGGAGCGGCCGGGGCAACCGGGGCCGGAGCGGCGGCCACCGGAGCCGGAGCCGCGGGTGCGGCCGGGGCGGGAGCGGGAGCCGCAGGGGCGGCCGGCGCGGGGGCCGGAGCAGCCGGAGCGGCAGCCGCCGGAGCACCGCCGGCCGCGCCGATCAGCGCGAGCTGCGCGCCGACGGCGGCGGTCTCGTCCTCGGGGACCGTGATCTCCAGCAGGACACCGGCGACCGGGGACGGGATCTCCGTGTCGACCTTGTCCGTGGAGACCTCCAGCAGCGGCTCGTCGACCTCGATCGACTCGCCGACCGCCTTCAGCCAGCGGGTGACGGTGCCCTCGGTGACGCTCTCGCCCAGCGCGGGCATCTTCACCGGGGTGGCGTCCCCGGCGGGAGCGGTGGCCTGGGCGGGTGCGGCGGCCGGAGCCGGCGCCGGTGCCGCCTCCTGGACCGGGGCGGCCGGGGCGGGGGCCTCGGCGGCGGGTGCCGCAGCCGGGGCCGGCGCGGCCGGGCTCTCGCCCTCGCCCGCGATGACGGCGAGCTCGGCGCCTACCTCAGCGGTCTCGTCCTCACCGACGATGATCTTGCTGAGAATGCCGGCCGCCGGCGACGGGATCTCCGTGTCGACCTTGTCGGTGGAGACCTCGAGCAGCGGCTCGTCGACCTCTACCCGGTCACCCTCCTGCTTGAGCCACCGGGTGACGGTGCCCTCGGTGACACTCTCGCCGAGCCGCGGCATGGTTACCGATACCGGCATTGCTTCAGACTCCTCAGTTAAGTGCAGATCCGCAGTGATAAAAGGACGAGGTGAGCTTATTCGCTCAGTTGTGCGCGTGCAGCGGCTTGCCCGCCAGCGCCAGGTGCGCCTCGCCGAGCGCCTCGTTCTGCGTCGGGTGGGCGTGGATGAGCGCCGCGACCTCGGCCGGGAACGCCTCCCAGTTGACGATGAGCGAGGCCTCGCCGACCTGCTCGCCGATCCGGGCGCCGATCATGTGGATGCCCACGACGGGGCCGTCCTTCTGGCGGACCAGCTTCACGAAGCCCTGGGTGCCCAGGATCTTGCTCTTGCCGTTGCCGCCCAGGTTGTAGTTGTACGTCTCGACGGCCTCCGCGCCGAACTTCTCCTTGGCCTGGGCCTCGGTGATGCCGACGGACGCGATCTCGGGGTCGGTGTAGGTGACGCGCGGGATGCCGGACTCGACGATCGGGGCCGGGTTCTGCCCGGCGATCGTCTCCGCGACGAAGATGCCCTGCGCGAAGCCGCGGTGCGCCAGCTGCAGGCCGGGCACGATGTCGCCGACGGCGTACACGTTGGGCAGGTTGGTGCGCAGGCGCTCGTCGGTGATCACGAAACCGCGCTCCATGGTCACGCCCTGGGCCTCGAAGCCGCAGTTGGCGGTGGCCGGGCCGCGGCCCACGGCGACCAGCAGCAGCTCGGCCTCCAGGGTCTCGCCGCCGGCGATGGTGACCTTCACGCCGCTCTCGGTCTTCTCGACCTTCTCGAACGGCTTGCCGACCTTGAAGCCGATGCCGCGCTTGCGGAAGGTGCGCTCCAGCTGCTTCGAGATGTCCGGGTCCTCGGCCGCGACCAGTCGGGGCAGCGCCTCGACGATGGTCACGTCGGCGCCCAGCGACTTCCACGCGCTGGCGAACTCGACGCCGATCACGCCGCCGCCCAGCACGATCGCGGAGGCGGGCACCCGGTCCAGGGTCAGCGCGTGCTCGCTGGCGATGACCCGCTCGCCGTCCAGCTCCAGGCCGGGCAGGCTCTTCGAGTACGACCCGGTGGCCAGCACGATGTTGCGGCCGATGACCCGCTGCCCGTTCACCTCGACGGCGTTCGGGGCGACCAGCGTGCCCTTGCCCTCGAGGTAGGTGACCTTGGCGGACTTGATCAGACCCTGCAGGCCCTTGTACAGGCCGGCGACCACGCCGTCCTTGTACGAGTTCACGCCCGCCATGTCGATCTGGATCAGCTCGGCCTTGATGCCGATGTGCGCCGCCTCGCGGGTCTGGTCGGCGACCTCGCCGGCGTGCAGCAGCGCCTTGGTCGGGATGCAGCCCCGGTGCAGGCAGGTGCCGCCCAGCTTGTCCTTCTCGATCAGCGCGACGGACAGACCCAGCTGCGCCGCACGCAGCGCGGTGGCGTAACCACCGCTGCCGCCGCCGAGGATGACTACGTCAAAGGTCTCGCTCACGATCGCTCCAAGGTCGCGTCATTGCCACTTCGCGTCACTGTGAGCCGGCGTGTGCTCAGCCCACACTCGGCCATCTTGTCACTGCCGGGGGTGAGTCGCGCACCGAGGTGCTGAAGGACACGTCTGGCTACGCTTGCCAGTACCATGCGCACCGGAGTGCCACACCTTCAACAAAGGAGCAGGCGTGGGTTGGTTCCGCCGCCGGGGCGGGTCCCCGGCCGACCGTCCGGCCGACCCGGCCGCGGTCACGCACCTGGAGCAGTTCGCGCAGTCCCGCCGGGGTGTCGAGGCGTTCATCGAGCCCCGCACCACGGTGACCGGGACCACCGTCATCCTGATCGCCCACGACGGCGAGTGGACCCGCCGCCGCATGCCCAACCCCACGGCCGTGCGCCAGTTCGCCCAGCGCCTGTCCATGCCCGTCTACGACGTCCAGCTGGTCGGCTACCCCCAGCGCATGCGCGACTTCAACGCCCGCCAGAAACTCCGCCCCGCGGAGTGACCGCGACCCCCGGAAACGCGAAGATCGCTGTCTCGTGCCGGAACCTGCGGTTGAAGTACAGGTTCTGACACGAAACAGCGATCTTCGAGAGTCGCTTCTCAGCCGTTCGCCGCGATGTCGTCGAGGAGGGCGAGGAGGGTGCGGACGGGCACGCCGGTGCCGCCCTTGCTCCAGTGGCCGGTGGCCTCGCCGGAGTGGAACGACGGGCCCGCGATGTCGATGTGCGCCCACTCGACGCCCTCGGTCACGAACTCGCGCAGGAACACACCGCCCTGCAGCATGTGGCCGGCGCGCTCCATACCCGCGCTGACCTGCAGGATGTCGGCGACGTCCGACTCCATCGACTTGCGGATCTCGTCGGGCAGCGGCATCGGCCAGGTCGGCTCGCCGACCAGGTCGCCGGCGGCCTTGGTGCGCTGGGCCAGCTTCTCCGAGCCCATCACGCCGGCGATCTTCTTGCCGAGCGCGATGACCTGGCCGCCGGTGAGCGTCGAGGTCTCGATCAGGTAGTCCGGCTGGGACTCGCAGGCCAGCGCGATGGCGTCGGCCAGGATCATGCGGCCCTCGGCGTCGGTGTTGAGCACCTCGACCTTCTTGCCGCTGCGCATGGTGATCACGTCACCGGGCCGGTACGCCTCGCCCGACAGCATGTTCTCCGCGATCGGGATGTACGCGGTGACCGCCACGGCGGGCTTGAGCTCGGCGATCGCAGCCATGGTGCTGGCCACGGCGGCCGCGCCGGCCATGTCGGACTTCATCTCCCACATGCCCTGCGCCGGCTTGATGGAGACGCCGCCGGTGTCGAAGGTGATGCCCTTGCCGATCAGCGCCACGCTGGTGGTCGACGACGCCGGCTTGTAGGTGATCTTCACGAGGCGCGGCTTGGCGGCCGAGCCCATGCCGACGGCCAGGATGCCGCCGAAGCCGCCCTCGATGAGCGCCTTCTCGTCGAGCACCTCGACGTCGAGACCGGCCTTGCCGGCCAGCGCGGCGATCTCGTCGGCGAAGTTCGGCGGGCGCAGCAGGTTGGCCGGGGCGTTGACCCAGTCGCGGGTGCGGGCGACCGCGGTGGTCACCACGGCGGCACGCTTGAGCTCGGCGTTGGCCGCGCCCTCCTTGGCGTCGGGCACCAGCACCGACACCGCGCCGACCGGGTCCTTACGGCTCGGGGCGGGCTTGGCCTTGTAGCCGGTGAACCGGTACGCGCCGAGCGCCGCGCCCTCCGCGACCGCGCGCAGGGTCAGCGCGCCGCTGTCGTCGGCGTCGTCGGACAGGGGCAGCGCCAGCACGACCTTCTTCGCGCCGGCCAGGGCGCGGACCGCGGCGGCGGTGGCGCGCCGCAGGGTGTCGGGGGCGGGCGCCGGGCCGGTGGGCTCTCCGCCCAGGCCGACGGCGACCAGCACCGGAGCGGTGATGGTGCCGAGCGTGGCGAGCTTGGTGACCTCGCCCGCGCCGCCGGTGGCCCCGAGCAGGGCCAGGGTGGCGGTCAGCTTGCCGTCGAACGCGGCGGCGATGCTCTCGGCCCCGGACGCCAGCAGCAGCTCCCCGGCCGCGCCCTCGGCGCCTTCCTGACTGTGTACGCCGATGACGACGGCGTCCACGGTGAGGTCGGCGGGGTCGGTGTCGGCGAGGCTCAGCGTGGGCAGAGCCGTGGTGGGCGTGGTCACAAAGTACTCCTGGTGGACGTGGGTTGCTGCGCCGATGCTAACGAACCCCAAACGCCAGGGTAAGTTGCGCTCATGACCGACATGGGTTCAAAAGACTCAGCCGACCTGCTCACATCGCCTCTGCACGATCGTCACACGGCGCTGGGAGCGAAGTTCGCCGCATTCGGCGGCTGGGACATGCCGCTGGAGTACGCCGGGGGCGGGGTGCTCAAGGAGCACGCCGCGGTCCGCGAAGGGGTGGGCGTCTTCGACGTCAGCCACCTGGGCAAGGCGCGGATCACGGGGCCGGGCGCGGCGGACTTCGTCAACGCCTGTCTCACCAACGACCTGGGCCGCATCAAGCCTGGTAAGGCGCAGTACACGCTGTGCTGTGACGACGCGACCGGCGGCGTGGTCGACGACATCATCGCCTACCTGTACGGCGACGATCACGTCTTCCTGATCCCGAACGCGGCCAACACCACCGAGGTCGTGCGCAGGCTGTCCGCCGCCGCGCCCGCCGAGCTGACTGTCACCAACGAGCACGCGGACTTCGCGGTGCTGGCGGTGCAGGGTCCGCGCTCGGCGGAGCTGCTGGCCGAGCTGGGCCTGCCCACCGACCACGAGTACATGAGCTTCGCCACAGCGGACCTGAACGGGGTCACGCTCACCGTGTGCCGCACCGGTTACACCGGCGAGCACGGCTACGAGCTGGTCGTCCCGTCGGGCGACGCGACCCGGGTGTGGGACGCGCTGTTCGGCGCGAGCGTGCCCGCCCGCGCCTGCGGCCTGGCCGCCCGCGACACCCTGCGCACCGAGATGGGCTACCCGCTGCACGGGCAGGACCTGTCCATGGACATCACCCCGGTGCAGGCCCGCGCCGGCTGGGCGGTGGGCTGGAACAAGCCGGAGTTCTGGGGCCGCGACGTGCTGACCGCGGAGAAGGCGGCCGGCGCGCGGCGCACGCTGTGGGGCCTGGTCGCCAACGACCGGGGCATCCCCCGGGCGCACATGAGCGTGCTCTCCGGCGACCGGACCGTGGGGGAGATCACCAGCGGCACCTTCTCGCCCACCCGCAAGATCGGTATCGCGCTGGCCCTGCTCGACACCGCCGCCGGCCTGGCCGAGGGCGACACCGTCGAGGTCGACGTGCGCGGCCGCCGCAGCTCGATGACCGTCACCAAGCCGCCGTTCGTCCAGCCGTCGGTCAAGTGAGCACTGCCGGGACGAGCCGGTCGTAGCCCGTACGGCGGTGGCTGTTCGGTCCGGGCCGAAGTGTGGCGGGGGCAGACTGGGCACATGCCTGGTTCTGCCCCGCCTGACACCGCCGGTGTGCCGCTGGCACGGCTCGCCGCGCTCTTCGCCGACCGCACCCGGGCCACGTTCCTGCTGGCCCTGCTCGACGGCCGGGCGTGGACGCTCGGCGAGCTGGCCCGTCAGGCCGGGGTGGCCCCGTCCACGGCCAGCGAACACGTCGACCTGCTCGTCGCGGGCGGCCTGCTGGCCCAGGAGCGCCAGGGCCGGCACCGCTACCTGCGCCTGGCCGGCGCGCACACCGCCCAGCTCGTGGAGGACCTGGCCGGGTACGGCGGCCCGCCCGTCGCCCGGCCCGCCACCCTGCGCGCGTCGGCCGCCGCGGCGGCCCTGGCCAGGGGCCGCACCTGCTACGACCACCTGGCCGGGCGGCTCGGCGTCGGCCTCACCGACGCGATGATCGGCCGCGGTCTGCTGCAACGCGACACCGGCTTCGCCCTCACCCCCGACGGGGTGCGCTGGTTCGCCGAGTCCCTGGACGTGGGCGACGAGCTGCGCGGCGGTTCCCGCCGTCCGGTGGCCAGGCCGTGTCTGGACTGGACGGAGCGGCGGCACCACCTCGCCGGGACCGGCGGCGCGGTGCTGTGCGACCGGCTCCTGGCCCGCCGCTGGGTCGAGCGGATCGGCTCCGGCCGCGCCGTGCGCCCGACCCCCGACGGCGTACGGGCGCTGCGCGAGCTGCTCGGCGTCGACGTGTCCGGCGGTCCCGGCGCGGTGGCCTAGGGTGGTCGCCATGGCTGTCACGTACGAGCAGGTGAGGGACTGGGTGCTGGCGCTGCCGGGCGGGGCCGAGGTGATGGTCGAGGAGTGGGGCCATCCGACGCTGCGGGTCGGCGACAAGATGTTCGCCGGGGGTGCGCCGGGCAGCCCGACCATGTCGGTGAAGGCCACCAAGGAGGAGCAGGCGGCGCTGCTGGCCGCCGCGCCGGACGTCTACTCGCCCGCGGCCTACGTCGGCCGGTTCGGCTGGGTCCAGGTGGTGCTGGCCGAGGCCGATCCCGACGAGCTGAAGGAGCTGGTCGTCGAGGCCTGGCGGCGCACCGCGCCGAAGAAGCTGGTCAAGCAGTACGACGCCCGAGCCTGACCGCCGGAAGCCGCCGACTCGTGCCACCGGCCCGGCATCAGGTCCGCGCTTCGGCCGGTGCGACGGTCGGAGCCACCGACCGAGGCGGTCATCGGGCGGCGGAGGTCACCCCGTCGGTCGCCGACAGGAGCGTGGACAGCGAGGTCATGTCCGCGCGCACGGGCTCCAGCGCGGCGACGGCCGCCCGCAGAGCGGGCTCTGCCCGGCAGGCCTGCCGGGCCGCGGCCGAGTGCTGCAGCAGTGCGGTGGCGCAGCGCATCCAGGACTGCCACCCGAACCAGCTCTCCGCGAGCCGCACCGCCTGGTCGGGCGGGATGGCCGCGTCGAGGCGGTCCAGGACGGCGTCGAACTCGGCGGGGCCCGGCTCGGGCACGGGCTCGCCGGGGAACTCGCGCGCCCACACCGCGGCGAACTCCGCCGCCAGGCCCGCGACCTCGGTGAGCCGGTCCCGCAGCACCGGGATCAGCGGCTCCGGTGACGCGCCGAGCTCGATCAGCGCGCCGCAGAGCATCGCGAACTCGCCCCCGAACCCCGGCCCGAGCTCACCGAGCAGCTCGGCGCAACCGGTGAGGGCGGTGGTGAGCTCGTCCGCCGGGGCCGTCTGAGCGGCCTCCCACAGCTGCGCCGTCGCCGACTCGAACGCCTCGATGTCGCGCTCGCGCCGGGCGCGCGCCAGCGCGTCGCAGGCGCGGGCGAGCGGGGTGGCGGATTCGAAGATCATTCGCGAATGCTAGCGGGCCGCGGGTCAGAAGAGAATCAGTCCGATGGCGATCACCGTGGTCGCCGTTTCGGACAGGAAACCGAGCACGTCGCCGGTGACGCCGCCGAACCGGCGTACCAGATGGACGCGCAGGCCGACCACGACGAGCAGCGAGCCGAGCACGGCGGCCGGGCCCTGCCAGGGGCGGTGCGGCACAGCCGGCACGGCCAGTGCCGCCACCGCGAGCGCGGCGACGGCCACCGCGGCCGGGTGGACAGTGCCCGCGACCAGGGCGCCCATCCCGCCGGGCCGGGCCGCGGGCACGCCCCGGCGGCAGGCCTCGGCGATGGCCAGCCGTCCACCCGCGACGGCGGCGGCGACCGCCGCGACCAGCGCGGGCAGCGGCCGCGCCGACAGCTGAGCCAGCGCGCCGACCTGGAGCAGCAGCACCAGGATCAGGGCCACCACGCCGAACGGGCCGACTTCCGGCGATTTCATGATCTCCAGGGCGCGCTCGCGTGAGCGGTACGACCCCAGCGCGTCCACGGTGTCCGCCAGTCCGTCCAGGTGCAGCCCGCGGCTGAGCAGCGCGGCCAGGCCCACTGTCAGCGTTGCGGCGACCAGCGCGGGCAGCCCGGCGGACAGCGCCGCCAGCACCCCGCCGAGCAGCGCCCCCAGCAGCACGCCGACCGCCGGGGCGAGCGTCATGGCCCGCCCGGCGACGGCGCGGTCCAGACTCCGCGGCCCGGCGACCGGCGCGACAGTGAGCGTGGTCAGCGCCAGCCGCAGGCCGTCGAGACGGCCGGTCCGCGGCCGCGGACCGTCAGTCCACGATGGACGCGTCATCGGCGCGGTACACGGCCGGGTCGGTGTCGCCGTCCGGCTCGTCCTCGGGCTCCTGCAGGTGCGCGGGCGGCTCGTCGAGCAGCGGCGGCAGCGCCGGCAGCGACGCGGCCAGGGTCAGCGCCGAGCGCAGCAGCGGCAGCGCCAGCAGCGCGCCCGCGCCCTCGCCGAGACCGGTGTGCAGATCGGTCAGCGGGGTCAGGCCGAGCACGTCGGCGGCGAGCACGGTGGTCGGGTGCCGGCCGGTGTCGGCCAGCGCGCACCACAGCCGGGACTGGCTGCCCAGGTCCCGGGCGATCAGCCCGGCGGCGACGCCGACCGGCCCGTCCAGCAGCACCGGCGTACGCCGTGCCGTGGCGCCCAAGATGATGCCGGCCGCGACCGCCAGGTCCGGCCCGCCCAGCTCGGTGAGCATCTCCTTGGCCGGCAGCACCCGCCCGCGGACCCGGTGCAGCGCGTCGCGCACCGCGGCACAGCGCAGCATCCACGAGGCGTCGTCCACCTTGCCGTCGGCGCTGACCACCCGGTTCAGCAGGCCGGGCACCTCCGCGCCGGTCACCGCGGAGACCACCGCGGCCGCGGTCGCCTCGCCGCCGGCTCCGCACGAGCCCAGCAGCAGCAGGTCGACCCCGCTGTCGGCGGCCTCGTCGGCCAGCTGCCAGCCGTAGCGCAGCAGGCCCTCGACGGTGCGCAGGTCGGTCGCCGGGGCGTGCTCGATCGCCTCGGCGGTGGCCGTGTCGACGATCTGCAGGCTGACCCCGTGCTCGGCGGCCAGCAGCCCGATCGCGCCCTCGCCCCGGCGGGCCTGCGCCGCGATCAGGGCCGAGCCGTGCGGGGTCTGACCGGCCGCTACGTCGCCCTCGTGATCGCCGTGCAGCAGCAGCATCCGCGGGCGCTGCCACGGCACCGGCACGGCGCGGCCCTGCGCGCCCGCCGCGAACAGCACGATCTCGGCCAGCCGGCCCAGGCCGGAGCCGGGGATGTCGAGCAGGTTCAGGTGGTCGCGGGCGGCGTCGCGGGCGTCGCTGTCCGGGATGGGCAGGTCCATGTTCTGCTGGATGACCAGGCCGGTGGCCACGATCGGCAGGGCCCGGGTGCTCTCGGTGAGCACGGCCGCGAGCTTGGGCGCGGCGGCGGTCGGGGTGAGCACCTCGGGGGTGGGGATCGCCGGGGGCGCGGCCGGCAGCAGCACCGCACCGGTCGACCCGCCCGTGGCGGCACCCGCCGCGCCCGCGGTGGCACCCGATGCCGTGGCGCCGGCCGGGTCCGCGGCGGTTCCGGCGGCGCCCGCGTGCGCGCCGGTGGTGGCGACGGCGTCAGCGCCGCGCAGCCAGACCGGTTGCCCGGCGACGACGAGGGCCACCGCGTCACAGGCCGCGGCGACGGCCTGGTTGGTGAGTCCCATCAGGTCGGCGAAGCGCACGCCCGCCTCGGACGGCGGCACCACCGACAGGCCGACCTCGGGGCTGACCAGCACCAGCCGGGCCGGGCAACCGGCGACGGCGGCGGCCAGCCGGCTGACGTGCACCTGCGCGTCCGAACGGTCCAGCAGGCTCACCACCCAGCCGCCGAGGTCGTCGACGATCAGCATGTCGTCGGCCGCCGCCTGGCCCAGCGCGCTGACCAGGGCGGCCGGGTCGCCGTACGTCTCGACGGTGATCCAGGACCGCGGCCGGCGCTCGCGGTGCGCGGCCACCCGGTCGGCGAACGCCGGGTCACCGCCGTCCGCCAGGGCGGTGGCGAGATAGCGCACCGACCGTGCGCCCGACAGCAGCGATTCGGCGTACTCGCTCTTGCCCGAGCGAATGCCACCGAGCACCAGCACCCGTGCCCCGAAGTGTGAGGGCCAACCGTCATGCGACATGCCCGTACCTTATGACCTTCGGCGGCGGGGCGGGTCAGCGGATGCGCCGCCTGCGCGGCCGGACCGGCGACGCCGGATAAGCTGATCGTCATGACGTGGAGCTGGCGGTACGAGGATGCGGCGGGCAAGCCCGTCGAGGGCCCGAACGAGACGTTCAGCAACCAGGCCGACGCCGAGTCGTGGCTCGGCCAGACCTGGCGTGACCTGGTCGCCGCCGGCGCGGTGGAGGTGATCCTCGTCGAGGGGGACCGCGACGAGTACCGGATGAGCCTGCAGGGGGCCTGACCCCCGGACCGTCAGGGGCCGCCCGCGCGGGCGGCCCCTGACGCCGTCTCAGGGACGCTCGGCCGGGGACACGGTCTTGGCCGGGTCCCGCTCGGTGATCGGCTCGACGATCTCGTCGATCGCCTTCATCAGGTCGGCGTCGAGCTTCACGCCCGAGGCCTTGACGTTGTCGTACACCTGCTCGGGGCGGGTCGCGCCGACGATCGCCGACGACACGTTCGGGTTCTGCAGCACCCACGCGATGGCCAGCTGCGCCATGGTCAGGCCCGCCTGCTCGGCCAGCGGCTTGAGCAGCTGCACCCGGGTCAGCACGTCCTCGTCGAGCCAGCGCGCGATGAAGCCGGCGCCCGACTTCTCGTCCGTGGCCCGCGAACCGGCCGGCGGCGGCTGGCCCGGCAGGTACTTGCCGCTCAGCACACCCTGCGCCATCGGCGACCAGACGATCTGGCCGAGACCCAGCTCCTCGGAGGTCGGCACGACCTCGGCCTCGATGACCCGCCACAGCATCGAGTACTGCGGCTGGCTCGACACCAGCGAGATCTTCAGCTCGGTGGCCAGCGCGTGGGCGGCGCGGATCTCCGACGCCTTCCACTCCGAGACGCCGATGTAGTGCGCCTTGCCGGAGTGCACGATGTCGGCGAACGCCGTCATCGTCTCTTCCAGCGGGGTCGCGTAGTCGTAGCGGTGCGCCTGGTACAGGTCGACGTAGTCGGTCTGCAGGCGCTGCAGCGAGCCGTTGATCGACTCCATGATGTGCTTGCGGGACAGGCCCCGGTCGTTGCGTCCCGCACCGGTCGGCCAGTAGACCTTGGTGAAGATCTCCAGGCCTTCGCGGCGCTCGCCCTTCAGCGCCCGGCCGAGTACCGCCTCGGCGCGCGTGCCGGCGTAGACGTCGGCGGTGTCGAAGGTGGTGATCCCGCTGTCGAGGGCGGCGCGCACACACGCGTCGGCGGCGTCCTCCTCGACCTGCGAGCCGTGGGTGATCCAGTTTCCGTACGAGATCTCGCTGACGAGCATCCCGGAACGGCCCAAATGCCGAAACTCCATACGGAGACCCTATGCCGCCAGGCTTCGGCCGGTGGCACAGGGTTGGTGAATCTTCTACAAAACCGGTTTCGTGTCGGCCAGCAGGCGGTCCAGTTCCTCCATGACGACCTGGCGGCTGGGCAGCTCCGGGTCGATGAAGGGGCGGCCCTTGCGGTCCAGCGCGCCCCAGCGGCCGGACGGGCCCGCGATCAGGAACGCGACCGGGTGGATGACCAGCGCGGGGTGCACGGGCGGCACCACCACGGCACCGGTGCGGTCCACCACGCCCTTGCGGCCGCCCGCGTCCACGATGGCCAGGCCCTCGTCAGAGAAGCCGTCGACGTAGCGGCCGTCGGTGAGCGCGGTGGCGAACCCGGTGAACTGGAACGGCACCACGGCCCGGCCCTGCTTGTCGACCGCGCCCCAGCCGCCCCGGCGCACCGCGGCCAGGCCACGGCGGAAGGGACGAACGTCCTCGAAGCCGGTGGAGATGACCACCCGGCCCTGCTTGTCGATGGCGACCCAGTTGCCCGCGCCGTCGCGCGACACCCAGGCCAGCCCGTCGGAGAACGAGCCCACGCCGAGCCAGCCGGCCCGGCCGTCGATGAGCCGGGTGCCCGCCTCGTCGATCAGCTCCCAGGTCTCCATCTCCGGGCGGCGCACCCAGGCCGCGCCGTCACGGAACGGCTGCACGTCGGCGAACGCGGGGGAGATGACCGTGCGGCCGTCGGCCCCGGCGAAGCCCCAGCACTGCACACGCTCGTCGAAGCGCGGCACCGGCGGCTTGCTGACCTGCAGGATCTCGTCCATGCTGCGCGGGTACGGGCCCATGCCGTTCTCGGCGATCTTCATCGAGACGGCGTCGAGCGCCATCTCGGTGCGCGTGATCAGCTCCGGGTCCTCGACCTTGCGCAGTTCGAGCGCCTTCTCGAAGTGGTTGAACGCCTCCATGTAGCGGCCCTGGTCCAGGCAGGACCGCCCGGCGTGCTCGTGCATGGTGGCGCGCAGCCGGTCCGGCAGCTCGGTGGAGTTGGCCTCCGCGAACAGCTTGTCGGCCTCGGTGAAGTCGCCGCGCCACTGCAGCACGTGCGCCAGCCGGGCCTTGGCCAGCGCGATGCGGCGCAGCTCGCCGGTCGCCTCGGCATGCACGAGGGCCATCTTGCCGTCCGACAGCGCCTTGGTCAGGTCGCCGAGGATGCGCGAGACCACGGCCCGCAGGCTGAGCAGCCGGGCCCGGGTCGGGTTGTCGGTGGCCGGGGTCAGCTTCTCGGTGAGCCGGTCGCGGATCTCGCGCAGCTCGTCCGGGTTGTCGACCAGCTCGCGCAGGGTCTCGTGGTGGAAGCGCCACTCGTACGCCGCCAGCACCTGCTCCGGGTCGGGCCCCGCCTCCGGGGTGGCCTCCGGCTCCGGCTCGGCAGCGGCCGCGGCGGCAGCCGCCGCGTCACCGGTGACGGTGGCCGTCGTCGCCGCGGGCTCGGCGGCGGGCGCGGGCGCGCCACCCGGGCGGACCAGCGGGTGCAGCATCGTCGGGGCGGACAGCGCGGTGGCCGCGCCGGCCGCGCTCGCGGCGACGGGCAGCACCGTGTCGGGAGTGGCCACGACCGGCGTCGGCGGCACGGCCGGCGAGACCGGGTTGACCGAGACCGGCGCCGCCGACACGGGCGCCGGGGAGACCGGGGCCGCGGCGGCCGCGGGGTCGGTGGAGACCGGTGCGGCCACGGGCGCGGCCGACGCGGCCGGGGCCGGGGCCGGGGTCTCGTCGGTGATGGCGGCCATCATGCCGGTGTCCGCGGTGGCGTGGCGCCCCTTACGGGCCGCAGCCTGCGCCTGGTCACCGGCCGCCGTGGCGGCGGGCGTGGCGGACGTCGGCGCGGTCGCCGTGGCGGGCTGGGCGCCGGACGTCGGAGCGGTCTGCTGGACGGGCGGCGCCGCCGCTGCCGCGGCCTGCGGGGCCTGCTGCGGCACCGGCTGACCCGGCGCCTGCTGGCCGGGACCCTGCTGGCCCGGAGCGGGGGCATAGCCCTGCTGCCCCGGGGCCTGCTGGCCCTGGCCGGGCAGGTTGGGGTGACCCTGACCCGGCGCGCCGGGCTGGCCGTAGACCTGACCCTGCTGCGGCTGGCCGGGGCGGCCCTGCGGCGGGCCGTACGGCGGCTGCCCCTGCGGGTGGCCGTAGGGCTGGCCCTGCGGCGGCTGGCCCTGGCCGGGGTGCGGCTGGCCGTACTGCGGCTGCCCCTGGGGGTGGCCGTACATCTGGCCCTGCTGCGGCGGGCGCTGCCCCTGCTGCTGCGGGTGGCGGCCCTGCTGGGGCGGACCGTACTGACCCTGCGGGCCGGGGCCCTGCGGCGGGTGCGGCTGGTTCGGGCCGCCGTAGACCTGCCCCTGCTGGGGGCCGTTCGGGCGGTACTGCGGGCCGGGCTGCGGCGGCATCGGGCCGGGACGCTGACCGCGCTGCGCGTTCGGGTCCCAGTTGCCCTGCTGCGGCGGGCGCTGGCCGTTGGCGGGCGGGAACGGTCCTGGCGGCGGGCCCTGGCCGGGGTGCGGCTGGCCGTGCTGCTGGGGACCGTTCGGGTGCTGGCCGGGCGGGTACTGGCCCGGCTGCTGCGGACCGTGCTGCTGCTGCGGCGCCTGCGCGTTGGCGGGCTGCTGCGCGCCAGGTTCGGGCGCATCCGAGGGCGGGCGTTGTCCGGGCACGCGCGACCACGGCGACGTCGGCGTACCGGCCCAGGCCGGCGTGCCGCGGTGCCGTTCGTCGGTGCGCTCGTCGGTCACGCCCCACCTCGCCTGGTTCCGGGTCTTGTATGGCACAAATGCATCGCGAACCGGGTCGCCACAAAGGTATGGTCGCGCCCGGCCGAAAAAAGAATGCGGTTGCGAGTGGAGGGTACGGGGTGGGCTTCGTCACCGCCACTGCGGATCGGCTCACAATCCGAAACTTCACCGAGACGGCAGGGCTTTTCCGGACATTAGGCGCATCAGGATTCCGGCGATTCTCCACATACCGCCAGGCGACTGCGGCGGCCACCGCCACCAACACCATGTTCGGCTTCCTGCGCACCTACGTCATGCTGGCCGTGGCCGGCTCCGCGGCGGCGGTCGGCGGGCAGGCGGCCGGCTACGACGCGCCGCAGCTGGTCACCTACGTGTGGGCGGGGCAGGGTCTGATCGGCGTGGTGGCGATGTGGGGCTGGACCGAGCTGGCCGACCGGATCCGCTCCGGCGACGTGGTCACGGACCTGCTGCGCCCGGTGCACCCCGTGCTCGGCTACCTGCTGCCCGACCTGGGCCGGGCGGCGTACGCCCTGCTCACCCGGTTCGTCGTGCCGATCGTGGTCGGCGCGCTCGCGTTCGACATGTACCTGCCGCAGCGCGCCGCCACCTACCCGATGTTCGCGGTGTCCGTGCTGCTCGCGGTGCTGGTCTGCTTCGCCGGGCGGTTCCTGGTCAACGCGGCCGGCTACTGGCTGCTGGACACCCGGGGGGTGCTGATGGGCTGGGCCGTCTGCGCGGGCATGCTCGGCGGCCTGTACTTCCCGATCCGCTTCCTGCCCGACGGGCTCGCGACCGCGGTCTACCTGGGCACCCCGTTCCCGTCGGTGCTGCAGATCCCGCTCGACGTGCTGGTCGAACGGGATCCGCCGGCCGGGCAGCTCGGCCTGCTCGGGCTCCAGGCGCTGTGGGCCGTGGTGCTGCTCGCGGCCTGCGTGCTCGTGCAGCGCCGGGCGGAGCGGCGGCTGGTGGTGCAGGGTGGCTGAGCCCTCGACCGCGGCGATCTACCGGCGGCTGGTCGCCGCGCAGGTGCGCTCGCAGGCGTCGTACCGGGCGAGTTTCGTCCTGGACCTGCTGTCCAACGTGGTCTTCCTCGGCGCCGACCTGCTGACCGTGCTCGTCGTCTTCGGCCGGGTGCCGGTGCTGGCCGGGTTCTCGCTGACCGACTCGCTGCTGGTGTTCGGGCTGTCGTCACTGGGCTTCTCGCTGGCCGACCTGGCTGTCGGCAACATCGACCGCATGCAGCGCCACGTGCGCACCGGGCTGCTCGACGCGGTGCTGATCCGCCCGCTGGGCGTGCTGTGGCAGCTGCTGGTGCTCGACGTCGGCGTGCGGCGGCTGGGCCGGGTCTGCTCTGCCGTGGTCGTGCTCGTCATCGCGGTGCGCCTGGCGCACGTGCCGGTCACGCCCGCGAACCTGCTGCTCCTGGTGGTCACGCCGCTGGCGGGGGCGGTGTTCTTCAGCGCGGTCTTCGTGGCCACCGCCACCGTGGCGTTCTGGTGGGTGGACTCCGGCGAGCTGAGCGCGGCGCTGACCTACGGCGGGCGGGACTTCACCTCGTACCCGATGACCGTCTACGGCGGCTGGTTCCGCCACGTGCTGGCCTTCGGGCTGGGCTTCGGCTTCGTGGCGTACTACCCGGCGCTGATCCTGCTCGACCGCCCGGACCCGCTCGGCGCCCCGTCCTGGCTGGGCTGGTGCAGCCCCGTCCTGGCGGCGGTCGCCGCGGTGCTGGCCGGGCTCGCCTGGCGCACCGGTGTGCGCCACTACCGCAGCACCGGCTCATGACGGCGAACGGAGGCACGGCGGCATGAACGTGATCGAGGCGCAGGGGCTGCGCAAGGACTTCACCGTACGGGTACGCCAGGGCCTGCTGCGGCGCGAACGCCGGGACGTCGCCGCGGTGGACGGCGTCGACCTGACCGTGCAGCGCGGCGAGCTGCTCGGCTACCTCGGCCCCAACGGCGCGGGCAAGTCCACCACCCTGAAGATGCTCACCGGGGTGCTGAACCCGTCCGGCGGCGTGGTCTCGGTGTGCGGGCTGATCCCGGTGCCGCAGCGCATCCTGCTGGCCCGGCGCATCGGCGTGGTCTTCGGGCAGCGCTCGCAGCTCTGGTGGGACCTGCCCCTGCGCGACTCCTACGAGCTGCTGCGCCACATCTACCGGGTGCCCGCCGCCGAGCACGCCGCCCGCCTGCGCCGCTGCCGCGACCTGCTGGAACTGGACCCGTTCCTGGACACGCCCGTGCGCCAGCTCTCGCTGGGCCAGCGCATGCGCGGCGAGCTGACCGCGGCCCTGCTGCACGGCCCTGAGGTGATCTTCCTCGACGAGCCGACGATCGGCCTGGACGTGGTGAGCAAGCAGGCCGTCCGCGGCTTCCTGGCCGAACTGGGCGAGTCCGGCGACACCACCATCGTGCTGACCACGCACGACCTGGCCGACATCGAGCGGCTGTGCCGCCGCATCGTGGTCATCGACCACGGCCGCGTGGTCCACGACGGCGGCATCGACGCCCTGCATGCCCGCTACGGCTCGCAGCGCCGGGTGGTCGTCGACTTCGACACCCCGCCCGAGGCCCTGCCGACGCTGCCCGGCGTACACCTCGAATCCGCCACCGGCCCCCGCCTGACCTTCACCGTCGACGGCTCGGCCTCCGTCGGCGCGCTCGTCTCCGCCCTCTCCGCCCTGGGCGGCCTGCGCGACCTCTCCGTGGCCGAACCCGAAATCGAGCAGGTCATCGCCCGGCTCTACCGCTCAGACGAAGGAAGGGCGCCTTCACAACGGATTCCGTAGCGGAAGGGCGCCTTCCCCACCTGCCCGGCACTGTGCCCCTGGTGACATCCGCTTCCGGAAGCGGATCTTGCCTGGATACACTCGGACCGCACAGGGCCGCAAGGGGCACGCTGGTTGGGTGGGACGGCGCGCATCAACCGCGTCGTACCCGGAGTACCCACATGGCCGCCCGTGCCTCCTACCGTGACCTCGTCCGGATCACCGGACCCTGGTTCCTCGTCCTGGCCTTCCTCGCCCGCCTGCCCGCCGCCATGGGCCCGCTCGGCGTGATCACCCTCGTCGTCGCGGCCACCGGCAGCTACGGCACCGCGGGCCTGGCCGCCGCCGCGTACGGCGTCGGCGCCGCGCTCGGCGGTCCCGTCGCCGGCACCCTGGCCGACCGTTTCGGCCAGCGCGCCGTCGGCATCGCCACGGCCGCCGTCGACGCCGCCGCGTACGCCGCCCTCGTCCTCGCCGTGACCGGCGGCCTCCCGGCCGCGGTGCTGCCGCTGGCGGCGCTCGCCGGGTTCGCCATGCCGCAGGTCGGCCCGCTGGTCCGGGTGCGCTGGGCGGTGCTGCTCGGCGACCGCGGCCGGCAGCGGCAGCTGCCCACCGCGATGGCGTACGAGGGCGCCGTCGACGAGGCGTCGTTCCTGGCCGGTCCGGCGCTGGTCGGCGTGCTGGCGCTGTCCGGCTGGGCCGGCGCGCCGCTGCTCGTGGCGTCCGCGCTGACCGTGCTGGCCGCGGTGCCGTTCGCGCTGCACCGCACTGTCCCGCCGGTGCTGCGGGCACCCCGCGTCGCGCCGGCGAAGGCCGGTCGTGCCACCGGTCCGGCCGCGGCCGGGCGTGCCGGGGCCGGTCGGCGTGGCCATGCCGCCGAGCGTGCCGGGGCCGCCGGGCGGATGCCGTTCACGCGGGTGGCGGTGCTGGTCGCGGCCATGTCCGTGATCGGTGTCGTGTTCGGGGCGACGCAGACCGGGGTGACCGCCTTCGCCGACTCGCTCGGCTCGCCCGGCTCAGCCGGTCTGATCTACGCCGTGCTCGGCGTCGGCAGCGCCCTCGCCGGGCTGGCCGTCGCCTGGCTGCCGGAGTCGCTCGGCCCGGTCAGCCGGTATGTCTGGTCGGCTGCCGCCCTCGTCGCGGGCACCGCCGGACTGCTGCTCGCGCACTCCACGCCGACCGCCCTGGCCGCCGTCGTCGTGCTCGGCGTCACCGCCGCGCCGTACCTGATCTCCGGCTACGCCCTCGCGGGCCGGCTGTGCCCGCCCAGCCGCGCGGGCATGGTGATGACCCTGCTGGCCAGTGGCGTGGTCGCGGGGGTCTCGCTGGGCGCGGCCGTCGCGGGCAAGCTCGCCGACGCGTACGGCTACCGTGGCGCGTTCGCGGTGCCGCTGGTCGCCGCGACGCTGGGGCTGCTGCTGGCCGCGCTGGTCGGGCCGGGACTGCGCCGGGCGGTACGGGCCGCGGACCGCGCCGACGCCGCGACCGCCGCGCAGGCGGCTGCCGCCCGACACCCCGCTCTCACCGCCGCCTGAGCCGGCACGCGCAGCCACCCCGTGCCGGCTCGCCGGGGCTGCCCTGGGCGGGTCGCCGGCTCCCGGCATGGCCGCCTTGTCGCCGACCCCGGCCTGCCCGTCTTGTCGTGCCCGGTTCCGTCCCTGCCCGCCTTCGCAGCCGGGTCAGAGCCAGCCCTGGGTGCGGGCGGTCTGGACGGCTTCCATGCGGTTGCGGGTGCCGGTCTTGCCGATCGCGGCGGACAGGTAGTTGCGCACGGTGCTCTCCGACAGGTGCAGGCGGGTGGCGAGGTCGGCGATGGTCGCGCCGTCGGCGGCGCTGGCCAGCACCTCGCGTTCGCGCTCGGTCAGCGGGTTGGGGCCGGCCACCAGCGCGGCGGCGGCCAGCGCGGGGTCGATGACGGTCTGCCCGGCCAGCACCCGGCGGATCGCCTCGGCCAGGTCCTCGACCGGGCCGTCCTTGACCAGGAAGCCACGCGCTCCGGCGTCCATGGCCCGGCGCAGGTAGCCCGGGCGGCCGAAGGTGGTCAGGATCAGCACCTTGCACCCCGGGGCCGCGGTGCGCAGCACGGCGGCGGCGTCCAGGCCGGACAGGCCGGGCATCTCGATGTCGAGCAGCGCCACGTCGGGCGACGCCGCCGCGGCGGCCGCGGCCACCTCGTCGCCCCGGCCCACCTGGGCGACCACCTCGATGTCGGGTTCCAGGCCGAGCAGCAGCGCCAGCGCGCCGCGCATCATGCCCTGGTCCTCGGCCAGCAGCACCCGGATCACGGGACGCTGCCGTTCGGCACGGTCGCGCCCGCCGGTCGCTTCACGCCAGGGCTTCGATGAGCGCGGTGGTGGATCACGCGGCGCCTCCGGCGGGCACGGTGGCTCGCAGCACGAAGCCGCCGCCGGACAGGTCCACGGTCGACAGCGTGCCACCGACCAGCGCCAGCCGCTCGGCCAGGCCGCGCAGTCCGTTGCCGGGCGAGGCATCGGCGGGGATGCCGCGGCCGTCGTCGCGCACCTCCAGCTGCCAGTGGTCGGTGCGGCTGAGCGCGATGACGCACGAGCCGGCACCGCTGTGCCGGATGACGTTGGTGGCGGCCTCGCGCACGGCCCAGGCGAAGGCGTCGTCGACGGCGATGGGCAGCGGGTCGGCGGTGGTGCGCAGGGTGGGCTCGATGCCCGCGTCGGCCAGGGCCGCCCCGGCGGTGGCCAGCTCGGCGGCGAAGGCACGGGCGCGGTAGCCGGTCACCGCCTGGCGCACCTCGGCCAGCGCGGTGCGCCCGATCTGCTCGATCTCGGCGGCCTCGCGGGCGGCGGCGTCGGCGTCGCGCCCGGCGGTGCGGCGTACCACCTCGGCCTTGACGACGATGAGAGAGAGGCTGTGGCCGAGCAGGTCGTGCAGATCGCGGGCGAAGCGCAGCCGCTCGCTCTCGACCGCGGCGCGGGCCAGTTCCTCGCGAGTCGCGCTCAGCTCGCGGATGAGGCGCATCATCCGGCGGACGACCATGATCAGCGCGCCGGCCATGATCGTGTTGAAGACCGACTCGCCGATCTCCCGGCCGGGTTCGCCGTGCAGCATGCCCAGCAGGACCTGCACCGCGACCATCGCCCCCAGCCAGAGGTAGGCCACCGGCAGCGCGTAGAGCGCCACTCCGGCGGCGGCCAGATACAGCACCAGTCCCAGCCAGCCGCCGGGCTGCCCGCCGTACACCGCCGCGAGGGCCACCCCGATGACGGTGACCAGCGCGAGCAGGCCCTGATTGCGCAGGCTCGGCTGGTTCGTGGTGCTGAAGCCCTGCACCACCACGAACAGGTACAGCGTGATGAAGGCGGCCAGGCCGACTCCGGCCGCCAGTGGAGCGGCGACCTGCCCGACCAGCACCGCGTGGATCGCCGGGGCCATCGGCCACAGCCAGAGCGCGGCGAACAGCGCGCCGCGCCGCTGCCCGCGCCGCTTGGCCCCCCGGGACGCGGCAGAGCCGGGCGGGTGCGACGAGGTCGCACCCGCCCGGCTCAGGCCGTCCAGGAAGCGGGACATCACCGCAGTGCCGCCGAGCGCCGGTAGGCCCAGGCCGCGAGCGCGCCGAAGACCAGGGCCCAGGCGGCGAGGATGGCGACCCCGCCGACGGGCGGCGCCTGCCCGGCCACCACGGACCAGCCCAGCTCGGCGAAGCGGTTGCTGGGCAGCCAGGTCGCGATCGAGGCGAGCACGTGCGGCATCACGGCCACCGGCACGAACAGCCCGCCGAGGAACGCCAGGCCGAACACGCCCAGCATGCTCACCGGCTGGGTCAGCTGGGGCGGCAGGGTGAAGCCCAGCGCCAGGCCGAACGCGGCGAAGGGCAGGCTGCCCAGCCACATCAGCACCACCAGCGCGACCCACTGCCCGGCGCTGAACGACACGCCGTGCGCGAACGCGGCGACCAGGCCCACCGAGACCACCGGCGGGATAGCCAGCAGCGAGGCCAGCAGCGCCTTCACGGCGACCACCTGGGCGGGGCTGAGCGGCGTGATCCGCAGCTGGCGCAGCCAGCCGTTGGCACGCTCCTGGGACACGGCGATGCCGACCGACAGCGCGCCGACCAGAGCGCCGTAGGCGGCCATGCTGACCATGAGGTAAGCGGCGACGTCCACACCGCCGACCTGGCCGGCCTCCTCGGAGCTGCCGCTGCTGATCGTGTAGATCAGCACCGGCAGCACCACGGTGAAGATCGCCATGCGCGGCTCGCGGATCAGGCGACGAAGTTCGAAGACGAGATAGGCGCGCACGGTCACTCCTTGCCGGCGGATGCGGTCAGGGACAGGAAGGCCTCTTCCAGGCCCGCCCCGGTGATCTCCAGGTTGCGCCAGGCGTGGCCGTCGGCGAGCAGCGCGCGCACGGTGCGGTCGGAGTCGTCACAGCGCAGCAGGGCGCGCTCGCCGCGCTGCTCGGCCTCGACCACGCCCGGCAGGCGGCGCAGCACGTCGAGGTCGGTGCCGGCGCGGTCGAAGCTGACCGTACGCCCGCCGGTGAGCTGCTTGATGTCGGCTCCGCTGCCGTCGGCGACGACCCGGCCCCGCGCGATCACGATGACGCGGTCGGCGAAGTCGTCGGCCTCTTCGAGGTAGTGCGTCGCGAACAGCACGGTGCGGCCGGTCGCGGCGTAGCGGCGCATGGCCGCCCAGAACGCCTGGCGGCTCTCCACGTCCAGCGCGGCCGTAGGCTCGTCGAGCACGAGCAGTTCGGGGTTGCCGGCCAGGGCGAACGCGAAGCGCACCCGCTGGGTCTGGCCGCCGGAGAGCTTGTCGAGCCGCCGTCCGGCCAGGTCCGCGAGGTCGGCCGTGGCCAGGATCTGCGCGGTGGGCAGCGGGTCGCGATACAGCGCGCGGGCGAGTTCGACCAGCTCCCGCACGGTGGCGTTGGCGGCGAAGCCTGACTCCTGCAGCATCGCGCCGACCTTGCCGGCCCGCACCGCCTCGGTGGGGCTGCCGCCGAACACGCGCACCGTGCCGGACGTCGGCTCCAGCAGGCCGAGCAGCATGTTGATGGTGGTGGACTTGCCTGCTCCATTGGGGCCGAGCAGCGCCACCGTCTGGCCGCGGGCGATGGACAGGTCGATGCCGTCCACCGCCCTCACCGGGCCGTAGTCTTTCGCGACCGCTTGCAGCCGCACCGCTTCCGTCATGCGTCCGACGCTAGGCGGAGCCGGGACGGCCGGGCAGATCCGGCGATCCCGACTCCGGCAGGACAGATGTCCTAGGCCTTGGTGGGAACGACCGGGTCACCGATCTTGACCTGCGGGTTGGGCATCCGCATGCGGCGGAAGGTGATCCCGCGCATGACCGCGTACAGGTACAGCGAGCCCATGCGCTGGGTGGTCTTGGGGTAGTTCGCCTTGATCAGCTTCTTGATCTTCCGGCAGATGAAGAAGCTGTCCACGATCACGGCCAGCGCCAGCAGCAGCCAGATGATGTTCGCGGCCGCCGCGATGCGCGGGTCGCGGACCTGGATCAGGAAGAAGATCAGGAACGCGCCGCCGAAGAACCAGGTGCCGACGGTGCGCCGGGAGTCGACGTAGTCGCGCACCAGCCGCCGCTCCGGACCCTTGTCCCGGGGCAGCAGGTAGCGCTCGTCGCCCGCCTTCATGCCGGCCATCGACTCGGCCCGGTCGGCCCGCGACTTCTCGCGGGCGCGCTTGAGAGCCTCGCGGCGGTTCGCCGGCGGCGGCTCGGCCTTGCGGCGCTGCGCCTCGGTGCGCTTCGGCGTCGCCTTGCCCTTGGCGGGCGTGTACGAGCGCGACGCGCGCACGATCTCCGAGCCCTCGGGCTCGGAGGCCGGGGCCTCGGCGGGAACGTCAGTGGTCTTGCGGGAGAACAACGGCACGCAGCAAGGGTAGCCGACCCGCAGCCGGAGTCGTCGGCCACCGCGTGGCGACCTGTGACGAACCGCTCGCACCCACCCCCACCAGCCTCAGCCACGCTCAGGCGTCGCGCGGCGCAACCCCGACGCGAGGCCCTCCGGGCGACCGTTCCCCACGCGGTTCGTGCCCCGCGCCCCGCCCTTCGCCCTCCGGAGATGGGCGTTGGCCTATCACATCGAATTCGATCGCCCGATTTTCGATGTGATAGGCCAACGTCCATGGGAAAGCGGGGTGCCGACAGCGCGCGGCCGCGGCAGGTGGTGCCTGGGAGCGGGTCAGCGGGAGACGGTGGCGCCGAGGCCGGCGAGCTTGGCCTCGAAGTCCTCGTAGCCGCGGTTGATCAGGTCGACGCCGTGCACCCGGGAGGTGCCCTCGGCGGCCAGGGCCGCGATGAGGTGGCTGAAGCCCGCCCGCAGGTCCGGGATGATCAGGTCGGTGGCGTGCAGCTTGGCGGGGCCGGCGATGACGGCGGAGTGGCGGAAGCCCATCCGGCCGAACCGGCACGGGGTGCCGCCGAGGCAGTCCTGGAAGACCTGGATGTGCGCGCCCATCTGGTTCAGCGCGCTGGTGTAGCCGAAGCGCTTCTCGTACACCGTCTCGTGGACCACGGACAGGCCGTTGGCCTGGGTCAGCGCCACGACCAGCGGCTGCTGCCAGTCGGTCATGAAACCGGGGTGCACGTCGGTCTCCAGCGCGACGGGGCGCAGGTCGCCGCCGGGGTGCCAGAAGCGGATGCCGCCGTCGACCGGGTTGTCGTCGATCTCGAACTCGCCGCCGATGGACCGGAACACGTTGAGGTACGTGGTCATGTCGGCCTGGCGGGCGCCCTTGACGGTGATGTCGCCCCGGGTGGCCAGCGCGGCCGAGGCCCAGCTGGCGGCCTCGATGCGGTCGGGGATGGGGCGGTGCGTGAACCCGCCCAGGCGCGGCACGCCCTGGATCTCGATCACCCGGTTGGTGTGCACCTTGATGATCGCGCCCATCTTCTGCAGGATGCAGATCAGGTCGATGATCTCGGGCTCGACCGCGGCGTTGCTCAGCTCGGTGACGCCCTCGGCGCGTACGGCGGTGAGCAGGATCTGCTCGGTCGCGCCGACGGACGGGTAGTCCAGCTCGTACTTGATCCCGTGCAGGCCGTCCGGGGCGGACAGGTGCAGGCCTTCCGGGGTCTTGTCGACGATGGCGCCGAAGCGCCGCAGCGCCTCCAGGTGGTAGTCGATCGGCCGCGGGCCGATGTGGCAGCCGCCCAGGTCGGGGATGAACGCGTGGCCGAGCCGGTGCAGCAGCGGGCCGCACAGCAGGATCGGGATCCGGCTGGAGCCGGCGTGCACGTTGATCTCGTCGATGCCGGCGCGCTCGACGTTGGACGGGTCGAAGCGCAGCTCACCGTCGAGGTCGCCGTTGGTCACCTTGACGCCGTGCAGCTCCAGGAGGCCGCGCACGATCTCCACGTCGCGGATGCGCGGGACGTCGTACATCCGGCTCGGACTCTCGCCCAGGACGGTCGCGACCATGGCCTTGGAGACCAGATTCTTGGCCCCGCGGACCCGCACCTCGCCCTTGAGCGGGCTACCTCCGCTGACGATGAGCACGTCGTCCGACAAGGCGACCTCCTGGGTGTGGCGCGAGTGGAAAAGCAAACCCCGGCAGCATAGCGCTGAGTGATGTGTGACGGAACACGGGAAGCTTAAATGAGCACGAGCACCGCGATTCGGACGCGGTGCTCGCACTCAGAGTAGTCAGATGCCTACGGCAGTGCCAGCATCTGGTCCAGCGCGACCCGGGCGTGGTGCGCCGTGTCGGGGTCGACCGTGATCTGGTTGGGCACCCGTCCCGCGACCAGCTCCTCCAGCGCCCAGACCAGGTGCGGCAGGTCGATGCGGTTCATGGTGGAGCAGTAGCAGACCGTCTTCTCCAGGAACATGACCTGCTTGTCCGGGTGCGCGGCGGCCAGCCGCCGGACCAGGTTCAGCTCGGTGCCCACGGCCCACGCCGAACCGGGCTCGGCCGCGTCCAGCTTCTTGATGATGTACTCCGTCGAGCCCACGTAGTCGGCCGCGGTGACCACCTCGTGGCGGCACTCCGGGTGCACCAGGATGTTCACGCCCGGCACCTGCTGGCGCATGGCCTGCACGTTCTCCAGGGTGAACCGGCCGTGCACCGAGCAGTGGCCGCGCCACAGGATCATCTTGGCGTCGCGCAGCTGCTGGTCGGTCAGGCCGCCGTTGGGCTTGTGCGGGTCGTACAGCACGCAGTCGTCGAGCGAGTAGCCCATCTCCAGCACCGCCGTGTTGCGGCCCAGGTGCTGATCGGGCAGGAACAGCACCTTCTCGCCCTGGGCGTACGCCCAGTCGAGTGCGCGCTTGGCGTTGGAGGAGGTGCAGACCACGCCCCCGTTGCGCCCGACGAAGCCCTTGATGTCGGCGGAGGAGTTCATGTAGGTGACGGGCACCACGTCATCCGCGATGCCCAGGTCGCTCAGCAGGTCCCAGCACTGCTCGACCTGCTCCAGCACGGCCATGTCGGCCATGGAGCAGCCCGCGGCCAGGTCCGGCAGGACCACGCGCTGGGCGTCGGAGGTGAGGATGTCGGCCGACTCGGCCATGAAGTGCACGCCGCAGAACACGATGAACTCGGCGTCGGGCCGGGCCGCGGCCTCGCGGGCCAGCTTGAACGAGTCGCCGGTCACGTCGGCGAACTGGATGACCTCGTCGCGCTGGTAGTGGTGGCCGAGCACGAAGACCCGGTCACCGAGCGCGGCCTTGGCCGCGGCGGCGCGCTCGACCAGGCCGGGGTCGCTGGGCGCGGGTAGGTCGCCCGGACAGTCGACGCCGCGTTCCGAGTTCGAGTCCTTGCCGCGGCCGAGCAGCAGCAGTACGGGAGCAGTCACGTGTCCCATAGTCGCACCAACCCGGCACGGCAGGCTCGCCCGCACGGCTGTGGCCTGCCCCACGGCGCGGACATGGGACGGGGCCACGCCGGTCGTCCGGTCGGCCGGGGCGGGTCACTATCGTGCAGCCCATGCGAGTGTTGATCTGTCCCGACAAGTTCGCCGGCACGCTCACCGCGGTGGAGGCGGCGCAGGCCGTCGCCGCGGGCTGGCGGGAGGTCGCCGCATCGGACGAGCTGATCTGCCGCCCCATCGCCGACGGCGGCCCCGGCTTCGTCGAGGTGCTGCACGCCTCGATCGGTGGCGAGCTGGTCGAGGTCGACACGACCGATCCGCTGGGCCGCCCGGTCCTGGGCGCGGTGCTGCTGGCCGGGGACGAGGCGGCCACCGCGTACGTGGAGAGCGCGCAGGCCTGCGGCCTGCACCTGGTCGAACCGGGGGAGCGGGACCCGAAGGTCACCTCCTCGTACGGCCTGGGCGCGCTGATCGAGGCCGCGGTGGCGCACGGCGCTCGGCGCGTGGTGATCGGGCTCGGCGGCTCGGCCACCAACGACGGCGGCGCGGGGCTGCTCGCCGCCCTCGGCGCGGTCGGCCTGGACGCCGCGGGCGAGCCGCTGGCCCCCGGCGGCGCGGCCCTGACCGCCTGCACGTCCCTCGCCCTCGCGGACAGCGCGCCGGACTCGCCCGACGCGACCGGCTCCGGCGGCGGGACCCGCGCGGCCGGGTCGGGCCTGCTGCCCGCCGGGGTCGAGCTGATCGCCGCGACGGACGTGGACAACCCGCTGACCGGCCTGCACGGCGCGTCCGCGGTGTACGGCCCGCAGAAGGGCGCCACCCCGCAGGACGTGACACTGCTCGACGCGGCGCTGGCGAACTGGGCCGCGGTGCTGGAGCGGGAGCTGCCGGGGTGCCCACCGAAGCTGTCGGAGCTGCCCGGTGGCGGCGCGGCGGGCGGGCTCGGCGCGGCGATCCTGGCGCTGGGCGGCACGGTCGCCTCCGGCATCGACCTGATCCGCGAGCTGACCGGCCTGGACCAGGTGCTGGAGAATGTCGACCTGCTGATCACGGGCGAGGGCTCGTTCGACCACCAGTCGTTGCGCGGCAAGGCCATCTCCGGGCTGGCCGGCGCGGCCCGTGACCTCGGCATCCCGTGCGTGGTGCTGGCGGGCCGGGTCACCACCGGCCGCCGGGAGCAGGGCGCGGCCGGCGTCACCGAGGCGTACGCCCTGGTCGAGCATTTCGGCAGCGTGGACCTCGCCCTCGCCGAACCGGCCCGCGGCCTCCGCGAGCTGGCGTCCCGCCTGGCCCGCCAGTGGTCCCGCTGACCTTCCTCTCTCAGGTGACGTCGAGGACGGCCTTGCCGTTGACGCGGCGGGTGAGGAGGGCTTCGGCCGCCTCGGCCGCCCGGTTCCAGTCGCCGCGCCAGCCGATCTGCGGGTCCAGACGACCCGCGGCGACCAGGTCGACCAGGTACGCCAGATCCGGGCCGTTGCCGCCGGTGGCGCTGCCGACGAACGACTCCAGCCGGCGCCGCCGCCCGACGGTGGAGTACGCCGGGAACACCGTCGGCTCGCCGGAGGCGGCTCCGATGGAGATCACGGCACCGTCCGTGGCCAGCAGCTCCCAGAGCGCGGCCAGGTCCGGACCGCCCACGTTGTCCAGCGCGCCGTGCACCGGCTCCCCGATCTCGGCGAGCGAGCCGACGATCTCGGCCGCACCCAGCTCACGCAGTCCCGCGGCCCGCTCGGGCCGGGCGGCCACCGCGATGACATGCGCTCCGGCCAGCGCCCCGAGCTGAACGGCGAACCGTCCGACGCCGCCCGCCGCGACGGTGATCACCACCCGCCGGTCGAGCAGCGGGCCGAGCCGCCGCAGCGCGTTCAGCGCGGTCAGCCCCGCCACCGGCAGGGCGGCGGCCGCGCCGAAGTCGACGCTGTCGGGCAGCACGGCGAGTTCGCCGGTGGGCACGGCGCGCAGGGTGGCCCAGGCGGGCCCGGGGCCGAAGGTGACGACCCGGCTGCCGACGGGCGGGCCGGAACCGTCGGCCGCGGCGGCGGTCACCACGCCGGCCGAGTCCCAGCCGCTGACCGCGCCGTCGGGCAGGTCGCGTACGTGGGAGACGTCGCCGTAGTTGAAGGAGATCGCCTTGACCTCGACCAGCGCCTCCTGCGGCGCGGGCACGGGGTCTGGGGCGTCGCCGATCCGCAGCCCGGCGGGTGCCGATTTGTCGGCCAGCAATGCGCGCATAGGACAGTCCTCTCTGATGGCGGGCGAGATGGTTCAGGTGGTGGAGACGGTTCAGGCCGCGCTCTGCGGTGCGAGCGACCGGTCCTCCCCGGAGTCGGACGCGGACGTGCGGTCGGACCGGCCCAGCACGGCCGCGAGCAGGCCGAGCAGGGAGATCGCGGTGACGACGCCGATGGCGGCCAGGAAGGTGTCCGGCAGGCGGCCCGGCACGATGGCCCCGCCACCGACCACCGCCGACGTGACGGCCAGCGCGACCGCCCCGCCGACCTGGAAGGAGCTCTGCACCAGCCCGGAGGCCAGCCCTTGCTCGTCGTCGGCGACGCCGTTGGTCGCCTGCACGTTCAGCGCCGAGAAGCTCAGCGCGAAGCCCAGCCCGAGCAGCAGCGCGGTCGGCAGGATCACGGTGAGGAACGCCGGCTCCGGCCCGGCCCGCAGGAACAGGGCGTACGCGGCGACGAAAGCGACCATGCCCAGGGCGATCAGCCGGCGGGTGCCGTACCGCGTGATCAGCCTGCCGACCACCGGGCCGGAACTCGCCACGATGATCCCGGCGGGCAGCAGCGACAGCGCCATCTGCAGCGGCGACCAGCCCAGCACGTTCTGCAGGTACAGGGCGACGATGAACTGGAAGCTGAGGTAGCCGCCGGACACCGCCATCGCGGTGAGGTCGGCCCGGACCAGGCTGCGGTTGGCGAAGATGCCCAGCCGCACCAGCGGGTGGGCCACGGTGCGCTCGGCGATCACGAAGGCGGCGGCGAGCGCGGCCACCACGGCCAGCGAGCCGAGGGTGCGCAGTGAGGTCCAGCCCGCCTCGGGGGCGTTGACGACGGTGAACACCAGCAGCAGCAGCGCGCCCGTCGAGGTGGCCGCGCCGAGCACGTCGTAACCGCCGGGGTTGCGGACGCCGTCGCGCGGGAGCAGGCGCAGCCCGGCGACGAGGGCGATCAGCGCCAGCGGCGCGGGCAGCAGGAAGGTCACCCGCCAGTCGATCTCGGTGAGCAGCCCGCCCAGGATCAGGCCGGAGGAGAAGCCGCTGGCCCCGAACACGGTGTAGATGCCCAGCGCCCGGTTGCGCACCGGCCCCTCGGGGAAGGTCGTCGTCAGGATGGACAGTCCGGCGGGCGCGGTGAACGCCGCGGCCAGGCCCTTGATGAACCGCGTCGCGATGAGCAGCGTGCCGTCCTCGACCAGGCCGCCGAGCACGGACGCGCCGGCGAAGACGGCGAGCGCGATCAGCAGCACCCGGCGGCGGCCGAGCAGGTCGGCGGTGCGCCCGCCGAGCAGGAGCAGGCCGCCGTAGCCGAGCACGTAGCCGCTGACGATCCACTGCAGCGTGGCGGTGGACAGACCGAGGTCGGACTGGATGGCCGGGAGCGTGACGCCGACCATCGAGATGTCGAGGCCGTCGAGGAAGAGCACCGCGCACAGCACCAGCAGGGTTCCCCACAGCCGCGGGGTCCAGCGCTGGTCCGCGGGGGCCGGAGGAGGGGTGGCAGGGGCAGGTGGCGACAGCGTCGCGGTGGAGGACATGGTGGGTACGTTAGTTGCACGTGCATTGAATGCGCAAGCATAAAATGCGTTCACATTTACTGCACCTGCATGTTAAGCTCCGGGCATGCACGACGACGTGGCCGTGAAGGCGTGGCGGGAGCTGTCCCGGCAGTACGCCGCGCTCTCGTGCGCGCTGGAGAGCGCGCTGCAGGAGCAGCACAAGCTCGGCATGAGCGAGTTCGAGGTGCTGGACCGCCTGGTCGGCGCGCAGGGCTGCACCGGGCTGCGCATGCAGGAACTCGGGGAGCAGATCCACCTCAGCCAGAGCGCGCTGTCCCGCACGGTCGCCCGCCTGGAGAAGGACGGGCTGGTGGAGCGGCAGCTCTGCACGTCCGACCGGCGCGGGGTGTTCGTGCACCCCACCGACGCCGGGCGAGAACGGCACGCCGCGGCGCGGCCCACGCACCGCGCAGTCATCAACACCACACTGGGCGAGTAGCCAGTGAGGCGCTCTGGGGAATCAAACCGCAGCGCGCTAGCGTTACCTCGAAGGATTATCAGCACTTCACGCTTGGGGAGCACCACGTGACGACGCCCGACATCAAGACGGACGCCACCGGCATCAACCTCACCGAGGTCGCGGCCGGCAAGGTCAAGGCTCTGCTGGAGCAGGAGGGTCGCGACGACCTCCGGCTGCGGGTCGCGGTCCAGCCCGGTGGCTGCTCCGGCCTGCGTTACCAGCTCTTCTTCGACGAGCGCGAGCTCGACGGCGACATCGTTTCCGAGTTCGGCGGTGTCGAGGTCGTCGTCGACCGGATGAGCGCGCCGTACCTGGCGGGCGCGACCGTCGACTTCGCCGACCGCATCGACGCGCAGGGTTTCACCATCGACAACCCGAACGCGGGCGGCTCCTGCGCCTGCGGCGACAGTTTCCACTGACGCGAAGCGGCGGTGCGACACGGTCACTGATCGGTCGCACGATCAACTGAGCTTCACGCCGCCCGATGTGGGCGACGACACAAGCGGCACTCCGGCCCCGCCGGAGTGCCGCTGTCGTGTGGCGGCCAACCGGTACGCTTTCCGCGCCCATCTTTCGCCGACCTGAAGGTCAACCATGAAGATCTGCGTTACCGGATCGATCGCCACGGATCACCTGATGCACTTCCCGGGCCGCTTCGCGGACCAGCTCATCGCGGACCAGCTGGACAAGGTCTCGCTGTCCTTCCTGGTCGACGATCTCGTGATCCGGCGCGGCGGCGTGGCGGCCAACATGGCCTTCGGCATGGCCAAGCTGGGCCTGCGCCCGGCCCTGGTCGGCGCGGTCGGCGCGGACTTCGCCGACTACCGATCGTGGCTGGAGCGCCACGGCGTCGACTGTGACTCGGTGCACGTCAGTGAGGTGGCGCACACCGCCCGCTTCGTCTGCACCACCGACGAGGACCTGTGCCAGGTCGCCTCGTTCTACGCCGGCGCCATGAGCGAGGCCCGCAACATCGAGCTGTCCCCGGTGCACCGGCGCCTCGACGGCCTCGACCTGGTCATCGTCGGCGCGAACGACCCGGTGGCGATGGTGCGCCACTCGCAGGAGTGCCGCGACCGGGGCTACCCGTTCGCCGCGGACCCGTCCCAGCAGCTGGCCCGCATGGGCGGCGACGAGGTGCTCCAGCTCATCGACGGCGCGGAGTACCTGCTCACCAACGAGTACGAGAACTCGCTGCTGGAGCAGAAGACCGGCCTGACCTCGGACGAGGTGCTGGACCGGGTCAAGGTGCGGGTCACCACGCTCGGCAAGAACGGTGTCCAGATCACCGGCCGCGGCTTCGCGCCGATCCGGGTGCCGGTCGCCCGCGAGATCCAGGTGTACGACCCGACCGGCGTCGGGGACGGCTTCCGCGCCGGCTTCTTCGCCGCGCTGTCCTGGGGTCTGGGCCTGGAGCGCGCCGCGCAGGTCGGCGCGCTGCTGGCCACGCTCGTCCTGGAGACCGTCGGCACGCAGGAGTACGAGGTCGAGCCGGACAACTTCCTCAAGCGCCTGGCCGAGTCCTACGGCGACGACGCCGCCGCCGACATCCGCCCGCACCTGAACTGACCCGGGGGGCACGCGCCTCCGGTTTGCTATCGACGCTGGCCTATTACATCGAATCTGAGTGTCGGATTTTCGATGTGATAGGCCAGCGTCTATTCGGCCGGGAAGCGCGCTCCGCGGGGCAGGTCAGGTGAGGCGGCGGACGTCGAAGGCGGGGGAGCCGTCTGCGGAGACCGCGCCGAGGTACTGCTGGGCGCGCATGCGGCACCAGGCGGGAATGTCCACGGCGGCTGCCGGGTCGTCGGCGAGCACCCGGACGACCGCGCCGACGGGCACCGCGGGCAGCCGCTTGGCCAGCGCGATCACCGGTAGCGGGCAGCGCTGCCCCAGGCAGTCGAGTACGTCGGCCGGGGTGTCGGCTGTCACATGCCTACCTCCGCCCGCAGCGCCGCGACGAGGCCGGGCAGTTCGGCCAGGAACCGGTCGACCTGCTCGGCGGTGCTGTCGCGGTGCAGCGACAGCCGGATGTTGCCGTGGGTCAGCACGCCCATCGCGGCCAGCACGTGGCTGGGCTGGAGCGTCGAGGACGTGCAGGCCGAACCCGACGACACCGCGAAGCCGCGCCGGTCCAGAGCGGTGAGCAGGGCCTCGCCGTCGACGTACAGGCAGGAGAAGGTCACGAGGTGGGGCAGCCGGTCCACCGGGTCGCCCACGATCTCGACGTCGGGCACGGTCGCCGCGACGGTCGCGCGGACCCGGTCCACCAGTTCGGACAGGCGCTTGCCCTCCTGTGCCGCGGTCTCGTGCACCGCGTGCAGCGACGCCGCCGCGGCGAGGATCGCGGGCAGGTCGGGCGCGCCGGGGAAGCGGCCGGACTCGCGGTCGTCCGCGGGGTACGGCGACACCCAGCGGGTGCCCTTGCGGACCACCAGCAGGCCTGCTCCGGGCGGACCGCCCCATTTGCGAGCCGAGCCGGTCAGCAGGGACCACCCGTCCGGCACGGGCAGCCGGCCCAGTGACTGTGCGGCGTCGACATACAGCGGCACGCCGGAGTCACGGCAGGCCGCTGCCGCGGCGGCGACGGGTTGCACCGTGCCGACCTCGTGACTCGCGCTGATCAGTGAGGCGAGCGCCACACCGGGCGCCGACACCGCCCGCGCCCACGCGTCGAGGTCGACCCGGCCCAGCCGGTCCACCGGCACCTCGGTCTCCGCGCCGCCGGACCGCACGTGCCGCTCGCCGGCGTGCAGCACGGCCGAGTGCTCGATCGCGGAGCGGACCAGGGTCGCTCCGGCGCGGCGGCGGCCGGCGAGTCCACCCAGGACGGCGGCGTGCACGGCGGTGGTGCCGCTGCCGGTGAAGGTCACTTCGTCCGCGCGTACGCCCAGGACCTGCGCGAACGTGTCGCGCGCCGCGTCGAGCAGCAGGCGTGCCCGGCGGGCCTGGGTGTAGAGCTTGCCGGGGTCGGCCCAGCCGTCGTCGAGCGCGCCGAGCAGCGCCTCGCGCGCGGCCGGATGCAGCGGCGTCGCGGTCGCCGCATCGAAGTACGCGCCACGGACGTTCTCGCCCTGATCGATTGGTCCGGCCTGCCGGGGATCTCCCACCCCTCGACGGTATCGTGATCTAGCGGTGACGGCAGTCGTCGCCGCCACCAGTTCCCGCGGACACGCCGGATCACCGGGCCGACCCCAGGCCCGGCCGGAGCCCCGGGGTGAAGTACTCTGCGACCGTCGGTCACGCCCCTCACCGGTGCGTCCGAAGGTGGCGCTGCTAAGGGAGGCAGGAGCAGGTGGTCGCAACACGAGCCCGCAGGCGAGCCGTCGGCTTGAGCGCGATGTCGGTCGTCGCCGTGACGCTGCTCGCGGGGTGCAACGTCGGCGCGGCGTTCGATGGATTCGGCTGGCCCCAGGGCGGCATCACCGAGCAGTCCGAGCGGATGTACGACCTGTGGGTCGGTTCGGTCGTCGCGGCTCTCGCGGTGGGCGTCTTCGTGTGGGGTCTGATCTTCTGGTGCGTGGCGGCCTACCGCCGCAAGCGCGGTGACGCCGACCTGCCGACGCAGACGCGGTTCAACCTGCCGATCGAGATCCTCTACACGGTGCTGCCGTTCCTGGTGATCGCGGTGCTGTTCTACTACACCGCCGTCGTGCAGACCGACGTCAACCGGCTCACCAAGGACCCGGGCGCGACCGTCGAGGTCGTCGCGTTCAAGTGGAACTGGCAGTTCAACTACCTCTCCAACCCCGGCCTCGACGCCGAGAGGGTGGAGAGCACGCCCGGCGACAGCAACTACATCCCGGTCGTGGTCGTCCCCACCGGCACGACGGTGCGCTTCGTCGAGCACAGCAACGACGTCATCCACTCGTTCTGGGTGCCGGAGCTGCTGTTCAAGCGGGACGTCTTCCCCGGTAACGTGATCAACCAGTTCGAGGTCAACGTCATCCAGACGGGCAGCTACGTCGGCCGGTGCGCCGAACTGTGCGGCACGTACCACTCGATGATGAACTTCGAGCTGCGGGCCGTGACGCCGGAGAAGTACCAGCAGTTCGTGGCGGCGCTGAAGTCGGGCAAGAGCACTCCGGAGGCGCTGACGGCGATCGGCGAGGTCCCCTACGCCACGACGACCGAGCCGTTCCCGACCCTGCGCACCGCGAACTGAGGCTGGAGACATGAAGACCGAATACCGCATCTTCATCGGCGTCGCGCTGTTCCTGATCGTCGCCGCGGTCGTCTACGGCTGGTGGACCGACCTGTCCATGGGCGGGGTCGAGTGGATCGGCACCACCGCGCTGGTGCTGTCGTTCCTGCTCTGCACGATGTGCGGCGGATACTTCTGGTTCGTCTCGCGGCGCATCGACCCGCGCCCGGAGGACCGGCTCGACGCGGAGATCGCGGACGGCGCCGGCGAGCTGGGCTTCTTCAGCCCGGGCAGCTACTGGCCGTTCGGCATCGCGCTGTCGGCGCTGATCGCCTCGCTCGGCCTGGTGTTCTGGATGTGGTGGCTGATCGGGCTCGGCATCGTGTGCGTGCTGCTGTCCACCTCGGCCATGCTGTTCGAGTACTACACCGGCACCCGGCGCACCGCGGAGCACTGAGCCCGCGTACCGAAAGCAAATGAAACCGGCCCCCTCCGCATCGGAGGGGGCCGGTTTCATTTGCTTTGTCGGCGCTACTGGGCGTACTTCGCGGCCGCCGCGGCGGCGATCCAGCGCTCCAGCACGGCCGACGCCGCGCCGGAGTCGACGGCCTCGGCGGCGCGGCGCATGTTCGCGTGCAGCGCGTCGGTCAGCTCCTCGACTCCGGTGTCCGGATCGGCGGGGCCCACGCCCTTGACCGCCCAGTCGTGGGCGGTCAGCCCGGCCGCGGTGTTGACCAGGACGGCGTCGCGCACCGGGCCGGTCTCCCCGCCCAGCAGGCGGCGCACCACCTCGGCGTTGAGCGACACGTCGCCGCCGCGCAGATCGCCCGCGGCGGATCGGGTCACGCCGAGGTCGGCGGCGTCGACGGTGAGTGGGGTGACCTGCCCGCCACGAGCCACCCAGACGCGCGTCGGGGCGGCGGTGGTGAACTCGTCCAGGCCGTCCTCGCCGCACAGCACCAGGACCGTGTCACCGCGGTCGGCGAACACCTGCGCCATGACCCCGGCCATCCGGACGTCGGCGCAGCCGATCGCGCCCGCGCGCGGCCGGGCCGGGTTGGTCAGCGGGCCGAGGAAGTTGAACGCGGTGGGCACACCCAGCTCGCGGCGCACCCCGCCGGCGTGGCGCAGGCCCTGGTGGAACGTGGCGGCGAAGCAGAACGTGATGCCGGCCTCCTCGGCGACGGCGGACACCTGCTCCGGGGTGAGGTCCAGCGGGATGCCGAGGAACTCCAGCACGTCGGCGGTGCCGCAGGACGAGGAGGCGGCCCGGTTGCCGTGCTTGACCACACGGGCCCCGGCGCCCGCGGCGACGATCGCCGACATCGTCGAGATGTTGACCGTGTGCGCCTGGTCGCCGCCGGTGCCGACCACGTCCAGGGTGGCCGTGCGCTGCTCGTCGGTCTGCGGCAGCGGGGCCGCGTTCGCCAGCATCGTCGCGACCAGGCCGGACACCTCGCCGGCGGTCTCGCCCTTGGCGCGCAGCAGCAGCGCGAACCCGGCGATCTGCGCCGGTGTCGCCACGCCCGACATGATCTCGCCCATGGCCCAGGCCGTGTCGTCCGGCGTGAGCTCCTCCCGGCGCAGCAGCGCGCCGAGCAGGTGGGGCCAGGTGTTCCGGTCGCCCATCGGGCCTCCAGGGGTGAAGGGCGTGGCGCGCGGTGCTCTCGTCAGGCGGCCACGACGTAGTCGTCGTTCAGGAGCGGAGCGATGACCTTCGCGGTCTCGATCGGGTCCAGCGGGTGCACCAGCGTCGCGTCGACGCGGGCGTACGCCGCCAGCCAGCGGTCGGCCGAGCGGGCGATGACGACACAGCAGGGCGGGCACTCGTCGATCTCGTCCTTGAGCTGACGCGCCACGCCCAGGCCACCGCCCGGAGTCGCCTCGCCGTCCAGCACCAGCAGATCGATCTCGTAGTCGTCCACCAGCTTGACGCACTCGGCGTAGGTGGACGCCTCGACGAACTCGACCTCGAGGTCGGGTGTCGGGTGCTCGCCGATGGCCAGTCGCATCCGGTCGCGGACCTGCGGGTCGTCGCTGTAGAGCAGGACGGTCTTGGTACTCATGCGCTCATCCTAAGCGGTGAAGTGATCTCGTGGTCGTGCGGTGCGCCGTCCGCGTCGGCCTGCGCCGACCCGGCCGCCGCGGCGGCGTCGGCAGCCGCCTGCGCGGCCTCCTCGCGGTCCAGCTGGCGGTCGATGCGGGCGGCCTCCTGGCGGGACTGCTTGATCCACTGGACGACGAGGACCGCGAGCATGGTGACCGAGACGAGCTCGCCGCCCGCCCACAGCACGCCGCCCGCGGTCACCTGGTCGGCCCAGGGATCCATCCAGGACAGGTTCAGCGACGGATACCAGTCGCCGCCGAGGAGGGTCTTCTGCTGCATGATGGTGAGCCCGAGCACGGTGTGAAACGGAACACTCAACAGCATCAGCAGCGCGCGGGCCGGATACGGCCAGCGTCCCGGCAGCGGGTCGCGGCCCAGCAGGGGCCAGAAGAACAGGCAGCCGGTGGCGATGAAGTGCGCATGCATCACCTCGTGCAGCCACTCGTGCCGCAGCGTCTGCTCGTACAGGCTGGTGAAGTACAGCGCGAACGGGTTGGCCACGAAGATGCCGAACGCGACCAGCGGGAACGCCAGCACCGCGGCGACCTTGCTGTGCAGCGCCGCCAGCAGGGTGCGGCGGGGGCGTGCGGGCAGCGTACGCAGGGCGAGCGTGACCGGCGCACCCAGCGCCAGGAAGATCGGCGCGACCATGGACAGCGCCATGTGCTGCAGCATGTGCACCGACAGCAGCGTGGTGTCGTAGCCGCCGATCCCGCTCACGGTGACCAGGGCCAGCGTGCCCAGACCGGGACCGAGGAAGGCGATGGTGCGCCCCACCGGCCACCGGTCGCCGCGCATTCGCAGCCGGTGGGTGCCGTAGAGATATAGCGCACCCGCCAGCAGCAGGCCGACCGCGAGCCACGAGTCGAGCCGGGCTCCGGTCACCAGTGTCGCCACGGTGAACGGGGGAGTCTCGGCGGTCAAGGTCGCAACGTGCGAGGTCAGCGCGATGAAATGATCGACAGGCGGCACCACCCGAGGCTAGACCGTCGTCGGCGGCGGCACTTCGCCGGGTCGCGACACGCCGCCAACCAGGCACCCCGACGCTCACCGATGCAGGTAGGGGGCAATAATGACCGCGTGACTGCCGCCTCAGCCATCGACAAGAGCAGGATCCACTCCCTGACCAGGCCCAACATGGTCAGCGTCGGGACGATCGTGTGGCTCTCCAGCGAACTCATGTTCTTCGCCGCGCTTTTCGCGATGTTCTTCGCGATCCGCGCCGCGGACTACGATCAGTGGATCCAGCACTCCCACGTGCTCAATCTCCCGTACGCGGTGTTCTTCACGACGATCCTGGTGCTGTCTTCCATCACCTGTCAGATCGGCGTGCTGCGCGCGGAGCGGGGTGACGTGTACGGGCTGCGGCTCTGGTTCACCATCACGTTCCTGATGGGCCTGACGTTCGTGCTCGGCCAGGTGAACGAGTACCGCGTGCTGGTCAGCGAGGGCATCAAGATCAACGCTGACGGGTTCGGGTCGATGTTCTACCTGACCACGGGCTTCCACGGCCTGCACGTGACAGGCGGTCTGATCGCCTTCATCATCTACATGATCCGCACCACCATGGGACGGTTCACGCCGGCGCAGGCGACCTCGGCGATCGTGGTGTCGTACTACTGGCACTTCGTCGACGTGGTCTGGGTCGGCCTCTTCTTCATGATCTACCTGCTGGAGCGGATGTGAGCTCGGCCATGACACCAGACACCCCACGCCCGGCGGCGGGTGCGCCCAAGCAGCGCGGCCGAGCACGCCGGCGGCTGAACTCGGCGCTGCGCATGTTCGCCGCGCTGGTCTTCGCGGGCGGCATCTACGCGATCGTCGCGCCCGGCGGAGCCCAGGGCGCCGCCCCGCTCACCCCGGCCGCCGAGGCCGGCAAGGCGCTGTACGACGTGAGCTGTATTACCTGCCACGGCGCGAACGCGCAGGGCGTGGCCGGCCGCGGTCCGAGCCTGATCGGCGTCGGTTCTGCGGCCGTCGAGTTCCAGGTGGAGACGGGCCGCATGCCGGCCGCCCGCCAGGAGGCACAGGCCGAGCGCAAGGACCCGCAGTACACCGTGGACCAGGCCCGGCAGCTCGGCGCGTACATCCAGGAGCTGGGCGGCGGCCCTCAGCTCCCGGAGGGTGAGGACTTCGCGTCCAAGGGCGACATCGCCCGCGGCGGTGAGCTGTACCGGATCAACTGCTCGTCCTGCCACGCCTTCTCCGGCGGCGGCGGCGCGCTGTCCAGCGGCAAGTTCGCCCCGAGCCTGGAGCCGGCCACCGACCGGCAGATCTACGCGGCGATGCTCACCGGACCGCAGAACATGCCGGTCTTCGGTGACAACGAGCTGTCGCCGCAGGACAAGTTCGACATCATCGCCTACGTGCAGAACCTGAAGAGCGACAGCGACCCGGGCGGCTGGGGCCTCGGCCGGTTCGGCCCGGTCACCGAGGGCCTGGCCATCTTCCTGGTCGGCGTCGTGGCTCTGGTTTTCGCAGCGCTGTGGATTGCGGGTAAGTCATGAGTGACACGAACACCCAGGTGCGCGACGCCGCGGGCGTCGACCTGGACAATCCGAACCTGACCAGGTTCGACATCGTGCGCGAGGGTGCGCGGCGCGACGGCGTGGAGATCGTCCACTACGAGCCGCAGTACCCGCCGGGCTCGAAGGGCGAGCGGCGCATGACCCGCATCGTCGCCTTCTTCTTCCTGCTCACCGGCATCATGTCGACCCTGTTCGTGATCGCCTTCATCTGGTGGCCGTGGGAGTACCAGCTCGGCCCGCACGCCAGCAAGTACTACACGCCGGTCCTCGGCCTGACCCTGGGCCTGGCCCTGGTCGGCGTCGGTCTGGGCATCCTGACCTGGGGCAAGAAGCTGCTCCCGCACGAGATCGCGATCCAGGAGCGGCACGACGGCCCGTCGTCGCCGGAGGAGCAGAAGCTCACCGGCACCACGCTGCAGTACCTCGGCGACGAGATGGGCCTGGGCCGGCGGCCGATCCTGAAGTGGTCGCTGCTCGGCCTGGCCCCGCTGGGTCTGGCCGCCGCGGCCGTGCCGATCGGCGCGCTGATCAAGGACCCGCACCACCCGGACATCCTGTTCAAGACGGGCTTCGCCGGCGCCACGCCGCAGAACCCGATCCGGCTGATGCACGACGACGGCACGCTGGTGCGGCCCGAGGAGGTGAGCACCGGCGGTCAGATCACGGTGTTCCCGAACATCCCGGGTGGGGCCAGCAACCACTACGCCGACTCGCCGACGCTGCTCATCCACCTCCGGGAGGACGACGCGGCCAAGCTGAACGGCCGGCTCTACACGATCAACCAGGGCAGCACCTGGAGCAGCTTCGTGGCCTACTCGAAGATCTGCACCCACGCGGGTTGCCCGGCGAGCCTGTACGAGCAGCAGACCAACCGTCTGCTCTGCCCCTGCCACCAGTCCCAGTTCCTCATCACCGACAACGCCCGGCCGATCTTCGGCCCGGCGACGCGGTCCCTGCCCATGCTGCCCATCAGCGTGGACAAGGAGGGCTTCCTCGTGGCGACCGGCGACTACAAGGTGCCGGTCGGGCCGGCGTTCTGGGAGAAGGACTGACCATGAAGCGTCGCAAGGTTGACCTGAAAGCCCTCCCGGGCAAGACCGCGCAGGAGGTGGACACCCGGCTGCCGGTCGCGACCCCGTTGCGCGGCATGCTGAACAAGGTGTTCCCCGACCACTGGTCGTTCCTGCTGGGCGAGATCGCGCTGTTCTCGTTCATCATCCTGCTGCTGACGGGCACGTTCCTCGCGCTGTTCTTCGAGCCCTCGCTGCAGGAGGTGCACTACGACGGCTCGTACCTGCCGCTGCAGGGCGTGGGCATGTCGCGGGCGTACGAGACGGCGCTGGACCTGTCGTTCGACGTGCGCGGCGGCCTGATCATGCGGCAGATGCACCACTGGGCGGCGCTGCTGTTCATGGCCGCGATCGTGGTGCACATGTTCCGGATCTTCATGACCGGTGCGTTCCGCAAGCCGCGCGAGCTCAACTGGATCATCGGTCTGAGCATGTTCTGGCTGGGCTTCACCGAGGGCTTCGCCGGCTACTCGCTGCCCGACGACGCGCTGTCCGGCACCGGCCTGCGCATCGCCTCGGCGATCATGCTGTCCATCCCGGTGATCGGCTCCTGGGTGACCACGTCGCTGTTCGGCGGCGAGTTCCCCGGCGAGATCATCCTGTCCCGGCTGTACATCCTGCACGTGTTCCTGCTGCCGCTGATCCTGCTCGCGCTGGTCAGCATCCACCTGGGTCTGGTCTTCGTGCAGAAGCACACCCAGTGGCCGGGGCCGGGCCGGACGAACAAGAACGTGGTCGGCGAGCGGTTCGTGCCGCGCTACGTCATCAAGCAGGGCGGCTTCTTCATGCTCGTCTTCGCGGTCATCGCGCTGATGGGCGGCCTGTTCCAGATCAACCCGATCTGGCTGTTCGGCCCGTACGAGGCCGCGGTCGTGTCCGCGGGCAGCCAGCCCGACTGGTACGTCATGTTCCTCGACGGCTCGACCCGTCTGATGCCCGCCTGGGACATCAGGGTCCTCGGCTACAACATCCCACCGCTGTTCTGGCCCACGGTCGTGCTGCCAGGCATCCTGTCGGTGCTGCCGATGGCGTATCCGTGGATCGAACGGCGCTGGAAGAAGGACTACGCGTCGCACAACCTGCTGCAGCGTCCGCGTGACGTGCCGGACCGCACCGGTCTGGCCGCCATGGCGCTGGCGTTCTACCTGGTGCTGACGATCTCCGGCGGCAACGACATCGTCGCCGACAAGTTCCACATCAGCCTGAACGCGATGACCTGGGCGGGCCGCATCGGCATCCTGATCCTGCCGCCGCTGGCGTACTACTTCGCCCGCCGTCTCTCGCTGGGCCTGCAGCAGCACGACCGCGAGGTGCTGGCGCACGGCGTCGAGACCGGCATCATCAAGCGGCTGCCGGACGGGCGGTTCGTCGAGGTGCACCAGCCGCTGGTCGCCCCCGACGAGCACGGCCACACCGACCTGCCGTACGTCGGCTGGACGGTGCCGAAGAAGATGAACCGCCTCGGCGCGCTGGGGCCCGCCGTCCGCGGCTTCTTCCGGCCGATCGAGCAGCCGGCGCCGCCGCAGCAGGAGGAGCAGCCGCGCGAGGAAGTCACCTCCGGCAAACCCTGATCCGGCAACGGTTTGACGACGAAGGGGCACCCGCCGCGGCGGGTGCCCCTTCGTCGTCCGGGCGGTCGCGTGGGCACGGTCACACGGGCGGACGAGCCGATCCGGACGGATCTTGCAGGAGGGCCATGGCATAGTCGTGACTCATCCGACCCCCGGGAGGCAGCACATGTTCACGGCACACCAGGACGGCAAGCGCGGCACGGGCACCGCACCGGCGACGCGCGGGACCGCCGTTCCGCAGGGTGTCGCCCGGCACGCGATCTTCAACCGCGCGTGGTCCGTGAACTGCTGCGCGTCGACGCACACCGGCACGGGCTGCCGTCCGATGTCGCTCATGCCGAACTGATCCCGGCCCCGCCCGGCACGCTCGATGCCGCCCGGGCTCGCCCGCCCGTCGTAGTCTTCGCACAGGGACGGCGACGTGGGGGAGCGGCGATGCAGGACGCACTGGCGGCGATGCAGGCACTGGCCACGACGGCGGGGCGGGCCGATCCCTACCCGCACTACGAGCGGCTGCGCTCGGCCGGGCCGGTGGCGTCGCTGGGCGACGGGTTCGCCGTCGTCACCGGGTATGCCGAGGCCGACCAGGTGCTGCGGGACGCCTCGTTTCGGGTCACCGACGCCGTCGCGCTGGACCTGGCGATGCCCGGCTGGCGCACCGTCGCCTCCTGGCAGTGGTTGAGCCGCACCATGCTGTGGCACAACGCGCCCGACCACACCCGGCTGCGCCGGCTGGCCGGCTCGGCGTTCACCGCCCGCCGGGTCGCGGCACTGCGCGCCGACGTCACCGCGCTGGCCGAGGAGCTCGTCGAGCCGATCGCGGCCGCGGGCGGGCCGGTGGACTTCATGGACACGGTGGCGTATCCGCTGCCGGTGTCGGTGATCTGCGCTCTGCTCGGGGTGCCCGCCGCCGACCGGGACTGGTTCCGGCCGCGGGCCCATGACCTGACCCTGGCCCTGGAGGTGTTCGCCGGCGACCCCCAGGAGCTGGCCCGCGCCGACGCGGCAAGCGACGAGCTGGCGGAGTACTTCGTCGACCTGCTGGCGCGGCGGCAGCGCGAACCCGGCGACGACATGATCAGTGATCTGCTGGCGGCGGGCGCGGACGGCCGGATCGGCGGCGCGGAACTCGTCGCGCACCTGGTGCTGCTGCTGGTCGCCGGGTTCGAGACGACCACCAACCTGCTCGGCAACGGCCTGGCCATGCTGCTCGACCGGCCGGAGCACCTGGCCCGGCTGCGCGCCGACCCGGACCTGACCGCGGCGTACGTCGAGGAGATGCTGCGCCTGGACCCGCCGGTGCAGGTGACCTCGCGATACGTCGGACAGGACACCGAGCTGGCCGGAGTCGACCTGCGCGAGGGCACCGAACTGCTGGTGGTGCTCGCCGCGACGGGCCGGGACCCGCGCCGCTTCACCGCGCCGGACAGCTTCCTGCCGGACCGCCCGTCCGTGCCGTCACTGTCGTTCGGCGCGGGCGCGCACTACTGCCTGGGCGCGCCGCTGGCTCGGCTGGAGGCCCAGGTCGCCTTCCCGCTCCTGCTGGCCAAGCTGCCCCACCTGCGCTCCGCAGGCGTGCCCACCCGCCGCGACCGCCTCGGTTTCCGCGGCTACGCCACCCTGCCCATCACGGCCTGACGCCCCGCACCGCCTCTTGACCGTCGGACTTGCCTGGCACCTGTGCGTATCTTGGGCCCACATTCGCCCAGGTGCCTGGCAAATCGAAAGACCTTGGTGCGGATCCCGCCCGCGCCGGTTGCGGCGGGTGGTCAGTGGCGGATCGGGAGCCAGGCGGTGATGCGGGGGGCCAGGGCCGCGCCCGCCTTGACCCACTTGAAGTGGTCCAGGGGTGCGGCGGCGTCGGCGGAGCTGAGGTGGTCGCGGTGGACCTGCGCCCCGGGCAGGGCGGCGACCAGGTGGTCGGTGGTCTCCGGCGGGGTGTACTGGTCGTCGTCGACGCTGATCGCGAGCACCGGCAGGTCCACCTGGGACAGGCCCTGCCGGACGCCCAGGTGGGCGGGGAACAGGCCGTGGCGGGCGGTGTGGGCCCAGTCCTTGATGACGCCGCGGGCCTGGCGGCCGCCGAAGCCCCAGCCGGGCCAGACCCGCAGCACGGCGGAGACGGCGTTGACGAACTGGGTCATGGCGAGCACGCCGAGCCGCTGCCCGCGCGGGTAGGTGCGCCAGTACGGCAGCCCGACCGCGATCAGGACCAGCCCGTCCACGCTGTGGCCAGCCCCGCGGGCGGCTTCGCGGGCCAGGTGCAGCACGCAGACCTGCCCGCCGAGCGAGTGTCCGAGCAGGACCGTGGGCCGCCCGGCCCGGTGTTCGGCGAGCGCGTCGAGCACCGCGGCGACGTCGTCGGCGAGCTCGGTGTAGCCGTACCGGCTGTCCCGCGCGGGGCGCGGCGCGCTGGTGCCGGTGCCGCGCAGGTCGGCCACCGCGACGCCGAGGCCGGCCTCGTTCAGCGAGTGCGCGAAGCGGGTGTAGTAGCCGGCCGGCACGCCCATCGCCGGGAAGATGACGACCAGGGGCGCGTCGGGGGCCTGCGCCGGGTGGAGCTGGACGCCGAGCCGGTCGCTGCCGCGGTCCACGGTGAGCTGCATGGCAGCAGCCTAGACCGCGACGTTACTCGCAAGTAAGAAGCGCCGGGTGTGACGCGGGCCGCTCCGCGGGGGTCGCCCGCGTGCTCAGAAGCCGATGGCGAACGCCTGCTCCAGGTCGTGGCGCGAGTACGAGCGGAACGCGATGTGCGTGTCGGTGTTGAGCACACCGGGCACCTTCGAGATGCCACCCGCGATGACCTCGGCGATGTGGTCGAACTCGCGCACCCGTACCACGGCGATCAGGTCGACGCCGCCGGCGACGGAGTACACCTCGCTGACACCCTCCAGGTTGGCCAGCTCCTCGGCGACCTCCGGGATCGCGTCGGTCGCGCAGTCGATGAGAACGATCGCTGTGATCACCGGAGACTCCTCGCGTCGTGCGTCTGTCGATCATGAAGTTGTGGCCGCGACACGCCGTCGACCCGTGCCACAAGTTCATGATCACTGTATCGGGTCTACGGGGTCATGCTATGCCGCGGGGACGGTGAGGTCCCGGCCTACCCGGATCACGCGGTGCAGGTTCTCGTGCGGGGCGACGTACGCGCCGGGCCACAGCACGCAGTCGCGCACGGCACCGTCCACCCGGGAGCCGGCCCCGAGCACGCTGCCGTGGGCCTCGCCGGTGACCTGCACATCGTCGCCGAACAGGTTCACGCCGCCGGCGGCGTGCAGGTTCGCGGCGAGGTAGTCGGCGGGCGTGCCGCAGTCGAGGTAGCGGCCCGGCAGCGGGATCACGTCGAGCCGCCCGCTCTGCTCGGCCGGGCGCCAGGTGGTGCGCACCAGTTCGCGCGGCTTGTCGGGCAGGGCCGCGACGTCGGCGGCGGGCAGCAGCGAGGCGCCGGCGAAGTTGTAGCCGTGGAACGGGTCGGGCAGCCCGGCTTTGACGCCGTGCATCCGCACCCGGCTGCCGTCCCAGCCGGACAGCAGCGCCGCCAGGTCCTCCGGGGCGTCGGCCGCGACGTAAGCGTCGGCGTTGAGCACCAGCACCGCCCGCCCGTCGATCCAGCCGTGCAGGTTGCCCAGCGCGCCGGCGGTGCCCAGCGGTTCCTCCTCGAAGGACAGCCGCACCTGGCCGTCGACGTGCTCGGCGATCTGCCCGGCCAGCCAGTGCGTGTTGACCGCGACCCGGTCCGGGCCGGTCAACCCGACCTCGGCCAGCCGTTCGAGCGTGCGGTCCAGCAACGTCATGTTGCCGACCGGCACCAGTGCCTTGGGCCGCAGCATGGTCAGCGGCCGCAGCCGCGTGCCCAGCCCCGCGGCCAGCACCACGGCGCAGACGTCGTCGGGAGCTCTCATCGCGCCACGTCCACCTCGTCGCGCAGGTGCGCCTCCGGCCCGATGCCGTAGTGGCCGAGCAGCCGGGCCGTCGCCGGGGTCACCACCGGCAGCTCGTCGAGGGCGTGCCAGCGGGCCTCCCACACCTCCGCGCCGTCCACGCTGAGCGCGGTGCGGGCGGCGGGCACCCGGGCCGTGAAGACCATGTCCACCCAGTGCCCGCGGTGGTGCACCACCGCGTTCGGCACCGCCGGGGTGACCTGGTCGGGAGTGAGCCGGATGCCGGTCTCCTCGCCCGCCTCGCGGCAGGCCGCCATGATCGGGGCCTCCCGCCGCTCCAGCAGCCCGGCGGGCAGTGTCCAGCCGCGTCCCGGCGGCTGGCGCAGCAGCAGGATGCGCTCCGGGCCGTCGGCCTCGCTGTCGAAGATGAGCACCACCGAGCCCACCGAGTAACGCGCCGTCACCAGCTTGACCATCCGGCTCCGCCAGCGTGGCGGGATGCGGTAGAAGACGCCGTAGCCGAACGAGACGAGTTTCGTGCGCAGCGGCGAGCGCCGCTTCACCAGGCTGCCGGGATCGGCCGTGCGGGGCTCGTTCTTCACCTTGCCAGGCTAGTCGACGAGCGTCGCGGCGGCGTGGCAGCGGCTTCGCCGCGCGGGGCGACCACGTTCACCGGGGCCGCACGGCCCGCGTCGTTCTGGTTGTCGACGCTGGCGATGAGCTGATCGACGATGGTGTCCGCGGACACCCGGTGCTCGGCCACCGCGATCAGCAGCGTGTCGAGATCGGGGTAGTCCAGCGCCTGGGCGAGGCTGATCAGCCGCTGCTCGTCGGCGAGCGCCCGGTCCCGGCGGCGCAGGGCCAGCCCGATCGCGGCCCGGCCCAGCTGCAGCCGGTCGCTGACGGTGCCGGCGGCGACCTCCGGTTCGGTGAACCGGCGGCTCAGCCGCAGCCGGGCGTTGGGGGCCTTGACGAACTCGAGCCACTCCCGGCGCGGGCCGGGATGGTTGCGCGCCCGGCTGACCAGGATGTCGACCACGTCGCCGTCGGTCAGTGCGGCGTTGAGCGGGGTCAGCACGCCGTTCACGGTCGCCGCGACACAGCGGTCGCCGGTGCGGGTGCCCAGCTCGTATGCCACGTCCACCGGGCTGGCGCCCTCGGGCAGCAGCAGCTGGCGTCCCCAGGCGAAGACCTGGATCTGCTGCTCGGCCAGGTCGCAGCGCAGCGTCTCGACGAACTGCACCGCGTCCGGCGCGGCCTGCTCCAGGTCCAGCGCACGGCGCAGCCAGGCGTGCTCGCCGTGCTGGCGCGGCGCGGGCGCGACCTCCCGGGGGGCGGTGCGCGGGTTGAACACGCGCAGCGCCCCGCCGCGCCGCGACGGGCGGGTCGGGTAGCGGAACGGGGCGACGACGCCGTACTCCACCGCGCGGTGCATCTGCTCGGTGCGGATCAGCACCTCGACCATCTGGTCGCCTGGGCCCAGCACCGTGGTGTGCAGCGAGCGGTAGAGGTTGTTCTTCGGCGCCGCGATGAAGTCCTTGAACCGGCCGGGGATCGGCTTCCACTGCTGGTGCACCGCGCACAGGGCGGCATAGCAGTCGGGGTCGTCGCCGTCGAGGATCACCACGATGCGGGGCAGGTCCATCGGCACGGGGCTGCCCGCCTGCTGGGTGTCCTTCCAGATCGAGTAGTAGTGCCGCGGCCGCGGCTTCACCCGGCCGTCGAGCTTCTCCTTGCGCAGCGCGCCCCGGCCCAGCGTGACCAGGTTCTGGACGTAGTCGTTCCAGTCCGGGCGGTTGGAGACCATGCCGTCGATGCGCTCGTATTCCTCCGGGTCGAGGAAGAGCAGCACCTTGTCCTCGAGCTCGCGCTTGAGCGCCTGGATGCCGAGCCGGTCGCAGAGCGGCACCAGCACCTCGCGGGTCGCGCCGGCGATGCGGGCGCGTGAGGCCGCCGAGCGGGCGTCGAGGGTCTGCATGTTGTGCAGCCGGTCGGCGAGCTTGATGACGAGGACCCGGATGTCCTGCCCCGCGGCGACGATCATCTTGCGGATGGTCTCGGCCTCCGCGCGGGCGCCGAAGTGCGCCTTGTCGAACTTGGTGACCCCGTCGACCAGGTGCGCGACGTCCGGGCCGAAGTCCGCGCGCAGCTGCGCCAGGGTGTAGCTGGTGTCCTCGACCGTGTCGTGCAGCAGCGCCGCGGCCAGGGTCGTGCCGTCCATGCCGAGGTGGGCCAGGATCTCCGCGACGGCCAGCGGGTGGGTGATGTAGGGGTCGCCGCTCTTGCGCATCTGGCCGCGGTGCATGCGCTCGGCGACCAGGTAGGCGCGGCGCAGCAGGGCGACGTCGGAGCCGGAGTGCACCTGGTGGTGTGCCTTGATCAGAGCGGTGACCGGGTCGGCGGGGACGGTGGACCGTTCCCGTGCGTTCGGCCAGCTGAGCATCGCTCTGAGCCGGGTGGTGAGCATGCTCTCCCCGGCCCGGCCCGTGACCGGAATCCCCGCTGCCACCGTGGCGGCTTCCGCGTCCACTGAGGACACCCCCCTCACCGCGTGGAGGTGGAGCGTCGCGTGGCACGTACGCGGCCTCGACGCCCCGTCACGACTGCCCACTTCCGAGAGATCTCTGGATATCGCTCCATAGCCTAGTAACGAACGTCGTAGCCGAATGGTCAAGACCTTTCATGCGTTCGGTCAAGTAATGGCCGAACGGGTATGTCGACAGTGACGCTGCGGGGGCTAGCGCCCCGCCTGAAGGAGCATCTTCCAGCGCGCCGCGCCGCGGGCCGGGGAGGCCCAGCCCGACGTCGCCTCCACCAGGCGGGTCTCCGGGCGTTCGAGCCAGTCCAGGATCCGCTCGGTCTCCTCGGGCGTGGCCGCCGGTGTCGGGCCGGGCGCGGCGAGCACCGTCTCGGCGGTGGGCCGCAGCACGTCCAGGGTCCGTCGCGGATGGACGCCCGGCTCCGCGGTCGCCGCGGCGGCCAGCCGGCCCCGCCGCACGATGGCGATCTCCCAGGCGTTGCGCTCGGTGCGCCGGGCGGCGATCAGCTCCTCGATCGACGTCAGCGCGGACAGCCGCTGCATGCGCACGGCCGCCCGCAGGAAGGCGGCGAGCCGGTCGCGCACCGCCGCGGCGTCCTCGTAGCGCTGCGCGTCGGACAGCTTGCGGATGCGGGCCAGCAGCGGGTCCACCACCGCGTCCGGGTCGCCGTCGAACGCGGCCCGCAGCGGCGCGGCGGCCTGCGCGTCATACTCCTCGACGCTGATCGACAGCTGGCAGGGGGCCGGGCACTTGCCGAGCTCGGCCAGCGCGCAGGCGGGCGAGGCCTTGCGCGCCGACAGCCGGGGCGTGCACTGGCGCAGCGGCAGTGCCTCGTGGATGGCGTCCACCGCGGCCTGCGCCGTCGCCCGCCCGGCGAACGGCCCCAGGTAGGCGGCGCCGTCGGCGGTCAGCTGCCGGACCACGGACAGCCGGGGGAAGGCCTCGGCGGTCAGCTTCAGCCACTGCACCCGCTCGGGGTGCTTGGAGCGCCGGTTGTACGGCGGCGCGTGCACCGCGATCAGCCGCAGCTCGCGGACCTGCGCTTCCAGCGCGTGGGCGCACTCGACCGCGTCCACCCGCACCGCCGCGCCGAGCATCTCCTTGATCCGGGCCCGGCGCTCGGCGGCGGTGAAGTAGCTGCGCACCCGGGTGGCGATGTCGTTGGACGTGCCGACGTAGAGCGGGCGGTCGTCGGCGGCCCGGAACAGGTACACCCCCGGCGCGTGCGGCAGGTTCTCGGCCAGGTGCTTCTTGGCCCGCTGCACCGGCGCGACCGCCTTGACGAACTCGATGGTGTCGCCGAGCGTGTGCACCTTGTGCCCGCCGAGCCGGGCGATCAGCGCGTGCAGCACCCCCACGGTGGCCCGCGCGTCGTCCATCGCCCGGTGGTTGGGCTGGTCGCCGACCCGGAAGTAGGCGGCCAGGGTGCCCAGCTTGTTGTTGGGCACCTCGTCGCGCAGCAGCACGCGGCGGGCCAGCGCGACGGTGTCCACCACCCGCGGGTTGGGCCAGCGGTAGCCGTGCGCGGCACAGGCCGCCTTGAGGAAACCGGTGTCGTACGGCGCGTTGTGCGCGACCAGCACCGCGCCGGACAGGAACTCCAGTAGCGAGGGCAGCACCGCCTCGATCGGCGGGGCCTCGATCGTCATCGCGGTGGTGATGCCGGTCAGCACGGTGATGAACGGCGGGATAGGCACGCCCGGGTTGACCAGCGTGCCGAAGGAGCCCAGCTCCTCGCCGCCGCGCACCTTGACCGCGCCGATCTCGGTGATGCCCGCGCCGTCGGGCGCGCCGCCGGTGGTCTCCAGGTCGAGCACGACGAACGTGGTGTGCCGCAGGTCCAGCTGCAGGGGATCGGCCAGCATGCCGTCGAGGGTGGGCTGTTCGAATCGGTCACCGGGCGCGGCGGGGCGCGCGGACGGCACCTGGGACGGGGACGGCACAGACCGGACGCTAAACGTCCGGTACGACATGGGTGGTCGGCGGAGACGGCGAGCCGCGAACCTGAGCGACAAGATCGGTAAGTCGGTGGAACACTAGGACCATGTCAGCCGCTGAACTTTCGTTCGACGCCTCCTCCGGTGACCCGGTGGGGGCGGCTGACTTCATGCCTGAGCCGATCCTCTCCGAGCCCATCCGCCAGCGCGTGGTCGCCCTGGCGGCGGCCGTGCTGACCGCCCTGCCCAACGACGAGATGCCGGTCGCGCTACGCAAGGTCGCCAAGTTCGCGCCCAACCGCCGGGCCCGGCTCGGCGGCGCGGCCATCGCGGCGCAGCTCACCGCCGACTCGGTGTTCCGGCAGCGGATCAGCGGCCGGGTGCTGGCCGACGCGGGCGAGCTGGGCTCGGCGGTGCTCGGCGGCATGGCGCCGGCCGCCGCCGACCCCATCGAGGTCGCCGCGCTGGCCTACCTGGCCCGCCCCGCGGGCTGGCGCGAGCTGCTCGACGCCGCCGGGCAGGCGGTCGCCGCCGAGGCGGAGAGCACCGCCGTCGCCGAGCACATCCGCGACGCCGAGACGCGGGCCGCCCGTGCCGAGCACGACCGCGCCGTCGCCCGGGTCGAGGCCGACAAGCTGCGCGACGAGCTGGCCCGGGTGCGCGACGAGCTGGGCCAGGTGCGTGAGGAGGCCCGCGCGAGCGGCAAGGCGTTACGTGACGCGCAGGCCCAGCTCAAACGGGCCAACGAGCTGCTCTCCATCGAGAAGGGCCGGGCCGCCAAGGGGCATGGCGACCACGAGGCCGAACTGCGCCGGCTGCGGTCCCGGCTTGCCGACGCCGAGGCGGCGGCGGGGGACGCGCGCCAGGCCGCCCGCGACACCCGGGCCGTCGACGAGGCGCGGCTGTGGCTGCTGCTGGAGACCATCGGGCAGGCCGCCGTGGGGCTGCGCCGGGAGCTGGCGCTGGACCCGGCGAAGGTGCTGCCGGGCGACACCGTCGCGGCGGCGTACGCGGACATGGCCGGCGCCCCCACCGCGACCAACCGCGCCCAGGACGCCGACGACCCGGCGCGGCTGGCCCAGCTGCTCGCGCTGCCCAAGGCGCACCTGGTCGTCGACGGCTACAACGTGACCAAGCGCGGCTTCGCCGAGATGTCGCTGGAGCAGCAGCGCAACCGGCTCGTCAGTGGCATGGGCGGGGTCGCCGCGCAGACCGGGGCCGAGGTGACCGTGGTCTTCGACGGGGCCGAGCGGGTGCACGGCCTGCCCGCCCCGCCGCGCGGCGTGCGGGTGCTGTTCTCGCGCAAGGGCGAGACCGCCGACGAGGTGATCCGCCGCCTGGTCCGGGCCGAGCCGCCGGGCCGCCCCATCGTGGTGGTCTCCTCCGACCGCGAGGTCGCCGACGGCGTACGCCGCCACGGCGCGTACCCCATGAACTCCGAATCGCTGGTCCGCCGCCTCACCCGTAGCTGAGGCCCGTCCGGCCTTAGGATCGGGCGATGACGGTGCGGGGCTGGGCCTGGCTGACGTTGATCGTCCTATGTGGCGCGCTGGCGGTGGCCGTGGCGCTGCTGGTGCCGTGGCACCGGCCGCCCGCGCCGCGCGCCGACCAGCTCGCCGCGCTGGCCACGCTGCCCACCGACCGGGTCGAGCAGGCCCGGCAGCTGCGCGGCGAGCTGCGCTGGATCACGTACCCGGCGATGCTGGTCGGGCTGGGCGTGGCGCTCCTGCTGGGGCTGACCCCGCTCGGCTCCTGGCTGGTGGGGCTGGTGCCCGGCCCGTGGCTGGCCAAGGTGCTCGGCGGCGGGCTGCTGGTGCTGCTGGCCGCGGACCTGATCACGCTGCCGTTCGCGGCCTGGCGGCACACCGTCGCGGTGCGCTACGGGCTGTCCACCCAGGGCTGGGGCGGCTGGGCGGTCGACCTGCTCAAGGGGTACGCCGTCGGCGCGGTGCTCGGCGCGGTCGCCCTGCTCGGCTTCTACGGCCTGACCCGGCTGCTGCCCCGCTGGTGGTGGGCCGTCGGCGCGGTCGGCGCGGCCGGGCTCGTGGTGCTGCTCAGCTTCGTGTTCCCGGTGCTGGTCGAGCCGGTCTTCAACAAGTTCACGCCGATGGCCGACGGGCCGTTGCGCACCGAACTCATGGAGCTGGCCCGGCGCGACGGGGTGCCGGTGCGCGACGTGCTGGTCGCCGACGCGTCCCGGCGCACCACCTCACTCAACGCGTACGTCAGCGGCATCGGCCCGACCCGGCGCATCGTCGTGTACGACACGCTGCTGCGGGAGGCCCCCCAAGCGGAGATCGTCGCCGTCGCCGCACACGAACTGGGCCATGCGAAACGCGGCGACGTGGTGATCGGCACGGTCATCGGCGCGCTCGGCGCGGCGATCTTCGTGGTCGGGCTCTACCTGCTCGGCGCGTGGAGCTGGCTGCTGCACCGGGCCGGGGTCCAGTCGATCGCCGAGCCGCGCGCGATCGGGCTGCTGCTGGCCGTCGCCACGGTGGGCGGGCTGCTGGCGGGGCCGGCCCAGGCGTACGTGTCGCGACTGCTCGAAGCGCGCGCCGACGAGCACGCACTGGAGCTGACCGGGGACCCGGCCGGGTTCGAGCAGATGCAGGGGCGGTTGTCCCTGGTCAACCTCGGCGACCCCGACCCGCCCGCCTGGGAGCAGGCCCTCTTCGGCAGCCACCCCACCACGGTCGAACGCATGGCCGCCGCCCGCGCGTACGCCCGCGACCACTGACCGGCGTCGCGGTGCAAGATCGGTGTTTGCGGTCATGACCTGTGGGTGAAGCGCAGATCATGACACCAAAACGCGATCTCGGCGTTGCCGGGCGGGAATCGCACGCCCGGTAGGCTGCGCGGATGCGCTCGCTGCTGGTGACCAACGACTTCCCGCCCCGCCCCGGGGGCATCCAGCAGTTCCTGCACAACCTCGCGATCCGCCAGCCCGACGGCGAGCTCGTCGTCTACGCCTCGACCTGGCGCGACCCGAAGCAGTTCGACGCCGAGCAGCCGTATCCGGTGGTCCGGGACCGGACCGGGGTGCTGCTGCCCACACCGCGGGTGGCCCGGCGGGTAGCCGAGCTGGCCCGGGCGGAGGGCTGCGACCGGGTCTGGTTCGGCGCGGCCGCGCCGCTCGGGTTGCTGGCGCAGGGCCTGCGCAGGCGGGCGGGGATGCGGCGGGCCGTCGGCATCACGCACGGGCACGAGATCGGCTGGGCGGCGCTGCCGGGTGCGCGCAGCGCGCTGCGCCGCATCGCCGACGGCAACGACGTGCTCACCTACCTCGGCGAGTACCAGCGCGTCCGGCTGGCCAAGGCATTGGGGGAGCGGACCAGCCTGCAGCGGCTCGCACCCGGCGTGGACTCGGCGATGTACCACCCCGACGTGGACGGCGCGGCGGTGCGGGCGCGGCACGGGCTCACCGACCGCCCGGTGATCGTGTGTGTGTCTCGGCTGGTGCCGCGCAAGGGCCAGGACACGCTGGTACGCGCGCTGCCACTGGTGCGCCGCGCGGTGCCGGACGCGGCGCTGCTGCTGGTCGGCGGGGGACCGCACCGGCCGACCGTGCAGCGGCTGGCCCGCGAGCTGGACGTGGCCGACCATGTCGTGCTCACCGGATCGGTGCCGTGGGCGGAGCTGCCCATGCACTACGCGGCCGGGGACGTGTTCGCCATGCCGTGCCGCACCCGCAACCGGGGCCTCGACGTCGAGGGCCTGGGCATCGTCTACCTGGAGGCGTCCGCGGTGGGCCTGCCGGTGATCGCCGGCGACTCCGGTGGTGCGCCGGACGCCGTCCGCGAGGGCGAGACCGGACACGTGGTGGCCGGCCGTGACGTGGACGCGCTCGCCGCCCGCCTGGTCGAGCTGCTGTCCGACGACGCGCTGCGGACCAAGATGGGCGCGGCGGGCCGCTCCTGGGTCGAGCAGGAGTGGGGCTGGGACCTCCAGGCCCGCCGCCTACGCGCCCTCCTCACCGCCGAAACCCCCTGACCCGCACCCCGAATCCACCCGAACGACCGACCCGATTCGTGCGCCCGGTGGCGGCGGCTGGTCAGTCCTCGCGGGGCCACTCGTGGACGGGGATGTTCTGGTGCATGTGGGCCATGTAGCGCAGGAGCATCTCGCGGAGGGCTTCGGGGCGTTCCAGGCCGCCGCGTTCCAGACGGTGGACCGTGTCGATCTGCCAGGTCGCGCCGTTGCGGCGGAGCAGGCAGCGCTGCTCGATGATGCCCAGCAGCCGGTCCCGCTCGCGCGCCTCGACGCCCCAGCTCTCCAGGCCCTGGTGGGCCAGCGGCAGCAGCCGCCGCAGCACCAGCTCGTACGCGGTGAGGTAGCCCAGGTCGGGCCAGAACAGGTGGGCGCCGATGCCCTGGCGCGCGCCGGTGTAGAAGTTCTCGTCGGCCTGCTTGAACGGCATCCGGGACCACACCGGCAGGCCGCCCTCGGCCAGGGTGCGGACCAGCCCGAACCAGAACGCCGCGTTGGCCATGATGTCGACGACGGTGGGGCCCGCGGGCAGCACCCGGTTCTCCACCCGTACGTGCGGCATGCCGTCGGAGACGTCGTACACCGGGCGGTTCCAGCGGTAGATCGTGCCGTTGTGCAGGCGCAGCTCGGTCAGTTCGGGCACCTCGCCGCCGGCGAGCTGGTCGGCGGGGTCGTCCTCGGTGCTGATCGGCAGCAGCGCGGGGAAGTAGCGGACGTTCTCCTCGAACAGGTCGAAGACCGAGGTGATCCAGCGCTCGCCGAACCAGACCCGCGGGCGTACCCCCTGGGTCTTGATCTCTTCCGGCCGGGTGTCGGTGGCCTGCTTGAACAGCGGGATGCGGGTCTCGTGCCACAGCTCGTGCCCGAACAGGAAGGGCGAGTTGGCGGCGATGGCCAGCTGCACCCCGGCGATGGCCTGTGCGGCGTTCCAGTACGCCCCGAACTGCGCCGGGCTGACCTGCAGGTGCAGCTGTGCGCTGGTGCAGGCGGCCTCGGGCGCGATGGTGTCGGCGGTGACGGTGAGCGGGTCCGGCCCGTCGATGCTGATGCGCAGGTCCTCGCCGCGGGCGGCGAACACCTGCTCGTTGATGAGCGCGTAGCGGGGGTTGGCCGACAGCGCCGCGCCGGTCAGGTGCTCGGGGCGCAGCGTCGGCAGGATGCCGATCATGGTGGTGTGCGCGCCGACGGTCTGCGCCTTGTCCTCGGCAGCGTTCAGGCTGGCCCGGATCTGCTGCTCGTACGCCGTCAGGCCGCCCTTGGCCAGCTCCCGCGGCGGAATGTTGATCTCGATGTTGAACTGGCCGAGTTCGGTGACGAACGCGGGGTCGGCGATGGCGGCGAGCACCTCGGCGTTGCGCATCGACGGGTGGCCCTGCTCGTCGACCAGGTTGAGCTCGATCTCCAGCCCGGTGAGCGGGCGCTCGAAGTCGAACTGGGACTCGCCCAGCATCAGCGCGAACACGTCCAGGCACCGGCGGACCTTCTCCCGGTACAGCGCGCGGTCCGCGCGGGTGAAGACGTGCTGCTGCACCTTCTCGCCCATCGGGCTCACCACCCTCAGCGGGGTCCTCCGTTAATGTCCCATAGATCCCTGCCCGGCGGGAGGCGGTCGGAAACATGGGGAGCCCGCACGCGCGAAGGGCGCCCGACCGCCGTGCGGTCGGGCGCCCTTCGCTTCAGGAGCCCGTCGAGCGGGCTCCGCATGTCTAGGCCAGCCGGGCCAGTTCGGCCGTGATGGCCTCGCGGAGCTGGTCGTACTCCTCCGCCTTCGGGGAGACGAGGGTGTCGTGCTCCTCGGCGAAGCGCACCTCGTTCGGGTAGCGCCACACCGGGGTGTCGCGGAACTCCCGGGCCTCCCACGAGTAGCGGGGGTGGATGTGCGCGTGCAGGTGGTGCAGCGAGTTGCCGAGGATCTCGTAGTTGAGCCGGCGGAACGCGGGGTCGAAACCGTTGCAGGCGGCGAAGACCGCCTCACCCAGCAGGCCCATGTCGGCCAGGAAGTCCGCGCGCTGGGTGCGGGACAGGTCGGTGAGGTGGTCGGCGCCGTCCACGTCGGACAGCAGCACGCAGTATCCAGGCAGGTGCTGCGTGTCGCCGAAGACGGCGTATCCGCTGTTGAGCTTGGCCATGACGAGGGGGTTGTCGCCGCGCCGGGCCGCACCCAGCCGGTCGGTCCGCCAGTCGGTGAGCAGCTCGTCGCCGCTGGCGTGGGCGTGCCGGCCCATCAGGACAGGTTCGGGGCGTCGGGCGCCTGCAGCAGGCCGAGGCGCAGCGCGGTCATCAGGGCCTGGGCGCGGTTGGCGGCGCCCAGCTTCTCGTAGAGCTTCGAGATGTGGGTCTTGGCCGTCGACTCGCTGACGAACAGCTGCTTGGCGATGCCGGAGACGCTCATGCCCTCGGCGAGCAGCTTCAGCACCTGGCCCTCGCGCGGGCTCAGCTGCGGGCCGCTCGGGGTCAGTCGGCGCTTCATGGCCTCGGCCAGGTCGGCGGCGGTGAACGCGCTGGGCGCGCTGGCCGCGTGGCGGGCCGCCGCGACGACCTCGTCGGCCGGGGCGGTCTTGGGCACGAACGCGCTGGCGCCAGCCTCGAGCGCGCCGAAGAGCTGGTCGTCGCCGGCGTACATGGTGAGCACCACGATGCCCATGGTCGAGCTGGACTTGCGCAGCGTGCGGGTGGCCTCCAGGCCGCTGCCGTCGGGCAGGCGGAGGTCCATGATCACTACGTCGGGGTGCAGGGCGCCGGCCTGGCGTACGGCCTCGGCGGCGGTGCTGGCCTCGCCGACCACCTCGAACTGGCGGTCCCGCTCGAACGCGTGGCGAAGCCCCTTGCGGATCAGGTCATGGTCGTCGACGAGCAGGACTTTGGTTCGTCCTGTCGGCACAGTACTAGTGGACATGCCCGCTTTCTCCCCTTCTGGCACCCGCGCTCTGGCTGTGCGGGTGACACACGTTATCGCGTCGCCCGGCCCTCTTGTCGAGAGGAACCGCCCACGACCACGGCGACGGTGGTCCCCACCGGGTCCCGAGGCCTGATCTCGAGTCGGCCCCGGATACGTTCCGCCCTCTCCGCCATGATCGCAAGACCGTAGCGTCCGTCCGTACGCTCATCGGGTATGCCGCGGCCGTCGTCGGACACTTCGATCAGCCCGTATGGCGGGTCGACGGTGCAGGTCACCCACAGGTTCGCGGCATTCGCGTGCTTCCGCGCGTTGGTGATCGCCTCCTGCGCGATGCGCAGCAGCTCGGACTCGATCGAGGCCGGCAGCCGGCCCGCCTCGTCCAGCGACAGGTTCACCTTCAGCCCGGCCTGGTTGCCCGAGATGCGGGCGAACTCGGCGATGGCCGCGGTGAGCCCGCCGTGCCGGTCCACCTCGCTGCGCAGCTCGAACAGGCTCAGCCGCAGCTCGGTGATGACCCGCGTGATCTCGGCGCGGAGCACCCGCAGCTCCTCGGCGGTGTCCTTGGCGTCCTCGGGCAGCGTCGCCTGCGCGTTGTCCACGCCGTACCCGATCATCACGAGTTCCTGGGCGACGCCGTCGTGGATCTCGCGGGCGAGCCGCTGGCGCTCCTCGTTGGTGGCGATCGAGCGCACCTCCTCGAACAGCAGCGCGGCCTCCAGCCGCAGTGCCGCCGGGGTGGCCGCGGCGACGATCCGGCCGGTGAGCGCGGGCGGGTAGCCGTTGGTGCCGTCGCGCTCCAGGGCCACCAGGCCCACCGTGCGCACGCCGGCGATCAGGGGCACCACCACGGCCGAGACCGGGCCGGTCTGGTCGAAGGAGCGCAGCTGGGAGCGCCCGGAGACCTGCGGCTGCTGGCTGGCCCACGCGTCGGCGATGGCCGAGTCGGCGTCGAGGCTGGTCTCCCAGGCGGCCCGGGTGGAGGTGTCGTCGGCTTCCACGCCGAACTGGGCCAGCACCACCAGGCGTCCGGCCCCGCTGGCGGCCAGCACCGCGGCCCGCTGCGGGCGGCCGATCGGGCGCAGCTCCTCCAGCAGGTGCTCGGCGATGCTGCCCGGGTCGAGGGTGGCGCCGGGCAGCTGGCGGGCCACCTGGCGCAGCTGGGTGAGCAGGCGGGTGGCCTCCGCGTACGGCTGGGGGGTGCGGCGGATCAGCGCGGCCCGCTGCATGGCGCCGGTGGTGATGGTGCCGACCGCGGCCAGGATCAGCCACTGCGCGCAGGCGGCCAGGTAGCCGAAGTGGCTCAGCTGCCGGGTGCCGTCGGGCAGCACGGTCAGCCAGCCCGCCACGGCCAGCGTCAGCGCGGCGACGCTGAGCAGCCCGGCCGACTCCAGCGGGCGGTGGTTGAGCATCGCGGCGGTGATCGGCACGGCCAGGTAGGGCAGGATCGCCGAGGCGCCCGCCCCGTCGGACAGCGCGTACATCTGGTCGGCGGCCAGCGCGACGGCGCTCGCGCCCAGGCCGACAAGGACCGTCTCGGCGAACCTGCCCAGCGACGCGAGCACCGCGTGCCGGGGCGTGAGCACGCCCGGCAGCCCGGCCAGTGCCAGCAGGGCGACCCAGCGCAGCTCCGCCCAGTCCTTGGTGGCGGCCATGATCAGCACGCCCACCAGCAGCAGCATGGTGCCGCGTACGGCGATCGCGATCAGCTGTGAGGCCGGGATGCGCCGGAGCCGGCGCTTGGGGCGCTCAGCGGTGGTAGATGGCATCGATCTCCTCCGCGTACTCCTTCATCACGACCGCGCGCTTGACCTTCAGCGACGGGGTCAGCTCGCCGGTCGCCTCGGTGAAGTCACGCGGCAGGATCCTGAAGACCTTAATGCCCTCGGCCGCCGACACGGCCTTGTTGGCCTCGCTGACCGCGGCCTGGATCTCGGCGCGCAGGTCGGCGTCGTCGACGAGGTCCGAAACGGGCGTGTCCGGACGGTCGCGCGCGGCCAGCCAGCCCGGCAGCGCCTCGGGGTCGACGGTGACCAGCGCGGCGATGAACGGCTGCCGGTCGCCGACCACCATGCACTGGCTGACCAGCGCGTGGGCGCGCACCCGGTCCTCCAGCACGGCCGGTGCGACGTTCTTGCCGCCCGCGGTCACGATGATCTCCTTCTTGCGCCCGGTGATGCGCAGGAAACCGTCGTCGTCCAGCGAGCCCAGGTCTCCGGTGTGGAACCAGCCGTCGGCGTCGATCGCCTCGGCGGTGGCCGCCGGGTTGTTCCAGTAGCCCGGGAAGATGACCTCGCCGCGGGCCAGGATCTCGCCGTCGTCGGCGATGGCGATGGTCACCCCGGGCAGCGGCTGGCCGACCGTGCCGATCTTCTGCGCGCCGGCCCGGTTGAAGGTGATCGCGGGCGAGGTCTCGGTCAGGCCGTAGCCCTCCAGCACGTTGAGCCCGACGCCGCGGAAGAAGTGGCCCAGCCGCTCGCCCAGCGGCGCGCCGCCGGAGATCGCACTGTGGCAGCGCCCGCCCAGGGCGGCCCGCAGCTTGCCGTAGACCAGCTTGTCGAAGACCGTGTGCTTGATCCGCAGGCCCACCCCGGGACCCGACGGCGTCTCCAGGGCCTGGCTGTACGCGATCGCGACGGCCTCGGCCTTGTCGAAGATCGCGCCCTTGCCGCCGCTGTGCGCCTTCTGCCGGGCGCTGTTGTAGACCTTCTCGAACACCCGCGGCACGCTCAGCAGGAACGTGGGCCGGAACGCGCCCAGGTCGTCGACCAGGTTCTTCACGTCGGCGGTGTGGCTGGTGCGCACCCGGCCCTGCACCACGCCGATCTGCAGCAGCCGCGCGAACGCGTGCGCCAGCGGCAGGAACAGCACCGTCGAGGAGCCCTCCTGGAACAGGATGTCCAGCGCCGGGATGGCGTTGCCGATGTCGGAGAGCATGTTGCGGTGCGTCAGCACGCAGCCCTTGGGCCGGCCGGTGGTGCCGGAGGTGTAGACGATGGTGGCCGGGTCGTCGGCGCTGCCGGACTTGCGGCGCACCTCGATCTCGGCCGCGTCGACGCTCTCGCCCCGCGTGACCAGCGTGGACAGGTCTCCGCCGTCGATCTGCCAGAGCCGGGTCAGCGCGGGCGCGGCCTCGCGGACCGTCGCGGTGTGCGCCGGGGTCTCGGTGAAGCAGCCGACCGCGCCGGAGTCGGCCAGGATCCACTGCACCTGCTCGGCGCTGGAGGTCTCGTAGATCGGCACGGTGACCGCGCCGCAGGCCCAGATCGCGTAGTCGATCAGCGTCCACTCGAACCGGGTGCGGCTCATCAGGGCGACCCGGTCGCCCGGCTGCACGCCCGCGGCGACCAGGCCGCAGGCCAGCGCCACCACCTCGGCGTGGAACTCGGCGCAGGTGACGTCCGCCCAGCCGGACCCGGCGCGGCGGGAGAACTGCACCAGCTGGGGCGTCTGTGCCGCGTTGTCCCACACCGGGTCGGTCAGCCGGTCGGTGTCATCGACGATCACCGCCGGGGCCTGCGAAAACTGCCGCACCAAACGCTCCTTGAGCTGCTCGTTCGGGCCACTGGCGCGTCCGCGCCGCCCGGCGGCCAGCGCCGCTGCCGCCCCCGGCACTGTAGAACGTCGTCCCGGTCCCTCTGCAAACGCTGTCCCTGTTCCGACGGGTTGCCGCCCGTCCGTCGTGGCGGGTCGGCTATGCCCCGGCCGCTACGGGTAGCCTGCTGTTCATGGCGGAATCCTCCTCCCAGTCGATCGTGATCAACGCCGACCCGGCCCGCATCGCCGAGGTCATCTGCGACTACCCCTCGTATCCCCGGTGGACCCAGGCCATCAAGGTCGCTGAGGTGCTCGAGGAGTACGAGGACGGTTACCCGGCCACCGTGCGCTTCGTCATCGACGCGGGCATCGTGCAGGACGAATACACCCTGGCCTACGACTACGCCGAGGACATCTCGCGGATCGAGTGGCACCTGGTCGCGCCGTCCAAGATGCAGAAGGCGCAGGACGGGTCCTATGACATCACCGACAACGGCGACGGCACCTGCACGGTGACCTACACGCTGTCGGTGGACCTCTCGATCGGCATGCTGGGCATGTTCAAGAAGAAGGCCGAGAAGGCGATCATGGATACCGCCTTGAAGGAGCTCAAGAAGCAGGTCGAGGCGGCCTGAGCATGGACATCTCGCCGGGCACTGCCCGAGAGGAGGCGGAGCGGCTGGTGGCGGCGGTGCTCGCGGCCGCGACGCTGGCTGCCAACGCCAACCCGCACCTGGCCACGGGCTCCCCGGAGTGCTGCGTGTGTCCACTCTGCAAGGTGATCGCGGCGGTCCGCGACCCTGACCCGGAACTGGTCGAGCGGGTCGCGACCGGAGCCGGCGACCTGGCCGCGGGCCTGGCCAGCTTCCTGCGCAGCGTCTCCACGCACCGCCCCGGCGACGCGGCCTGGCGCGACGCCACGGCGCAACCGGGCGCCGCGGGCGAGGGCGCCGCAGCGGCCCCGAGCGCAGCCGACGGCGACGGTCCGAGGGGTCCGGCCGCCGCCGCACCGCCCGCCGCCTCGGCGGACGCGCCGTCGGCCCGGCCGATGGCCAAGAAAGCGGTCAAGAAGATCGTCAAGAAGGTTGTCACTAACCCGACACCCTCTGTTTCCGAGTCGGAAACACCCCCGTCACCCGCGCGGGTTAAGGCAGCAAAAAAGGCCGTCCGCAAGGCGGAGCCGCACCCGCCGCCGGAGTTGTGACATCGATCTTCGGCGGGCGACGCTCGCGGGGGGTCCTTCCGGCGTTAGGGTGTTGCCCAAGTAGCACGGCGTGGGCTCCCCAAAAGCGTCACCGCCGGCAAGCCCAGCAAGGAAGGGTTCGGCCGTGGCACTCACCATCGGCGTGGACATCGGTGGCACCAAGGTGCTTGGCGGTGTGGTCGATCCTGACGGCACCGTCGTCGCGACATGCCGTCGCGACACCCCGGCCGGCGACGTCGCCGCGACCCGGGACGTGATCATCGATGTGGTGAAGGATCTGTCCGCCGAGCACAAGGTGGACGCGGTCGGCATCGGCGCCGCCGGATGGATTGACGCGACCCGGTCGACGGTGCTGTTCGCACCGAATCTGGCCTGGCGTGACGAACCGCTGCGCGACTATGTCGCCAAGGCGGTCAACCTGCCCGTGGTGGTGGAGAACGACGCGAACGTGGCCGCGTGGGCGGAGTTCCGCTACGGCGCGGCGGCCGACGCCGAGGACTCGATGGTGATGTTCACCGTCGGCACCGGCATCGGCGGCGGCATCGTGCTCGGCGGCGGTCTCGTGCGCGGCGCGCACGGCATCGCGGCGGAGATCGGCCACATGCTCGCGGTGCCCGACGGCCACGTCTGCGGGTGCGGCCGGCACGGCTGCATCGAGCAGTACGCCAGCGGCAACGCCCTGGTCCGCTTCGCCCGCGCGGGAGCGCAGGCCGAGCCGGATCGGGCGGCGCTGCTGCTGGGCAAGGCCGGCGGCAAGGTGGAGAACATCACCGGTCCGATCGTGACCGCGGCGGCGCAGGCCGGCGACGAGGTGGCGATCGACGCGTTCACGCAGATCGGATACTGGCTGGGCCAGGGTCTGGCCGACCTGGTCCAGATCCTCGACCCGCAGGTGCTGGTGGTGGGTGGCGGCGTCATCGACGCCGGCGACCTGCTGATGACCCCCGCCCGCCAGTCCTACCTGGACAGCCTCGCCCAGCGAGGCCGCCTCCCGGTGGCCGAACTCCGCGCGGCCAAGATGGGCAACGTCGCCGGCCTGGTCGGCGCCGCCGACCTGGCCCGCCTCTAACCCGCACCACCCCGGCCCGGCAACACCGGGTCGATCATGAACCTATGGACGTGTTCGGCGGCGTGTCACCACCCTGCCGCCGTGATCATCTGTGCCGCGCCCCGGCGGGCGGGGACGATCACGGTGCCGGGGTGGCGACACGCCGTCCAGCACGTCCATAAGTTCATGATCAGCGGGCGGGGGTGGGGCATGCTGGGCGGCATGTCGGTGCGGGTGGTGTCGTACAACGTGCATTCGTTGCGGGACGACCTTTCCGCGCTGTCCGCGGTGGTGCGGGGGCTGGCGCCGGATGTGCTGATCGTGCAGGAGGCGCCTCGGCGGTGGCGGTGGCGGACCAAGTGCGCGGATCTGGCGGCGTCGTTCGGGATGTTCATGGCCGCGGGGGGCATGCCCAGCCTGGGTAATGTGATCATGACCAGCCTGCGGGTGCGGGTGCTGGACCAGTGGTGCATGCGCTATCCGCTGACGCCGGGCCGGCACATGCGGGGGGCGTGTTTCGCGCGGCTGGAGGTGCCGGGGCGGGCACCGTTCGTGGTGGTCGGGTCGCACCTGTCGACCGACGACGCGGAGCGCCCCGCCCAGGCGGCGCTGCTCAAGCCCGCGCTCGCGCTCGACGACCCGGTCGTCGTGGGGCTGGACCTCAACGAGTGCCCGGACGGCAGCTCCTGGCAGCTGCTCACCGACCGGCTGGCCGACGCCGCGGCGCTGGCCGACCGCGAGGACCGCCACACCTTCCCGACCCCGAACCCGACCCGCCGGATCGACGCGATCCTCCTGGACCCACGCCTGGAGCTGGGCAGATACCGGGTGGTCACGTCGGACGAGGCAGACCGGGCCAGCGACCACTACCCCTTGGTCGTGGACCTCGTCTAGGAATCCGCGCTTTACAACCTCTGCCGCAAACGGGAAAGATGCTCTGCGTCTTACCTAGTCGTGGAGGTCGTGGGTGACGTATTCGGCCGGTTACGGCGATCCCGAGTCGGGTGGTCCCGCGACGGCGTGGCGTGACGGCTGGCCGGTCTACGACCGCAGCGGCACGGTCTGCGTCATCGGCGCGGGCCCCAGCGGGTTGACCGCGATGAAGAACCTCAAGGAGCACGGGTTCGGCGTCGACTGCTACGAGCGCGACACCAGCGTCGGCGGGGCCTGGAACTGGCGGCACGACCGCAGCCCGGTGTACGCGAGCACGCACCTGATCTCCTCGAAGCCGTTCAGCCAGTTCCCGGACTTCCCGATGCCGGACAGCTGGCCGGACTACCCCAAGCACACCCAGGTGCTGGAGTACCTGGAGCACTACGCCGACCACTTCGACCTCAGGCCGCACATCTGGTTCGGCACCGAGGTCGTCAAGGTCGAGCCGGCCGAGGGCGAGCGCTGGGACGTGACCACGCGCAGCACGGGCGGCTACGGCGGCGAGCGCATCCACCGGTACGCGGCGGTGGTCATCGCCAACGGCCACAACTGGTCCCCGAAGCGCCCGGAGTACGAGGGCCTGGAGGACTTCAAGGGCGAGGTCATCCACGCCGCGCAGTTCAAGGACGCCGCGCAGCTGCGCAACAAGAAGGTCCTGGTGATCGGGGCGGGCAACACCGGCTGCGACATCGCGGTGGAGGCGGCCCAGCAGGCCGCGCGCTGCTGGCACTCGACCCGCCGGGGCTACTGGTACACCCCCAAGTACACCCTGGGCCGCCCGGCCGACCAGGTGAACGACCTGATGCTGTGGCTGAGGCTGCCGCTGCGGGCCCGCCAGTTCCTGGCCCACCGCACGCTGAAGTCGACGGTGGGCGACCTGACCCGGTTCGGCCTGCCCCAGCCCGACCACAAGATCTACGAGACGCACACCATCGTCAACAGCCAGCTGGTCTACTACCTGGGCCACGGCGCGGTCTCACCCGTGCCGGACGTGGCGCGCTTCCACCGCAACAGCGTGGAGCTCAAGGGCGGCGAGGTGATCGAACCGGACCTGGTCGTGCTGGCCACCGGCTACCACCCGTCGTTCGAGTTCATCGACGGCAGCCTGCTCGGCGTCGACGCGTCGGGCCGCCCGCGGCTGGCCATGCACGCCTTCCCCAAGCGCCAGCCGACGCTGGCGGTGGCCGGGCTGCTGCAGCCGGACTCCGGGCTGTTCCCGCTGGTGCACTGGCAGATGGTGGCGTTCGCCCGGATGCTGCGGGTGCGCGAGGCGGCCCCGGCGAAGGCGGTCGCGGTGCAGCGCAAGCTGGAGGCGGAGCTGGACCGGCGGTGGACCACCGCGAAGGTGAAGGACTCCACCCGGCACTGGTTCGAGATCAGCCACACGACGTATCTCAAGGCCATCCAGCGCCTGCTCGACGAACTCGGCCTGGAGGGGGCGAAGTGAAGGTCATGCGCGCCCGCGAGTGGGCGTTCCCGATCGCTTCGGTGCGCCGTGAGGTGCGCCGCGCCACCCCCGAGGTGGACGAGGGCAGGCCGCCGGTGCTGTTCGTGCCCGGGTTCGGCCACGGCGCGTGGGTGTTCGCCGAGCACTGGCTGGAGCACACCGCCGACCGCGGCTTCCCGGCGTACGCGGTGAGCCTGCGCGGGCACGGCGACAGCGCGAAGGCGCCGAAGGCGACGCTGCGGGCGTACGCCCACGATGTGGCCCAGGTCGCCGCCTCCCTGCCGCGCCGCGCGGTGATCGTGGGGCACGGGGCCGGCGCCCTGGTGACCGCGCACGCGCTGGCGCGTTACCCGGCCCGCGCGGCGGTGCTGCTGTCGCCGGTCTTCGGCGGGACGGGCACCGCCCTGCGCAACCCGATGCTCAGCCTGCCGGCGCTGTTCGGCGGCGGCCTGCGGCTGCCCGCCGGGCAGCTGTTCAGCCGGGAACTGCCGAGCAACGCCGCCCGCGGGTACGCCGCCCGCCTGGGCCGGGCCTCGACCCGGGCGCAGTGGCAGCTGCTGCGCGGCCGCACCCCGCAGCCGCCGGTCGGCGACCCGCCGGTGCTGGTGGTGGGCAGCCCCGACGACCGCATCGTGTCCGACACCGCGCTGCGCCGGGTGGCCCGCGGCTACGGCGGCGCGCCGCTGCTGTTCCCGGGCATGGGCCACGACCTGATGCTGGACACCCGCTGGCGGGAGCCGATCGACGCGATCCTGGACTGGCTGGAGAAGTCGGCCTGAGCAGGCGAGCCCGCTGCGCGGGCTCGCCTGCTCAGACAGGAGCCCGTCGGAGCGGCCGCTCGGTGTACAGACGTAGCGCAGCGCAGGCTGGACGACCGATCAAGGCCGCGGAGCGGGCTCCGCTAGACAACAGCGCCGTCGTCGGGGGGCAGTTCGTCGTCCTCGTCGCCGGGGCGCAGCCGCATGATCAGCGCGGTGGCCCCGCCGAGGATGCAGACCAGGGCGAACAACATGCTCACCCGATCGTTGAAGGGCAGCAGCCGGGTGTCGAAGAACAGCACGAACCCGAAGACGATCGACAGCACGGCGACGATCGCGGCGAACGGCACCCGCGGCAGCGGCGGGGGCGGCGGCGGCACGAACTCGTCCGGAGTGTCGTCGGGCAGCCCGCTGCCGAACGAGTCGAGCGAGTCGAGCAGCGACGGGTCGCCGGGGGAGACCCCTCGCGGGTCGCCGGTCAGCGCGGGGCGGTTGAGGATCGGGCCGCCGGCGGGCCACACCGGGCCGGCGGGCGCGGGCGGGCCGGCTGGCGGCTCCTCGCCGGCGGGCCAGGTCCGGGTGGTCAGGGGCGTGTCGAAACCGGCGACGATGCGAGCGAACTCGGCATCCACCTGTTCGGGCGTCGCCTCGTTGCCGGACGGCCCGGGACGCGCGGGTTCGGCCGGCGTGCGGTCCGGATCGTCCGTGGCTGGCACCTGGCACACTCCTTGGCGGGATAGGGGCTCGTCGTGGGGCCGGTGGGCATCGCTTCAAATCCTGACACGTGACACCCGTGTTCCGGCAGTAGGCTCTGCGATGCATGCCACAAACTCGGTATGTCCCGGCCGGCCCCTCCGAGCCGGATCGTCAAGCGCCACACCACGTTCGCCGATCGACTTGGACGGGACTCAGTGCTCTACTGGCTGCTGAAATACATCTTCCTCGGCCCCCTGCTGCGGTTGATCTTCAGGCCGCAGGTCGAGGGTCTCGAAAACGTGCCGGACCGGGGCCCGGCGATCCTCGCCAGCAACCATCTCTCGTTCTCCGACTCCATCTTCATGCCCCTGGTGGTCAAGCGGAAGGTCACATTCGTGGCCAAAGCGGAATACTTCACCGGCAAGGGTCTCAAGGGCCGGCTGACGAAGATGTTCTTCGTGGGCACCGGCACCATCCCGGTGGACCGCTCCGGCGGCCGCGCCGCGCAGGCCGCCCTGGACACCCAGTTGCGGGTGCTGCGCGCGGGCGGGCTGGCCGGCATCTACCCCGAGGGCACCCGCTCGCCGGACGGGCGGCTGTTCCGGGGCAAGACCGGGGTGGCCCGGCTGGCGCTGGAGAGCGGGGCGCCGGTGGTGCCTGTGGCGATGCTCAACTCCGACGTGGTGCAGCCCACCGGCAAGCTCATCCCCAAGGTGATGCGGGTGCGCATCCGCTTCGGGACGCCGCTGGACTTCTCCCGCTACGCGGGCATGGCCGGGGACCGGTTCGTCGAGCGGGCGATCACCGACGAGATCATGTACGAGGTGATGGAGCTCTCCGGCCGCGAATACGTCGACACGTACGCCGTGAAGATCAAGAACGTCGCGGCGGCGGTCTGAGCGGGGTCAGCACGTCGGCACCCAGTACCGCAGCCGGCTGCCCTCGGTCTGCCAGAGCAGGCCGCCCGCCTTCTCGACGACGCGGCGGGACGGGGTGTTGGCGGCGTCGACGGTGAGCAGCGCGCACTCGATGCCGAGCCCGGCCGCCACCGGCAGCGCCGCGGCCAGCATCGCGCCGCCGTGCCCCTGCCCCCGGGCCGACGGCCGCAGGTCGTAGCCGATGTGGCCGCCCGCGCGGCGCAGGTCGTCGGTCAGCCGGTGCCTGATGCGGATCTCGCCCAGGAAACACGCGCCCTCGACCCACCAGAGCGTGGTCTGCGGCACGTCCGCGCGCCGCCGCCGGGCCGACCACTCGGTGGCGTCCAGCGCCAGCTGCTCCAGGTGGGCGTCGAACCCGCCGGCCAGCACCGCGTCGTAGCTGGGCTTGCGGTGGCTGCCCGCGGCCTGGTACTCGGTGATCGCGGTGAGGTACGAGTCGCGGACGCGGGGGGTGGGCGGCACGAGTTCGGGCACCGGCCCATCCAAACAGAGATCCGTCAGCTCAGCAGACCCGTCGCCCGGTTGCGGGCGGCGAACTCGCGCAGCTCGGTCAGGCCGTCCTCGCCGAGCGTGCCCGCCCGGGCGGCCCAGGCCAGCGAGAGCATCCGGTTGCTGGCGTCGCCGATGCGGGCGAAGTGCCCGGCCGCCTCGACGTGCTCGCCCGCGACGGTGGCCAGCGCCGCCCGGACCCACGGCGTACGCCGCGGCGAGCGCGCCAGCATCGTCCGCACCCGTTCCCGCTCGGCGGGCCCGAGCAGCGCCGCCGCATGCCCGGCCGCCGCCACCCACTCGCCGAACGGCAGCATCACCCGGGCCTGCCAGTCCCGCTCCAGCTCACCGAGCAGCGCGGCGGCCTCCTCGGCGCGGCCCTGCAGCGCCCGGCACAGCGCGGCGGGCGCCGCGGCGCCCCGCAGCACGCGGTGGAAGCCGCTGCGGCGGGCGAAGTAGAGCATCTTCTCGATGGCGTCGTCGTCGGGCTCCTCGCCGCGCAGCACCCCGATCCAGGACGAGGTGAGCACGGACATGGCGTCCCACTCCGCCGCGTTGGAGCGCATCGTCTCGCCGATGGCCCGCATCTGGGTGTCCCAGTCCCCGGCGAAGAAGGCGTCGGCCGCCTCGCGGTGGAAATTGGTGGCCAGGCTCAGCCCGCCCGCGATGTCCACCGTGCGCTGCTCGGTGAGCAGCCGGTGGTGGCGGGCCAGATCGCCCTCCTCCAGGCAGGCCCAGGCGAAGTTCTGCACCGCCCGGCGGCGGCTGGTCAGCCGGTGCTCGCGGCAGTGCTCGGTGAGCAGCTCCAGCTCGCTGAACCCGGTCGGGTCGCCCGCGATGTAACGCGCCGTGGCGGAGGTGATGCGGGCGTTGGCGTGCACCTCGGCCAGGCCCAGCCGGTCGGCGATGTCGGCGGCCGCTTCGGCGGCGGCGATCGCCGGCTCGGTCTCGTAGTTCATCATGTGCACCCGGGCCAGCTCCAGCAGCGCCTCGGCCTTCTCCAAGGTCTCCGGCAGCTCCTCGTAGCGCTCGACCGCCGCGTCCAGGTGGGCCAGCGTCGCGGCGCGGTCCGCGCGGCTCCACGCGATCGTGCCGAGCAGCGTCAGCGCGCGGGCGGCGCCGGCCCGCTCGCCGAGCCGGTCCAGCTCCTCGGCCAGCTCGGCCAGCCGCTGCGGGCCGCCGCCGTCGGCGAACGACTCCCCGGACCGGAACAGCGACAGCTCGGCGGCGAACAGGTCCAGCAGCGGGTCGTGCGCCAGCTTCAGGCTGAGCGCGCGGTCCAGCAGCGTCGCCGCGGCGTCCAGGGCGTGCAGGGCGTACGCGCGCCGGGCCGCCCGGTGCAGCGCGGCCCGCGCCGCCGGGGCGTACGGCTCGGAGTCCATGCCCAGCGTCCGGGCGATCTCGTGGGCGGCCCAGCGGTGGTTGGCCAGCACCTCGGCGAGGTCGGTCGCCCGGTTGTCGGTGATCTGCTCCAGCCAGTCGGCGGTGCGCTGGTGCCGGGAGACCCGCTCGGTGCGCGGCAGCCGCTGGTAGCAGACGTCACGGACCAGGACATGGCGGAAGGCGTACTCCGGCTCGCCGGCCATCGCCGAGGTCGGGTGCTCCGCGACCAGGTCCCGCTGCTGCAGCCGCTGCAACGACCGGGCCACCACGTCGACGGGCAGGCCCAGCGCCCCGGCCACCGCGCCCGGCCAGAACTGGGTGCCCACCACCGCAGCGGCCTGCAGCACCGAGCGGTCGGTCGAGTCCAGCAGGTCGAGCCGGTTGGCGATGACCGCCTGCACCGTCTGCGGCATCGGGGTGGCATCGCCGTCGGCCAGCGCCCAGTTGCCGCCGACCGGCCGCAGCTCGCCCCGCTCGACCAGCATGCGCACGAACTCGTGGGCGTAGAGCGGGTTGCCGCCGGCGAGCTCCACCAGTGGGGCGACCCCGGTGGCGGGGAAGACGGCCTGGCCGAACATCAGCCGGTACATGGCGGCGATGTGCTCGTCGTGCATCGGGCCCAGCGACACCGAGACGGTGCCGGTGACCGCGCTGGTCCAGCCCGGCTGGCGCTCGCGCAGCTCGGGCCGGGCGGTGGCCACGACCAGCAGCGGCACGCCGGGGCCGATGCTGCCGAGCATCTCGACGAAGCGCAGCATGGCCTCGTCGGCCCAGTGCATGTCCTCGAAGACCAGCACGGTCGGGTTGGCCGTGGTCATGGCCAGCAGGAAGCGCCGCCACGCCGACTCGGTCTCGCCCGGGGTCAGGCCCGCGCCGGGCAGGCCGACCAGCGGGCCGAGCGCGTCGCCGAGCCGGGCCGCCTCCAGCTCGCCGCACATGGCTCGCAGCGCGCTCTCCAGCCGGTTGCGGGCGGTCGCCTCGTCGTCGGTGTCGAGGATGCCGACCTGCGCTTTCACGATCTCCGCCAGCGCCGCGTAGGTCACGTTCTCGCCGAACGGCGGGCAGTGCCCGACCCGCCAGCAGATCGTGGTCTCCGGGATGCGCTCGGCGTGGCGGGCCAGCTCGCGCAGCAGCCGGCTCTTGCCGATGCCGGCCGGCCCGAACACGGTGACCAGCTGTGGGCTGCGGTCGCGGATGGTGCGGTGCAGCGCCGTGACGAGCAGGCCACGCTCGTGGTCGCGGTTGACCATCGGGGTGGACTCGTCCCGGTCGCGCCGCTGCAGCCGCGCGGACACCGCCAGGAAGACCCGGCTCGTGGCGCTGCGGCCCTTGAGCGTCCTGGGCGGCAGCTCGTCGTACTCGATGTCGTCGGCGCTGGCCCGGGCGGTCTCGGCGCACACGAACACCGCGTGCGGCGGGGCGGCGGCCTGCAGCCGGGCTGCGGTGTTGACGACGTCGCCGGCCACGATGGCCTGGCCGCCGTCGCGGGCGGCGCCCACGTCGACCAGCGCCTCCCCGGTCGCGACTCCGGCCCGGAAGGTGGCCGCGTGGGCCAGCGGCCCACGGCTCAGCACCCGCTGCGCCTCCAGCCCGGCCCGCACCGCGCGCAGCGCGTCGGTCTCGGTGGCGACCGGCGCGCCGAAGATGGCCATCACCGCGTCGCCGATGTACTTCTCCACCACGCCGCCGAACTGGCGGACCACCTGGCGCACCGCGCTGAAGTACTCCTGCTGCAGGGTGCGCACCTGCTCCGGGTCGGTCTGCTCGGCGTACGTCGTGAAGCCGACCATGTCGACGAACAGCACGCTGACCTGTCGCCGGTCCTCCCGTGCGGGCGGGCCCTGCGCCGCGGCCAGCGGGTTGCCGCAGCCGGTGCAGAAGAGGTCGCCGAAGGCCACCGTACGTCCGCAGTGGACGCAAGGTGGCGTGAGGTTAGCCCCGCAGCCGCCGCAGAACCTGTCGTCCGGGCCGGCCGCGCGGGAGCAGTGCGCGCAGGTTGGGGTCTTCACGTCTCCGCCAGGTCGCCGGAGGTCCAGTATGGCTTGACCACCCGGGTCGATTCCTTACCGCTGTAGCTAACGCGACAAGGGGTCCGCGCCAACACCGCCGCGCGGCTACAGTTTCGTGCACTGACAGACCGCGGCCTGCGCGCCGGGGTCTCGTGTGGCGCTGATGGCGTTATCGGGGGTCCCGCCGAGGCGGGCCGCCGGTGCGCGCCGCCAGCGGACGCTAACCAATCGATGGTCGTACGTGGGAGGCCGAACGATGTTGGTGCGACTGGCGCTCGCCTGGACCGATCCCTTCGGGATCGCGCACGGCGTGGGCGAGCTTGTGGACATCGACGCGGTCACCCTCGCGGAGCTCGAAGAGCAGGGAGTGGTGGAGAACATGACCGAAATCCAGCCGACACCCGACCAGCCGCAGAAGGCGTGGGTCGGCCCCGGTGCCCCGCCGGCCGGTGACAAGGCATGGGTGGGCCCCGGTGCGCCGCCGACCGGTGACAAGGCGTGGGTGGGCCCTGGCGCGCCGCCCGCGGACGACCCGGACGCGGAGACCGACGAGCAGCCGTGACCGCCTGACGGCGGCGTCACCGCACCGCCGTTGCACATCATGACCAGGCGCACGGCGTGACGCAGGGGGCGGGCCGGGCGACCGGCCCGCCCCCTGCCGGTCATTTCAGGCGGTGGTGCAGGCCACCCCGTTGAGCTTCACGTTGCTCGGGGCGGTGGACGGCCCGGAGCCGGTGAAGCTGACCGTCCAGCTCTGCGCCGGGGCCAGATTCGGGGCCCAGCCGGGGGCGGTGACCGTCACCGTGCCTCCGCTGCTGGTGAACGTGCCGTTCCAGCCGTTGACGATCACCTGGCCGCTGCCGAGGGTGAAGGTCAGCACCCAGTTGGTGAAGGTGGTGCTGCCGGTGTTGGTGAGCACCAGTGAGGCGTTGTAGCCGTTGGGCCACGAGTTGTCGATCCGGTACACCGCCCGGCAGCTCGTCCCGGTGCCCGGACTGGCTGACGCGCTGGGGCTGGGCGGCGTGCTCGGCGACGGGCTCGCGCTGCGGCTCGGGCTCGGGCTGGGGCTCGCGCTGGCCGAGGGGGACGGCGACGGGCTCGCCGAGCGGGACGGGCTGACGCTCGGCGACGGGTCGACGACCCCGCTCCTGGCCTTCATGTTCGCCGAGTGCTGCCGGAACACGGTGTGCTCGGGGCAGCCCTGGCCGGAGTCGAACCCGCCGCAGTTGCTGTTCGCGGGGAACCACCAGAACGCGTCGCCGTCGCCGCCGGAGGCCTCCATCTCGGCGTACATCTCGGACCACCAGGTGGTCTTGTCGTCGTGCACGTTCCACTCGCCGAGGAAGAACGGCTTGCCGACGACGGTGTGCGCGTCGCTGATCCAGCGCCGCAGCAGGGCGCGGGCGGAGGCGAAGTTCAGGCCCGCCCAGCCCTCGGTGGGGTACATGTGCCCCGAGGTGAAATCGATGTACGGCGAGGACTGGATGTAGGTCCACGGGCCGCCGGAGTCGCCGCCGTAGCCGTACTTCGTCTCCTGGCCCTCCTGGCCGGTGCCCAGCAGGTGGTTCGGATCCAGGCTCTTGACCAGCGCGCCCATCTCGTCGACCCAGGCCCGCAGGGTGGTGCCGGTGATGTTCTCGTCGGGGGTGGCGTCGGGGTAGCGGGGCTCGTTCATGAGTTCCCAGGCCAGGATGGTGGGGTCGTTCTTCCAGGCCACGCCGGTGAACGAGTTCGTCCTGGTCAGAGCCTTGGTCACGTAGTTGCGGTACTGCGTGAAGCAGCCCGGGCAGGCGGTCTTGTTGAAGAAGCGCCAGCGGTTGGCGTATCCGGTGGGCAGGCCCTCCCAGGACAGGCGCTTGTCGATGCCGCCGTACGCCTCCCAGAAGTTCTCGAACACGGGGACGAGCCGGATGTTGTGGTCCCGGGCGGACTTCATGACGTAGTCGAAGAGGATGAACGCCTCCTCGGTGTAGACGCCCTCCGCCGCCTCGAAGCCCATCCAGTCCTCGTGGCTGAACATCCACAGCCGCAGCACCGACACGTTGTCGCTCTGCAGCCGGGTCATGTGCGCATCGATCTTGGCCTTGTCCACGTACTGCTCGCCGGGCAGCCAGTCGTAGCCGAAGGTGAACACGTCGTAGGTGTTGGCGCCGGCGAAGTAGTAGGGCTTGCCGTCCAGGCAGAAGCGGATGCCGCAGCGGGTGACGAAGCTGTCGCGCGGGTCGGCCGCCTGGGCGGCGGGGGAGCCGACGAACGGCAGGGCCAGGGCCAGCGTGGCCGTGACCGCTGCCAGCGCGGCCAGCAGGGCACGCCGTGGGGAGCGGGACATGGGGTCTCCTCGGGAACGCGGCCGCTCTCAGCGATGCGGGCACATCGCGGGCGATGGGAACGACCGTCAATGGAAGCGCTCCCATATTAGGGCCGGGCGCGCGTCAGGTAAAGCGGTTCAGTAGAGGCCGCACCTGTTGCGCCGCAACGGCGGCCGTACCCTGCTTGAACCGCTTTTGCGACGCCGGCCGCCGTCATGGCGGCACCCCGGCGTGAACGGATCAAGGCTCCGTCCCGGTGCGGGGCGGAGCCTTGATCCGTGGTGCTGCGGCGTCAGCGGTCCTGCATGCCGGCGCGGCGGCGCAGCGCGGGGACGTCCATCACCACGATGCGGCGGCCCTAGGTGCGCAGCCATCCCCGGCTGGCGAAGGAGCCGATCGCCTGGTTGACGCTCTGCCGCGAGCCGCCAGCCATCTCCGCCAACTGGCTCTGGTTCAGTTCGATCGTGATCATCGGAGCCTGGCTCTCCCCGGCCAGCCGCACCAGCGTCTTGGCGACGCGGCCGGGCAGGTCGAGGAAGACGTGGTCGGCGTTCTGCTCGGTCAGCCGGCGGATCAGCGCGCCCAGCGAGCGCATGACCGCGTCGAGGATGCGCGGGTTCGAGTGCACCAGCTCCATGAACGCGCCGCGCGACAGCGCCAGCGCGGTGCAGTCCTCCAGTGCCTCGGCCGAGAGCGAGCGGGCCGCACCGTCCAGAAGGGACACCTCGCCGAGCACGTCCGGCGGGCGCATCACGGACAGCACCGCGCGCTCGCCGGTCGGGGAGGTGCGGAAGACCGCCACCGATCCGCGCTTGAGCACGATGAGGGACTCGCCGGGGTCGTTCTCGACGAACAGCAGCTGCCCCTTGCGGAAGGTGCGCGGCACCGCCGCGGCGATCACCCGCTGCCGTACCTCAGGCTCCAGACCAGCGAACATGTCGACCCCGGTGAGCGCGTCCGCAGCTTCCGGAATGCGAATCTCCACCGCCTACCCCTTCCGTGTTCCCACCCCCACCGGCATCCACGGTCGTGGCGGCCGGTGCAACCCTGGACAGATCATCGCGTGCGTGAGCCGCCACGTCCACTCCGTGCGTCGCCATCGGCACCTGTCCATTGCCGGATCTACCGCAACGCAGACACCCGCGACGGATACGACAGCGTGCTGCCACATGTGATAATCCGCCCGTGCTGGCTGACGATACGATCCGCACGACACTTCGGACGGCATGGCACCTTCAGCCGGACGGCTGCACTCCGCTGGACGGTGAGCCGACGACATCGACCAGGTCGGTTGCCGCAGGTGACCAGCGGTACCTGGCAGTCCTGGTCGCGGGCGTGGAGCGCCCCCGATTCGAGGCGGGGCTGGCCGCTGCCGAACATCTCGCCCGGCAGGGTCTGGACACGGGCGCCCCGGTGCGCGCCGCGGACGGCGCGCTGTGCGTGCCCGCCGACGAGCACGTGCTCGCGCTGCTGGAGTTCGTGCCCGGCCGCCCGCTCGACGGCGCGGACCCGGTCGACCAGCAGTGGTGGGGCGACCGGCTCGGGGCGGCGCACCGCGGGCTCGCCGGGTTCCGGCACCCCGGCCTGCCCGCCTGGCATCCGCTGCGACCGGACGCGCCGTATCTGTCCGTCGCGGGCTGGCTGCGGCCGGCGATCGCGGGCGCGGTAACCGCGCTGACGAAGCTGCAGGTCACCGACCGGCTCACGGTCGGCCCGCTGCACGGCGACCCCCGCCCGGAGGCGTTCCGGCTGGACCCCGCGACCGGCCGTATCGGGCTGGTCAGCTGGGGTCGCGCGCGGTTCGGCCCGCTGATGTACGACGTGGCCTCGGCCGTGCGGCATGCCGGCGGCCCGGCGCGGGCTCGGGAACTGCTCTCGGCGTACGAGGACAGCGGCCCGGTGCCGGTCGCGGAGATCGAGGGCAGCCTCGACACCCTGCTGCGCTTCCGCTGGGCGATGGAGGCCGACGCCTGCGCCCGACGCCTGGCCGACGCCGCGCCCGACGCCCCCGTCGACCGCTGGCGCACCGCCCTGGACCAGGCCCGCATCGCCCTGCTCGACGACTGAGCGTGAGGAAGGGCGCCTTCCACAACGTATGGCGATGTGCAGGTGCGCCTTCAGGCGCGGAGGTGGGTGAGGACCAGGGGGTCGATGTGGCCGGGGACCATGCGCTCCTCGAGGTTCTCGATGCCGGCCCAGTCGGACAGGGCCGCGTCGAGATCGGACTGCGCGTGGCCGCGGGCGGCGAGCAGGGCGCGGACCTCGTCGGCGACGGCGTCGCGCAGGGGCAGCAGGGTGGCCGGGTCGGGCTTGTCGAACAGCAGCGTGTGGATGTCGAGCAGGCGGGCCAGCTCGGCGCACGGGTCGGGGTGGTCGTCCACACGCAGGTCCACCACGACGTCACTGGTGCCGCCGTAGCCCTGGCCGGGGGCGACGACGAGCAGCGCCGCGCTCTGCCGCCCGCGCTTGTCGCCGCCCGCCCCGTCGCCCGCACGCAGCGCCGCGAGCAGCCGCCGCGCCAGCGCCGCCGACGGTGCCGAGGACAGCCAGGCGGTCTCCATCGCGGCGACCACCTCGGGTCCGGCGAGGATGTTGCCCTGGATCGCGTACCCGTCGCCGGTGCGGCCGCCCGCCCAGCCGTGGCAGTCCGCGCCGGTGAACGTCGCGCCGTCGCCGGTGCGGCCCACGACGCCGAGCTGGCGGGATTCGCGGCCCGGGTCGGCGGCGGTGAGCCCGGCCACCACGTCGCCGGCCGCGGTGCCGGTGCGCAGCAGCGCCAGTCCCTGCGGCCGGTAGGCCAGGTTGGCGTAGGACTGCGTGGCCAGTGCGCCGACGGCGGCCTCGGCGGCGGGCACCGCCGCCCCGACGGCCAGGAACTTGCTGGCTACGGCGACCCCGTGTGCGACCCCGTCGGCCGAACGCGCGACGATCGAGAACGTCATGGCGTCAGGGTAGGGGTCCGCGACGCCGGGCGTACAGCAGAGATCCTCACGACAGGGGAAACCGTGGCCTACCGCTATTTCTACGACTGCGAGTTCATCGAGGACGGAGTCACCATCGACCTGGTCTCGATCGGCGTGGTCGACGAGTTCGGGCGGGAGTTCTACGCCGTCTCCACCGAGTTCGACCCGTCCCGGGCCATTCCTTGGGTGCGCGACAACGTGCTCAACCTGCTGCCGTCCCCGGCGGACAAGGCGTGGCGCTCGCGCGAGCGCATCCGCACCGAGCTGCTGGAGTTCCTCACCGAGCCGCTGCAGGGCCGCCCGCAGGAGACGATCGAGCTGTGGGCCTGGTACGGCGCGTACGACCACGTGTGCCTGGCGCAGCTGTGGGGGGCGATGGTGACGCTGCCCCGGGCCATCCCGCGCTTCACCAAGGAGCTGCGCCAGCTGTGGGACGACAAGGGGCGCCCGACGCTGCCCGAGGCGGCGACGGCCCGGCACGACGCGCTCGTCGACGCCCGGCACAACCTGGCCCGCTTCCGGGCGATGACGGCGCGTAAGCGCAAGGACGCCAAGCCGCCCGCGGTGGACGCCGGGTGAATGCCCGGTGACAGGCCGGGACGGCACGGCCCGGGCTGCCGCGCGCGTGTCACGCACGGGTAACCTTGCCATGACGACACTGTTGCGCTCGCCTGGTGAACGGCTTGCGGCCCCGACATCCGGACAGCGGCGGGGCGTGCTGGCCTAAGCCCGGTGATCCCAGTACAGTGCGCATTTGCGGCCCGCCCCGGCCGGCAACGTAGCCGTGATCACTCGTCTCCCGGGGCCCGGCAACTGACTACCCGTAATCGGGAGGACGAGAAAATGCGTATCGGCGTACTCACCGGCGGCGGCGACTGCCCCGGTCTCAACGCGGTCATCCGCGCCGTGGTCCGCAAGGGCGTGGGCACCTACGGGCACGAGTTCGTCGGGTTCCGCGACGGCTGGAAGGGACCGCTGGAGGGCATCACCCGCCCGCTGGGCATCCCTGAGGTCCGCGGCATCCTGCCGCGCGGCGGCACGATCCTGGGCTCGTCCCGCACCAACCCCTTCAAGATCGAAGGCGGCGTGGAGCGGATCAAGCAGAACCTGGCCGACATGGGCGTGGACGCGCTCGTGGCGATCGGCGGCGAGGACACCCTCGGGGTGGCCACCAAGCTGACCGAGCTGGGCGTGAACGTCGTCGGCGTGCCGAAGACGATCGACAACGACCTGGGTGCGACCGACTTCACGTTCGGTTTCGACACCGCGGTCAACATCGCCATGGAGGCGATCGACCGGCTGCACACCACGGCCGAGTCGCACCACCGCACCGTGGTCGTCGAGGTCATGGGCCGCCACGCGGGCTGGATCGCGCTGCACGCGGGCCTGGCCGGCGGCGCGAACGTGATCCTGCTCCCCGAGCAGAAGTTCGACCTGGACAAGGTCGTCGAGCACGTGGAGACCCGGTTCAAGACCAACTACTCGCCGATCATCGTGATCTCCGAGGGCGCCATGCCGACCGACGGTGACATGATCACCCTCAACGGCGAGCTGGACGCGTTCGGCCACGTGCGCCTCGGCGGCATCGGCAACTGGCTGGCCGACCAGCTGGAGAAGCGCACCGGCAAGGAGGCGCGCGCGGTCGTGCTGGGCCACACCCAGCGCGGTGGCACGCCCACCGCCTTCGACCGGGTGCTGGCCACCCGCTTCGGCCTGCACGCGATCGACGCCGTCCACGAGGGCGACTTCGGCAAGATGGTGGCCCTGCGCAGCACCGAGATCGTCCGCGTCCCCCTCGCCGACGCGACCCGCGAGCTCAAGACCGTCCCCCCGCACCGCTACGCCGAGGCCGAAGCCTTCTTCGGCTGACCCGGTCAACCCCACGGCGGGTTGATCATGAACTTATGGACGTGTTCGACGGTGTGTCGGCACCCCTAACTTCATGATCAACCCGCTCTGCTCATGGAGGGAGCGCGGATGTACACCGTTGCCGTGATCGGGGCGGGGAAGATCGGTGAGGTGCTGCTGTCGGGGCTGGTGAAGGCCGGGTGGCCGGTGGACCAGATCGTCGCGACGGCGCGGCGGGAGGAGCGGGCCGAGCAGCTGCGCAACCGGTACGGCATCAGGGTGCTGGACAACGCCGAGGCGGTGGCCGCCGCCGACGTGGTGGCGATCGCGGTCAAGCCGCAGGACGCCGGGGCGCTGATGGCCGAGCTGGGGCCGCAGATACCGGCCGGCAAGCTGGTCGTCTCACTGTGTGCCGGTCTGCCGACCGGGTTCTTCAGCAAGTGGCTGGCCGAGGGCACGCCCGTGGTGCGGGTCATGACGAACACCCCCGCCCTGGTCGACGAGGCGATGACGGCGATCTCGGCCGGGCCGCACGCCACGGCGCACCACCTGGGTATCGCCGAGGAGCTGTTCTCGCCGCTGGGCCGCACCATCCGGGTCCCGGAGAGCCAGCAGGACGCGGTCACCGCGCTGTCGGGCTCCGGCCCCGCGTACTTCTACTTCCTGGTCGAGGCGATGACCGACGCGGGCATCCTGCTCGGGCTGCCGCGCCAGGTGGCGCACGACCTCATCGTGCAGACCGCGATCGGCTCGGCCATCATGCTGCGCGACTCCGGGGAGCACCCGGTGAAGCTGCGCGAGGCGGTGACCTCGCCCGCGGGCACCACCATCTCGGCCATCCGCGAGCTGGAGAACCACGGCGTGCGCGCCGCGTTCCTGGCCGCGCTGGAGGCCGCCCGCGACCGGGCCAAGGAGATCGCCGACCAGGCGTCCTGACCAGGTTCACGTGATCGGAGTACCCCCGCAGGATCATTCACGCCTGCGGGGGTTCCTGCTGTTCGGACCGTCGCTTTAGGCTCGGAGCAGGGAGTTTGAGCCGAACCCCCGGCCCGCTCCGCCACCGGAGCCGCACGCAAGGAGACGGCCATGCGACGTGCCGCCACAGTCATCGGGACCACCCTCGCCGCCCTCATGATCTCCGCCCCGGCCTATGCGTACGCACACGACAAGGTCACCAACCCCGTGCTGCACGCGATCCTCGACGTGCTCACCCTCGCGGTCGTCACCGCTCCGGTGTGGACGGCCTTCGCCTGGTCCCGCGGCCGCCGCTCGGCAGCGCTGATGCTGCTGATCGGTCTGGTGCAGATCCCGGCGGGCGTGCTGGCGTTCGTGCCCATCCCCGACCCCGTGCTGCACTCGATGGCCCTGGTCACCAGCCTCGCCATCACGGTCACCTCGATCGTCTACGTAAGGCGTGAGGTCGCCGTCGCGGTCGAAGCGGCCGGCTGAGAGACCCGCTGCCGGGGCGACCCGGCAGACGGTGCGAACCCGCTGTCGGCTGTGTGCGACGAGTCGCGGACGGCCGGCGGCGGTACCGCGCAACCGCCCGATCCGGAGCTGCTGCCGGGTCGGGCGGTGGTGCGCAGGGCCACCCGCTCCCCGTCCAGGTCCAGTTCCAGCTGCTCGCCGCTGCGCCGCACGCGCGGGCAGCCTGGGTGCGGCGGGCCCCAGCCCCCGTCGGTGCGCCGGTAGGCCGTCCACCGGCAGTGCTCCTCCCCGACGTACCCCCAGGCCATGAAGAGCTCGATGCCCAGGTAGCGGTAGAGCCCCACCGTGGCGGTGCGCCCGTCCTCGGGCCGGCGGAAGAACTCACCGGTCAGCCCCGGCACGACGTGCCCTTCGAGGTCGATGTCGGACACGATCCGGTGCGGCGCGTACTCCGCCAGCCGCGGCAAGGCGGTCATGCCTTCTCCTCGCAGCGCTCGTCGTCGCCATGACGCGTCTTCGACGTGTTTCGCCCGCGGTGCTCGCTCATACTCGATCAACGAGGCCGCGCCCTGGTGGCGACACGTTCGCGCAGGGTGATCTCAGCGTGCGGAATGCGCCACGTCGGCTGCGGTGGGCAGCGGGCACGGCCTTACCCTTGAGGCCATGCGCCACGAATGGCATGAGCTCAGGCACCCCGGTCTCGAACTGGGCGACAACCGGCAGCCCGGCGAGTCCGGCGTCACCATCGGCCGGCCCACCAGCCTCGCCACGGCGGAGGACCTCGGTCTGGACCACTGGCGCACCCTGCCGCGGGCGCAGATGCCGCCGTGGGAGGACTACGACGAGGTCGAGCAGGTGTGCCGGGTGCTGGACTCGGTGCCCTCGATCGTCGCGCCCTACGAGGTGGACCAGCTGCGCCAGCGGCTCGCGCAGGTCTGCGAGGGCAAGGCGTTCCTGCTGCAGGGCGGCGACTGCGCCGAGACGTTCGCCGACAACACCGAGAGCCACCTGCTGGCCAACGCCCGCACCCTGCTCCAGATGGCGGTGGTGCTGACGTACGGCGCGAGCATGCCCGTGGTCAAGGTGGCCCGGGTGGCCGGGCAGTACACCAAGCCGCGCTCGCAGGCGCTGGACTCCCTCGGCCTGCCCGCCTACCGCGGCGACATGATCAACTCGCTGGAGCCGACGCCGCAGGCCCGGGTCGCCGACCCGCAGCGCATGATCCGGGCGTACGCCAACGCGGCCGCCGCGATGAACATGCTGCGCGCGTACCTGGGCGGTGGCCTGGGCGACCTGCACGCCGTGCACGACTGGAACCGTGACTTCGTGCGCACCTCCGCCTTCGGGGAGCGCTACGAGGCCATCGCCCGCGAGATCGACCGGGCGCTCGCGTTCATCCGCGCCTGTGGCATGACCGACGAGGAGGCCCTGCGCACGGTCACCCTCTACGCCTCGCACGAGGCGCTGGCGCTGGAGTACGACCGGGCGCTGACCCGCATCGCCGACGGCCAGGCGTACGGGCTGTCCGGCCACTTCCTCTGGGTCGGCGAGCGCACCCGCGACCTCGACGGCGCGCACCTGGACTTCATCTCCCGCATCGCCAACCCGATCGGCGTGAAACTCGGCCCGACCACCACGCCCGAGTACGCGCTGCGCCTGTGCGAGATGCTCAACCCGGACAACATCCCCGGCAAGCTCACCCTGATCAGCCGGATGGGCAACCACCAGGTCCGGGACAGCCTGCCCCGGCTGGTCGAGACGGTGCGCGACAACGGCGCGAAGGTCGTCTGGCAGTGCGACCCGATGCACGGCAACACCCACGAGTCGTCCAACGGGTACAAGACCCGCCACTTCGACCGGATCGTCGACGAGGTGCTGGGCTACTTCGAGGTGCACAAGATGCTGGGCACCCACCCGGGCGGCATCCACATCGAGCTGACCGGCGAGGACGTCACCGAGTGCCTGGGCGGCGCGCAGGCCCTGGTCGACTCCGACCTGCCCGGCCGGTACGAGACCGCCTGCGACCCCCGCCTGAACACCCAGCAGTCCCTGGAACTGGCCTTCCTGGTCGCGGAGATGCTGCGCGGCTGACCCCCTGGGCGCGAGAGACTGCCGCGCCTTCCGGTTCATGGTCGCCGTTTCCGGTCATGATCTGTGCTCAGACCGCAGATCATGACCGGAAATGACGATCACCGGGCGTCAGCCTCCCGGTCCGTCCGGGGCCGCGTCCTCGTTCAGGTCGAGGCGTGGCATCCAGGTGCCTCGATGAAGAACGTCTCCGGCAGCAGCACCTCCGAGCTGCGTGCCGTTCCGAGCACGGAGAAGCGCACAGGCATGGTCCACCACCACCGGCGGCTGGAGCAGGGCCAGTCGGCTTGGCTGTCGCTGAATTGGTGGAGCCGCAGCGTGGCGAGGATGAGCAGTTCCTGTCCGGGGGCGAGGTCGACCGGTTGGAAGGGCGCTGCACCGGCCTGATCGCAGCAGCCGGCAGGCGTGCCCGGCAGTATGGCGAGCCGATCGACCAGCAGTTGCCCGTTGTCGCCGACTTCCTCGACACGCACCGGGACCGGGCCGGGATTGCGGACGGAGAAGTAGAGGTCGTAGGTCCGGCCGACCTCGAACCGGTAGAGGATGCCGCTGCGGTGAGGCTGCTGGAACGGCCTCGAATCCGTGCCGCCACCGCCGAACGAGCCCCCCTCCAGCTCATAGGTGCGCGCGAGGACCTGCCATGAGACCAGAACCAGCAGGGCCACCGCCAGGAGCCCGCGAACGAGCAGGGCGGATCTCTTCCCCGCGGCGAACTCGGTCATGGCGCGCAGCGTAGTGACGAGTGATGCTGTGCGCTGCCCCCTGCATGGTCGCCACCGCCGATGCGGTAGGAACGAGGCATGACGCAACTGGTTGATCTTCGCAGCGACACCGTGACCAAGCCGACCGCCGCGATGCGGGCCGCGATGGCCTCCGCCGAGGTCGGTGACGACGTGTACGCCGAGGACCCGACCGTCAACGCGCTGGAGCGCAAGGTCGCCGAGATGTTCGGGCACGAGGCGGCGCTGTTCGCCCCGACCGGCTCGATGGCCAACCAGATCGCGCTGCAGCTGATCGTGCCGCCCGCGCAGGAGCTGCTGTGCGACGCGAACGCGCACGTGGTGACGTACGAGATCGGCGCGGCCGCCGCCATCGGCGGCATCTCCAGCCGCACCTGGCCCTTCGCGGCCGGGGCCATCGACGTGGAGCAGGTCGCCTCGATGATCCGCCCCGACGGGTACCACGCCGTGCCGACCCGGGCGATCGCGGTCGAGCAGACCCACAACATGGCCGGTGGCGTCGTCATCGGGATGGACACGCTGCGCGGGCTGCGCGAGGCCGCCGACACCGCCGGGATCGCGATGCACTGCGACGGGGCGCGGATCTGGCACGCGCACATCGCCGACGGGGTGCCGCTGGCGGAGTACGGCGCGCTGTTCGACACGCTGTCGGTGTGCCTGTCCAAGGGCCTGGGCGCGCCGGTCGGCTCGCTGGTGGTGGGCAGCGCGGAGAAGATCGCGAAGGCGCGCTGGATCCGCAAGCGCATGGGTGGCGGGATGCGCCAGGCGGGCATCCTCGCCGCGGCCGGTGTCTACGCGCTGGACAACCACCTCGACCGGCTGGCCGAGGACCACATGCGGGCGCGGCGGCTGGCCGAGGCGCTGGCACCGTTCGGGGTGGTGGACCTGGACCGGGTACGCACCAACCTGGTCATCCTCGACCTGGCCAAGACGGCCCTGGACGCGCCCACGCTGGCGGCCCGCGCCCGGGAGCAGGGGGTGCTGGTCAGCGCGCTCGGGCCGCGCACCGGCCGCCTCATCACTCACCTGGACGTCGACGACGCGGCGCTGGACCGCGCCGTCGACGTGCTCACCAGGCTGCTATGACCAGGCGGCGGCGAACCGGGCCGAGCCGTCGGTGGCGTAGCCGGCGACGGCCCTGGTCAGCCGCCCGGCGGCCGCATTGGTGCCGGCCTGGTCAGCGACCTCGGCAGCCGTGATGCCGTGCCTGCCCTGGTAGGCGCCGGTGCCGCTCTGGAAGATCACCGAAAGCCGTACGCCGGTGCCGTCCTGTGTCGCGCTGAGGTAGACCACGCGCATGCCCTTGGCCGCGGCCGCGTCGAACTGCTGCTGGTACTCGGCGGGGGTGAGCCATGACTTGGCCAGCCAGGATCCGGCGCTTTCCTTGACGTAGAGCGCTGCCCACTGCGGCGTGCCACCTGGGCTTGCGACCGAGATCGCGACCGGGTGGTAACCCTGCGCGGTCAGGTCGGTGATGCGCTCCTGGTGCTTCGCCTGGGTGAGGCCGTGATAGGCCACCCAGGCCGGGCCGGCCGCCTTGCGCCAGATCGCGCCGTAGCGGATCTGGCCGCCGACGAGATAGCTCGTGAGGTGGCTGAGCCGGTAGCCGCCGGCTTTCATCTGCTCGAAGGTGGTCTGGTAGGTGCTTGCGGACAGGTTGTGCCGCGACTGCCACGCCGTGCCGTCCGCCGGTCGGAAGACCCCGTTGAGGAAGGTCTGGCCGCCCACCTCGTACCCGTCGCTGTAGGCCAGCCGGTAACCGGCGGCCACCACCTGGTCGAAGACGCGCTGCCAGTCGCCTACCGGTACGGCGAACCGAACGATCTCCTTACGCCCGGTCGGGACCGGCGCATCCGCCCCTGTGCTCGCCGCGACCGTGCCCGCGGTCGGTGCCGGAGCGGTGGTCGGGGCGGCGGTGGTCGCGACGGCCCCGGGCTGCGCGGTTCCCACGCCCGTGTCGGCCGCCTGTGCGGCCGCGCTGGGATCCGCCGGGGAACCCCACGCGCCCGCCGCCCCGGCCTCCTGCTGCTTGCTGCAGCCCGCGGTGAGTGCCAGTGCCAGCAGCAAAACCGTCGTCCATCGCCTCATCGGTACCTCCCCAGATACGTGCGACGGGCCGGTGCGTCCCGCACCGACCCGTCTGTGATCTTAGAGAAGACTGCGAAGTTCTCAGGGCTCCGGATGCTCCGTGACGTTCTGCAGGTAGAGGCCCTCGCCGAGGCTGGCGATCAGGCCGAGCTGGGTCTCCAGGTAGTCGATGTGGTGCTCCTCGTCCTGGAGGATGTCCTCGAAGATGTTGGCCGAGGTCACGTCGCCGACCGAGCGCATGTAGTCGATGCCGAGGCGCAGCCGCTCCACGGCCTCGACCTCGACCTTCATGTCGCACTCGAACTGTTCCTTGACGGTCTCGCCGATGCGCAGCGCGAAGAGCTTCTGGAAGTTCGGCAGGCCGTCGAGGAACAGGATCCGCTCGGCGAGACGGTCCGCGTGCTTCATCTCGTCGATCGACTCGTGCCGGGTGTACTTCGCGAGCTTCGTGTAGCCCCAGTTCTCCTGCATCCGGTAGTGGAGCCAGTACTGGTTGATCGCGGTGAGCTCGGCGGTCAACTGCTCGTTGAGGAACTCTATGACTCGGGCGTCGCCTTGCATGGTGAAGTAACCCCCCACGGGAACTCTCGTATAGGGGGTAAATCTACGCTTGTTGTCCGATTATGCGGCGATTGCCACAAGCGTGTCGGTCTTCTCCTCGTCGATCAAGTCACAGATGCGGTCCAGGCAGGAACCGCAGCCGGTTCCTGCACCACATGCCTCGCCGACGGACTCCTCGCAGCGCGCGCCCGCGCGGATCACCGAGCGCACTTCGCACTCACGAACCCGTTCACAGATGCACACGAACACAGCAGGGACCCTTCGGCACTGGAGGAGTGAGGCTCCGATCAAGCAAGCCTTGCCTCAGTAAGGGTGCCCTAAAGGAATTACCTAGCGCAAGCCCCTGAGCAGGGAAATGTCAGCGGCGTGGGTCTCACCCGGCGTCTCGACGATGATCGGCGCACCGGCGATGGCCGGGTGTCGGAACATCTCGGCGAACGCCTCCGAGCCGATCATGCCCTTGCCGATGGCCTCGTGCCGGTCGCGGGTGGACCCGACCGGGTCCTTGGAGTCGTTGGCGTGCACCAGACCCAGCCGGTCCGGGCCGCAGACCTCCACCAGGGAGTCCAGGGTGAGCGTCATGCCGCCCGGCTTGGCCAGGTCATGCCCGGCCGCCCAGGCGTGGCACGTGTCGAAGCACACGCCCAGCCGCGGGTGGCGGTCCACCGCGTCCAGGTAGGGCCCGAGGTCCTCCACGCGGGCCGCCAGCGACCGCCCGCCGCCCGCGCTGGGCTCGACCAGCAGCCGCGGGCCGTCGTCGGGCAGCGCGTCCAGCAGGGGCAGCAGGACCTGGCGCACCTGGCGCATCGCCGCCGGGGTGTGCTCGGCGTCGACCGAGGAGCCGGCGTGGAAGACCACGCCGTGCGCGCCGATCGCCGCGGCCCGCACCAGCGCGTGCGCCAGCACCTCGCGGGACTGCTCGACCGTCGCGGCGGTGGGGGAGCCGATGTTCACCAGCAGCGAGGCGTGCACGTACGACGGGATCCGGCGGGTGTGGCAGCCGGCGGTGAAGGCCTCGTCCTGGCGCGGGTCGCCGGCCGGGCGGGCCCAACCCCGCGGGTTGCCCACGAAGACCTGCACGGCCGTGGCCGCGACCGTGTCCACGTAGGCCAGGGCGGCCTTGGCCAGCCCGCCGGCCGTCGGCGCGTGCGCGCCCACCGCGTTCGTCATCCCAGCTGACATTCGATCACCACGTGCTGTCCCGGCTGTACCGCCGTGTTCGGGGCGGGGTCCTGGTTGACGACCTTGAACCAGTTCTTGTCGCCGAGCACCCCGCGGACCTCGACCTGCAGCCCCATCGAGGCCAGCAGACCCTCGGCGTCGCCGCAGCGCCCGTTGCGCACCTCCGGCATCGCCTTGACGTTCTGATTGTTGCTGACCTGCAGCGTCACCGCGTCATTGGGTTCCGCGCCGGCGCCGTTGGCGGGGGTCTGCTTCACCACGACGTCGAACGGCTTGTCGGACTCGACGCGCTCGACGACCACCCGCAGCCCCATCTTCTGCAGGATGTCGGTGGCCTCGGTGATCGACTTGCCCTCGACGAACGGCACGCTCAGCGGGGCCTTGCCCTTGCTGACCACGACCTTGATCTCGTCGCCGGGCTTGACCTGGGTGTCGGCCTTGGGGTCGGTCGACAGCACGGTGCCCTTCGGGGCGAGGTCGTCGTACTTCTCCCCGGCCTGCACCGCCTTCAGTTTCAGCGGCGCGGCCTGCAGGTCGGCGACGGCCAGTTCCCAGGACTTGCCGACCACGTCGGGCACCAGGTAGCGCTCGGGGCCGGCGGACAGGGTCAGCACCACCGTGCCGCCGCGCACGACCCGCTCGCCGGGCGGCGGGTTCTGCACGAGCACCACGTCCTTGGGCACGTCCTCCCGGTACTGCGGGTCCAGCAGCTTGTACTCCAGGCCCGCCTGGGTCAGCGTGGTGATGGCCTGGTCCCTGGTCAGGTTCGTCAGCTGCGGCGTCACCTCGTAGCGGCCGAAGCCCAGCCACCAGCCGCCGGTCAGCACCAGCAGGGCGAGCACGACCGCGCCGGCGGTCAATGCCGTGCGGCCTCGCGGGTCGGCCATCAGCTGCCGGTACTTCGCCCTGATCCGGTCGACCGGGCTGGCCGGGGCCGGCGCCGGGGCGCGGCGGCGCGAGCGCGGCGCGGGCTGCGCGTCGGGCAGCCGGGCCCAGGACGGGCGCTCGTGGGGCACGACGTGGTTGACCACCACGGTCTCCTGCGCCACCGGGCGCATCCGCTGCGTGGTGGTGCTCGCGGTGACGTTCTCCCGGGCCGCCTGCACGGCCGTCAGCAGTGCGCCGGCGTCGGTGGGCCGGCCGCCGGGGGAGCGGCGGGTGGCCGAGGCGACCAGCTCGTCCAGCACCGGGGGCAGGCCGGCGACGATGCGCGACGGCGGCGGCACGTCGCGGTCCACGTGCTGCCAGGCCACGTCGACGGGGCGCTCGGCGTCGTAGGGCACGCGGCCGGTGAGCATCTCGAACAGCACGATCCCGGCGCTGTACACGTCGCTGCGCGGGTCGGCGTGGCCGTCGGTGACCAGCTCGGGGGCGACGTAGGCGACGGTCGCCATGAGCTGCCCGCCGTTGGCGTCGTCCGCGCTGGCCTCGACGGCGCGGGCCAGGCCGAAGTCGGCCACCTTCGCGACGGCGTCGATGAGGTTGTGGCTGCCGCCGGTCGGCGCCTCGGCGACCAGCACGTTCTCGGGCTTGACGTCGCGGTGCACCAGGCCGGCGCGGTGCGCCGCGGCCAGCGCCGCCAGCATTTGCTCCATCACGGCGAGGGCCTCGACCGGGGTGAGCCGGCGGCGCTCGGCGAGGATGTCGCGCAGCGTGCGGCCGCGCACGTACTCCATCACCAGGTAGGGCAGGCCGGCGTGGGTGCCCTGGTCGTAGACGGCGACGACGTTGGGGTGGGTCAGCCGGGCGATGGTCTTGGCCTCGTCGGTGAAGCGGTCGAGGCTGAACGCCTGGCCGGCGGCATCGCGTACCTGCGCCGGGTGAATGATCTTCAGAGCGACGGTGCGCTCCAGGCGCTCGTCCACTGCTGTGTAGACGGTCGCCATGCCACCACGAGCTACGCGACCGCGGATGCGGTAGCGCCCGTCGACGAGTGTGCCGAGTAGTGGATCGGCGACCTGAGTGTCCATCGCAGCGCAGTCTAAGTCAGGTGGTGGCCGGCGTCGTACACCCGCGCGTGCGATCGCGTCGCGATCGGGCGTTTCTGCAGCATGTCAGGGGGTCGCCGGGTCCTCGTGAGCGTCCTGCGGAACCGGGTCCACCGGGTGCGAGGTGTCCGGCATCACGATCGCGGACGCCGACGCCAGCGCGGATGCCGACGCGGATGCCGACGCCGACTCCGACGCCGAGACGGACGGGCTGGGGCAAGGCGAAGGGCTCGGCGACGGCGACGGCTTGGGCGACGGCGAGGGCTTGGGCGACGGCGGCGGTGCGGGCGTCGGCGACGACTCGCAGTCGCACGGGGTCGGCGTGGGCGGGGGCGTACGCCGCGGGCTGGGACCCGGCGTGACGATCCGGCCGGCCGGGACGTCTTTCACCCGATCGGTGGGGCTCGGCGTCGCGTTCGCCTGCCGCCACGGCACCGGGTCCGCGGAGCCCGCGGGCACGGTCACGTGCGGCAGGGCGCCGGGCTGGCGCTCGTCGCCGAGCAGGGCGTCCACCCCCGCCGCGATCGCGTAGTAGCCGCCGACCCCGACCGAGGCGAGCACCAGCGCGCCGGCGGCGAGCACGACCCGGTGGCGGGCCTGGGGCGGCTGCGGGGCGGGCCCGGCACCGACCGCGGGCATCTCGGCGGTGTCGCCGTTCATCCGGCGCCGGGCGAGGTCGTAGCGCAGCGAGCGGCGCGCGCCGTCGATCTCCCGTTTGATCGTCTGCCAGGGATTCATCAAAGGCTCCTCTGCTCGGCCGCCACGGCGGCCGGGACGGGGATGCGGTGGTGGGCCCGGTCGGCGACGTGGCAAGGTGTGGAGGTGGCCGAAACTTCGCACTCGACGACCGACGCACCCACGACCTGGCTGCCCCTGCCGGACGTGGCCGAGCGCCTCGGCCTGTCGATCCTCAAGGTGCACCAGCTGATCAAGGACGGCTCGCTGCTGGCCGTACGCCATGAGGGCGTGCGCCAGGTGCCGGCGGAGCTGGTGGCCAACGACATCGTGCTCAAGCACCTCCCCGGCGTGCTGACGTTGCTGCGCGACGCCGGGTTCAACGACGAAGAGGCGCTGCGGTGGCTCTACACCGCCGACGACACGCTTCCGGGGACGCCCGCGGCGGCCCTCGGCGGCGACAAGGCCCGCGAGGTGAAGCGCCGGGCCCAGGCCGTGGCTTTCTGACGGTGTACGCGTACCTGGCGGTGCTGCTCGGCTGCCTGCTGTGCGCGCTGTGGCTGGAGCCGGTGCTGCAGGTCGGGGTGCTGCGCCAGTGGCGGCGGCTGCTGGTGGTCGCGGTGCCCGTGGTGCTGGTGTTCGGCGCGTGGGACCTCGCCGCGATCGCGGCCGGGCACTGGTCCTTCGATCACGACCAGGTGCTCGGGGTCTGGCTGCCCGGCGGGATGCCGCTGGAGGAGCTGCTGTTCTTCCTGGCGGTGCCGCTGTGCGCGATCCTCGGCTTCGAGGCCGTGCGCAAGGTGCTGGACCGGGCCGGGCGCTCGTGACGTACACCGCGGCCGCCGCGCTCGGCCTGGCCGGCGCGGTGGCGGTCGACCTGCTGGTGCTGCGCACCCGGGTGCTGCTCAGCCCGGTGTTCTGGGCGACGTATCCGATCGTGCTGGTGTTCCAGCTGCTCAGCAACGGAGTGCTGACCGGCCGCGGGGTGGTCCGCTACGCGCCCGAGGCGATCACGGGCCTGCGCATCGCGTACGCCCCCGTCGAGGACCTGGTGTTCGGGTTCGCGCTGGTGCTGTTCACGCTGTCGCTCTGGGTCCGGACCGGACGGCGGCGACGATCAGCGCGGCCGTGACCGCGAATGCCCCCACCGCCTTGGTCAGCACCGGCACCCCGAGCCCGTTCGGCAGCGTCAGGAACGCGCAGACCACCGCCCCCACGGCCAGCCACCGCCGACGCCGCGGATCGGTCTCCGCCGCGGCCAGCACGGCCAGCGGCGCGAGCGCGTACCAGGGATAGAACACCGGCCCCAGCAGCGCCGTCGCCGCCATCACCCACCCGCAGGCCCGCACGACCGCCCCCACGTCACCCCGCCGCCGCCACGCGTGCACCAGCCCCCACACCCCGACCGCCGTCAGCGCCACCAACCCCAGCGCCCGCCCCCCGGCCACCGCAGCGTCAACCCACTCACCCCGCCCGACCAGCCGCAACACATACCCCGCGGCCATGCCCACCGCCGTCGGCGCCGAACTCCACTGCACCAGCTCCCCGGTCCCCCGCAACGCCGAAACCCACCCCAGCCCCAACCCACTCACCACGCTGACCCCCGCAAACGCGACGACCCCCGCCACCACTCCGCCCCACCACCGCCGCCCCAGCAAGATCAGCACAAACGGCACCACCACCACCGCCGTCACCTTGACCCCCACCGCCCCCGCCACCACAACCCCCGCCCCAACCGCCCCCCACCACGCCGC
>NZ_JAAOTI010000023.1:0-159932 GCF_011297315.1 Catellatospora chokoriensis
CCGCCCCACCCCGCCCCGCCCCGGTAGTTGATCACGGTCGTGGGGTAGCGACACTCCGTCGAACACGTCCATAAGTTCATGATCAACGCGGTCGGGCGTGGGTCGGAAGTTGGGGATGACCGGCGAGGGGGCGGGTTGTGCGCAATGATCGGGATGTGGCGGACGTGTCCGAATTGCTGCAGGTCGGGTCGGGGGTGGATCTCGGCGCGATCGATCCGGCGGGGACGCCGGGGCTGCCCGATCGCAAGGCGGTGCGACGGGATCCGAAGGGGTGGGCGCGGGCCGAGCTGGTGATGCTGGGGGCGGAGCTGGCGCGGCAGCAGGAGATGCTGTTCGCCAACGCCAAGGTCAACCCGGCCGACCAGCGCCGGGTGCTGCTGGTGCTGCAGGCGATGGACTGCGGGGGCAAGGACGGCACGGTCAAGAAGGTGGCCGGCACGATGAACCCGGAGGGTCTGCGGATCACCGCGTTCGGGCCGCCGACGGCGGAGGAGCGCCGGCACGACTTCCTGTGGCGGATCCGCCGGGCGCTGCCGCTGCCGGGATACCTCGGCATCTTCAACCGCTCGCACTACGAGGACGTGCTCGTGGTGCGGGTGCGCGAGCTGGTGCCGCCGCGGGTGTGGAAACCCCGCTACGAGATGATCAACACATTTGAACGTGAGCTGGTCGACAGCGGGTTCTCGCTGGTCAAGGTGATGCTGCACATCTCGTACGACGAGCAGCGCCGCCGCCTGCTGGAGCGCCTGCGCGACCCCACGAAGTACTGGAAGTACAACCCCGACGACGTCGACAACCGCGCCTACTGGCCCGCGTACCAGCAGGCTTATCAGGACGTCCTCCGGCGGTGTGGGACTGATCACGCCCCCTGGCATGTGGTTCCGGCGGACCGGAAGTGGTACCGCGATTGGGCCGTGGCGCACCTCATCCTCGATGCCCTGAAACGCCTGGATCTGAGTTATCCGCCGGCTGCCTTCGACCCCAAATCAGAGACGAAGCGCCTGGAACGTGAGGAAACGGGCAGCGCGGCGAAGATGAACGACAGGTGAACGGGCCATGAAGGGAAGAAGGCGCTGGGTGACCGGGTCACGAACGCCGGGTAACAGTGCTTAGCATTCCCCCGACCAGACCGTCCGGATGACACCACCAAACCAAAGGTGCTTGCGGTGAAGTTTTCACTCCGCCCCCAAGAGGGCGCCTTCTACGAGATGTTCTCCCGTGCCGCCCAGAACCTGGTGCGCGGCACGGAGCTGCTCTCCGAGCTGGCGCTGCCCGGCGCTGACGTGCAGTCGGTCAGCGAACGGCTGGCCGACGTCGAGCACGACAGCGACCAGATCACGCACGAGCTGTACAACAAGATCAACTCTACGTTCATCACGCCGTTCGACCGCGAGGACATCTACCGCCTCGGCTCCGGGCTCGACGACGTCATGGACCACCTGGAGGCCGTGGGCAACCTGGTCTACCTGTACGGCCTGACCAAGCTCCCGGCCCTGCCGCGCGAGATGATCGAGCTGATCGACGTGCTGGACCAGCAGGCCAAGGTCACCGCCCTGGCCATGCCCCGGCTCAAGCAGATGAAGGGCCTCAAGGACTACTGGGTCGAGTGCAACCGCCTGGAGAACGACGGCGACCGCACCTACCGCATGCTGCTGGTCCGGCTGTTCAGCGGCGAGTACGACGCGCTGACCGTGCTGAAGATGAAGGAGGTCGCCGACGAGCTGGAGGCCGCCTGCGACGCCTTCGAGCACGTGGCGAACACCGTCGAGACCATCGCCGTCAAGGAGTCCTGATGCGCGGCCTCATCGCCGGCTCCCCCGGCCGGGGGAGCGTGACGTGAACGAGCTCCTCATCCCGGTGCTCGCGGTCATCATCGCGGCCATGGTGTTCGACTACACCAACGGCTTCCACGACGCCGCGAACGCCATTGCCACCAGCGTCTCGACCCGGGCCCTCACCCCGCGGATCGCGCTGGGCATCGCCGCGCTCGGCAACTTCGTCGGCGCGCACTTCGGCGCCCAGGTGGCCAAGACCGTCGGCAGTGGCATCATCACGCCCCCGGAGGGCGAGGTCGGGCTGGGCATCGTGTTCGCCGGCGTCGTCGGCGCCATCGCCTGGAACCTGCTGACCTGGTACTACGGCATTCCCTCGTCGTCCTCGCACGCGCTGATCGGCGGCCTGGTCGGGGCGATGCTGGCCGCGCTCGCGTTCGGCGTCAAGGGCGAGGTGCTCTGGGGCGGCATCCTGGAGAAGGTCGTCCTCCCGATGATCGTGTCGCCGGCCACCGGCTTCATCCTGGGCGCGGCGTTCATGCTGTTCCTGCTGTGGGCGGTGTACCTGCTGGCCAAGTGGCTGTCCAAGCGCAAGTCGGGGCGGCTGCTGCAGCCGACGCCGCTCAACCGGTTCTTCCGGTTCATGCAGTCGCTGTCGGCGATCGCGATGTCGGTCGGCCACGGCATGCAGGACGCCGCGAAGACCATGGGCATCATCGTGCTGGCGCTCTACACGGGCGGGTTCCAGAGCTCGAACGAGACCATCCCGGAGTGGGTGTTCTGGACCTCGGCGACGGTGCTGGCGCTGGGCACGTACGCGGGCGGCTGGCGCATCATCCGCACGCTCGGCCGCCGGGTGATCCACCTGGACCCGATGGCCGGCTTCGCCGCCGAGACCGTGGCCAGCAGCGTGCTGTTCACCGCGGCCGCCTACGGCCTGCCGATCTCCACGACGCACACCATCACCTCGGCGATCATGGGCGTCGGCGCCACGAAGAAGTTCTCGGCCGTCCGCTGGGGCGTCGCCGGCAACATCATGACCGCCTGGGTCCTCACCTTCCCCGGCGCCGCCATCGCCGCCCTGATCACCTACGTCCTGGTCCGCCCCATCTTCTGACAGTCCCCCCGGACAAGATCGCGACGATCTTGCGCGAACGGTTGCCGATGTGCCCGGAAAGGGCGTGTCGTACCCGCCGTACGCGCAAGATCGTCGCTTTGGTTTTCAGTAGGTGACGCCGATCTGGGCGCGGACGGCGTCCATGGTGCGCATCACGGACAGGGTCGAGGACAGGGGGACCAGGTCGGATTCGAGTTTGCCCGCGCGTAGGCAGCGGGTTGCTTCGGCGGCTTCGAAGTGCAGGCCGGCGGGGGCGGTCTCGAACTCCTCCGGGTCGGCGCCGTGGCGGTGCAGGACGAAGCGCTCCGCCGCGTGGAAGCCCCACGGCAGCTCGATCCGGCCCTGCGTGCCGACGATGGTCGCGTTGCGCACGTCGCCGTTGATGCCGCAGTACAGCGACGCCACCGCGCCCGACGGGAAGCCCAGGGAGATGCTGGTGCGGGCGTCGGTGCCCTCGGGGAACAGCTGCGCCCACGCCCGGACCTGGTCCGGCTCGCCGAGCAGCAACTGCGCGAAGCCGATCGGGTAGACGCCGAGGTCCAGCAGCGCGCCGCCGCCCAGCTCCGGGTTGCGCAGCCGGTGCGACGGCTCCGGGTCCAGCCCGATGCCGAACGCCGCCTGCACCGCGACCACCTCGCCGATCGCGCCGTCCGCGATCAGCTCCTGGATCTTCAGGGTCGACGGCAGGGTGCGCGTCCAGAACGCCTCCATCAGGAACAGCTCGCGTTCCCGGGCCATGGTGACGAGGTCCTGGGTCGACGCGAGGTCCAGCGTGAAGGCCTTCTCCACCAGCAGCGGCTTGCCGGCCCGCAGGCACAGCGAGGCCGCCGCGTGGTGGTGGGAGTGCGGGGTCGCGATGTAGATGATGTCCACGTCCGGGTCGGCGGCCAGCGCCTCCCACGAGCCGTGGCTGCGCGCCGCGCCGTGCTCGGCGGCGAAGGCCTGTGCGGACGACGCTGTCCGCGAGCCCACGGCCGCCAGTTCGGTGCCGGGCACCTGGCCCAGCTCGCGCGCGAAGCGTGCGGCGATCCCGCCCGTGGCGAGAACGCCCCAACGAATCTGATCAGTCACGACCCGAAGCTACACCGGTTAAGCAGGAGCCCGTCGCAGCGGCCGCTCGGTGTCCATCCGGAGCGAAGCGCAGGATGGACGACCGATTAAGGCCGCGGAGCGGGCTCCGCATGGTGCAGCTCCGCTTATCTCAGCCGGCGACGCGGATCAGGCGGGCGCTCAGGTGCGGGGTCAGGCCCTCGCCGACCGCGGCCATGTCCTGGGCGTACAGCAGCGCGCCCTCGACGATGCCGTAGAGCCGGTGCCCGGCGGTGACCTCCTTGGCGGTGGACGTGCGCGCCACGAAGTCGGTGACCATCTCGATCCGGGGCGGGTTCGCCTCGACCTTGCCGAGGTAGAGCTCCATGATCCCGGTCGGGTTGGTCATGATCGCTTCCAGCTCGTCGCCGTCCTTGCCCGCCGGACGCCACCAGCCGACCTCGCGGCCGCCGGGCCGCACCGGCTTGGACTCCGCGTCGAGGATCCACGCCTTCGACTCGTAGAACAGGAACGGCCGGCCGTCGTGGCTGATCCGGATCTCCTGCGCGTAGTCGAAGTCCTCGATGGACGGATAGCCGCCCCGGCCGCGGCCCCGCCACACCCCGACGAAGGGCAGCAGGTCCAGCAGGTCGCCGTGCAGGTCCGGCCCGCTGCGCAGGTCGTGGGTCTCCTCGTACGGGTACGGGTCGACCGGCGGCGCGTTCAGCCACGGCGGCGGCTGCAGCGGATTCTCTTCAGTACTCACCGTTTCAACCCTCTTCGTTCACGACTGCGGAACTCGCTGACGCTGGCCCGCCACACCGGTGTCGCACCGGCGCGGCCCCGCCCGCCCGTGTGCGGGCAGGCACGCTCACCAGCGGCCGCGCGATATCTTGACGGCCACGTAGGCCAGGCCGCCGGCGAGCGCGCCGAATCCGGCGACCAGCAGGCTGACGAACCCGATCTCGGTGACCACGGGTAGATCCTATGAGGCGCGCCCGGCACGCGTGCATAAGCTGTCGGACGTGGCACGCAAACTCATCGTGAAGACGACCGCCGGGGCCGACGCGCCGGAGCGGTGCGCGCAGGCGTTCACCGTGGCCGCGACCGCCGTGGCGGCCGGCGCCCAGGTGTCCCTGTGGCTGACCGGCGAGGCCAGCTGGTTCGCCCTGCCCGGCCGGGCCGCCGAGTTCGAGCTGCCGCACTCCGCGCCGCTGCCCGACCTGCTCGACGCCGTCCTCGCCGCCGGCACCGTCACCCTGTGCACCCAGTGCGCCGCCCGCCGCGAGATCACCCCGGCCGACGTCATCCCCGGCATCCGCATCGCCGGCGCCGCCGTCTTCGTCGAAGAAGCCCTCTCCGACGACACCCAGGCCCTCGTCTACTGACGCAGGCCCTCGTCTACTGACTGTGGAACCGGCCGGTCAGGGGACGCGGCAGCCGGAGCTGAGGTCGACGGTCACGGTGCCCTCGCCGGTGATCTTGCCGCGTGCCGCCACGTAGTTGCCCGCGTCGTAGTAGAAGCCCTCCTTGGGGCCGTCGGCGGGGCGGGTGACGGCGTCGGGCAGCGCCGCGGCCAGCGACGTGATCGTGTCGGACTCGCCGCCCACCGGGCCGGAGACGGTCAGCGTGCGGACGAGCGAGACGCCGTGGCGGGCCGCGGACAGGCTGCAGGCCTTCTCGGCGTACCCCTTGTCCTGGATCGTCGCGCCGGCCGGGACGCGGGCCGTGACCTGCCCGACGACCTCGTCGATGGTGGCCTTGGCCGAGGCGGCGGTGGTCTGGTCGCGCAGCGACGGCGGGTCGTTGCGGGCGGACCAGACGGCCAGCACGACCAGCAGCACGGCCCAGGCGGCGACGAGCGCGGGCCACAGGTAGCGGCGGGCGGGCGGCGTCGGCTGAGGCTGCGGGGCGGCCTCGGGTGCGGGCGCGTCGATGGTCACGCGTTCATGCTGCCACGCGGGTGCCGCCGGGCGTGTCGCGGTGGGCCGGATGCGGTGCCGGGCCCGGCGGCGCAGCGCGGCACGGGGTGTCGAGAAGGGCACCTTCCATAACGCGGAGCGTTAAGAAGGTGCCCTTCCTTTGGACGCTAGGCGACGGCGAGGGAGACCTCGTTGACGCCGCGGTCGGCGGTGACGGTGGCGTCACCGTTGCCGAAGCGCGACAGGGCGCGCAGCTGCCAGGTGCCGGGCGCGGCGAAGAAGCGGAACTGGCCCGCCGGCGAGGTCACGACCTCGGCGGTGAACTCGCCGCTGCGGTCGAGCAGGCGCACGTACGCCCCCGCGACCGGGTCGCCACCGGCGGCCTGCACGGTGCCGGTGATGACGGTCTCCTTCTCCAGGTCGACGCTGAGCGGCAGCGGGGCGGCCTGGTCGGGCGCGGCGCAACCGGCCGCGACAGTGGAAGCAGTCTGTGCGGTCATGGTGATCACGCCTTCCCGGGCTCGTCGCCCAGTGCCACCGGCACGCCGACCAGCGAGCCGTACTCGGTCCAGGATCCGTCGTAGTTCTTCACGTTCGCCTTGCCGAGGATCTCCTGCAGCACGAACCAGGTGTGCGAGGAGCGCTCGCCGATGCGGCAGTACGCGATCGTGTCCTTGCTGTCGTCGATGCCTGCGGCCGCGTACAGCTCGGTCAGCTCGGCGTCGGACTTGAAGGTGCCGTCCTCGTTCGCGGCCTTGGACCACGGCACGCTGATCGCGGTCGGGATGTGGCCGGCCCGCTGCGCCTGCTCCTGCGGCAGGTGGGCGGGGGCGAGCAGGCGGCCCGCGTACTCGTCGGGCGAGCGCACGTCGACCAGGTTCTGCACGCCGATCGCCTTGACGACGTCGTCGCGGAAGGCGCGGATGGACAGGTCCTGCTCCTGCGCGACGTACTGGGTCGCGGGGCGATTGACCTCGTCCTTGACCAGCGGGCGGGCGTCGAGCTCCCACTTCTTGCGGCCGCCGTCGAGCAGCTTCACGTCGCCGTGGCCGTAGAGCTTGAAGTACCAGTACGCGTACGCGGCGAACCAGTTGTTGTTGCCGCCGTACAGCACGACGGTGTCGTCGTTGCCGATGCCCCGCGACGACAGCAGCGCCTCGAACTGCTCCTTGTTCACGAAGTCACGGCGCACCGGGTCCTGCAGGTCGGTGCGCCAGTCCAGCTTGACCGCGCCGGCGATGTGGCCACCGTCGTAGGCGGTGGTGTCCTCGTCTACCTCGACGAACACGACGCCGGGTGCGGCGATGTTCTTCTCGGCCCAGTCGGCCGAGACGAGGGCGGATTCGCGACTCATGGAGTTCTCCCTTGAGATATGGCTGGTGGATGAACGTCTGATGCGGGTGACGCCACCGGGAGCGCGAGCGGGAGAAAGAAAAACGTCGCCGCGTACGGGTCCACAGGGGGTTCACCGGGTACAGGGCGACGGCGGCTGGCTGACTTGCGGGGGCGGCCGGCTCAGCGATGAGCGGGCGATGCGAGTCAGTTGACAGAGCTGCTAAACGATCACGGAAGCGCGATCGAGGTGCGCAAACTGTGCCGCCGTCAGAGGACGGGGCAACACAGGCACGTGGCCACGCGGCACAGGTCGACCGCGCGCCGCTTGGTAAGCAGCGGACTCATAGTTCGTGACCCTACCAGCAGCGCTCTGATTTCGGGAATGTGTCGTCCACCATCCGGGAACGGTGGATCACCATCCGGGAGCCCGGAAGATGATCCACCCGGCCGTCAGGCCAGCTCGACGTCCTTGGCGGTGAAGGACACGACCAGGCCGGTGGCCTCCGTCTGGACGTCCTTCAGTTCGAGGTGGAACGGCAGCTTGGGCAGGGACAGCGTGACCGCGAGCCGATCCTTGTAGGCGTCGATGATCGCCTGGCTGACCGAGCCGGCCGCGCCCTTGAGCGAGGTGGCGCGCAGCCGGACCCGGCCACCGTCCACGACGGTGACCTCGGCGGTGCCGCTGACTTCGCCGATGATCGGCACCTTGCCGCTGATCCGGACCGTGTTCGGGCCGGCCGAGCTCAGGGTGATCCCGGCCAGGCCGCTGGCCTCGACCAGGCTGGCGTACGACACGGTGGCGGTGCCGTCGACCCGGGCCGCGACCGGCCGCGCGGTGCCGTCCATGAGCTGTGACAGCGGCGCCTCGACATCCTGCGCCGCCACGCTGAGCAGGGGCAGGGGCAGCGTGCCGCCCTTGAGGTCGCGCATGGTGATGTCGATCTGGGTGTACCGGCCGGCCGCGACCTGGGTCAGGAACGGGAAGCCCTGGATCTCCACCTCGGGTGGGGTCGAGGTGATGCCCTGCTCCTGCATCCGCGCGGAGACCCGCGCGGCGATCTCACGTTCCGCGTAGTGCGCGCCGACCCGGTCGGCGACCACGACCAGCATCCCGAGGGCGACGAGCACCACCGCGGTGACCGTGAGGAATTTCCTCATGCGGGCACCAGGAAGAACACGCTGATGACGTAGGCGACCGGCGCGGCCAGCGCGAAGCCGGCCAGCGGGCCCTGCATGTGGCGGGCCAGCCACATGGTGGGCGCCTCACCGGACTGCTCCCGCCCCGCTTCGGCGAAGCCGATGGTGAGGTCGGCCAGCACGGCGGCCCCGGCCGCGGCCATGCCGATGATCGCGGCCTGGCTGGGCGTGAACGGCACCAGGTAGCGGCCGATGACGGCGGCCACGCCGGTGCCGAGCATCGCGCCGATCACGATGCCCGCCGAGCCGCGCGGGACCTGGTCGGCCAGGCGCGGATACGGCGCGAAGACGTCGGTGAGCCGGGCGACGCTCAAGGCGATGCCGCTGGCGATGAGACAGACCACAATGGCCTGTGTGCCCGCCGGGAGGCGGGTCAAAACAATGAGCGTGGCGAACGAGACGACGCCGAGCACGATGACCACCGTCGAGCCGAGCGACTCGGAGACGTGCATCCGCCCCTCGGGGCGCACCATCTGGCCGACGACGCCCGCGACCAGACCGCCGGCCGCGATGAGGCCTAGGGGGGCCACCGAGGCGACGTCACTCGTGATCGCCGCGACGTCGGCGCTGAGCGCGGCCAGCACGCCCACCGTGGCGACGACCTTCACGGCGGGCGGGCGGATGGCCATGGTGGTGGCGAAGACGTACAGCAGCTGGGCGCCGAGGATCACCACGGCGTAGGGGATGCGGCCCGCACCCACGCCGGCGGTCTGCGCGCCCATCACGAGGCCGACGCCGAGCAGCAGCGCGAAACCGGCCACGGCCGCCGACAGCAGCCGCCGCACCGGGACGATCTCGACCGGGGGGCCGTCCTCGCCCTCGGGCTCGGGTTCGTCGCCGCCTCGGGCACGCCGCCGGTCCTTGCTCTTCACCGCCTCGTCGCGCCGGGAACGCGGGCCGGGCTCGGCGCCGCGTTCGGCCGCGCCGCGGCTCGCGGGCACGGGAACGGGCGCAGGGCCACGGCCGGCCGGGCCAGGGCCGGGCCGGTGCGGCCCGTCGAACTGGGGGCCGGATGACCTGCGATTACGGACGCTGTCGTCGGGAGGGGAACCGAGCACGCAACGATCGTGCCACCTCACCCCCCAAGAGCGCACCTCACCGGGGTGGGAACCTGCCGGACGTGGGCGCGGCGCGCGAAACACGCGCGAAAGATGACCGAAACACAGCCTCGCGATCACGGGCGGTGAGTGACAAACGCATGAGGTGCTGGTATTTCTTATGTTCTCGACTATGCTCATGCTTTACCCGCCCGTCAGCGACGCCGGGACCGACGTGAGGCCAGCCACGCCCCCCATGTGCTGCTCGCGCGGCCCTTGCCGCGAGGACGGAGGCGATCCGTGGAAATCCTGCTCCTGGTAACCGCACGTGCTGGTGAACCATCCGCCGTGCTTCCCGCGCTCGACCTGCTGCCGCACACCGTGCGCACCGCCCCCCGCGACGTGCGCACCCTGGTGTCGGCCCCCAGCCCCGACGCGGTTCTGGTCGACGCGCGCACCGAACTCTCCGAGGCCCGGGCCACCTGCCGCATGCTGCACGCCACCGGCATCGGCGTGCCGCTGATCGCGGTGGTCACCGAGGCCGGTCTGGTCGCCATCAACGCGGACTGGGGCGTCGACGACGTCATCCTCGCCGCGGCCGGTCCGGCCGAGGTCGAGGCCCGGCTGCGCCTGGCCGTCGGCCGCCTGAACTCCGCGACCGCCGCCGCCGGCGGCCTCATCCGCGGCGGCGAGCTGACCATCGACCCGGACACGTACGCGGCGAAGCTCAAGGGACGCCCGCTCGACCTCACCTACAAGGAGTTCGAGCTGCTGAAGTTCCTGGCCCAGCACCCGGGCCGGGTGTTCACCCGCGACCAGCTGCTGCGCGAGGTGTGGGGCTACGACTACTTCGGCGGCACCCGCACGGTCGACGTGCACGTGCGGCGCCTGCGCGCCAAGCTCGGCTCCGAGTACGAAGCCATGATCGGCACCGTGCGCCAGGTCGGCTACAAGTTCGTGGTGCCGTCCTCGCGCCAGCAGCTGGCCGAGCGCGACTCGCTCAGCGACGCCGCCGAGCAGCTGCTCGCCGACCTGCCCTCGATCTGACCCGACGGTTTTCGACAGTCGCGCCCGTGGCAACCGCCACGGGCGCGACTCGTTCACCGCGCTACGCGAAGCGATTTCATCGGCTCCGGCTACGCTGACGCCATGATCGGGTATGCCGAGCGGCGCGACCGGCTCACACCGGACGAGGTATCCGCAGTGGTCGAGCTGGCCCGCGCGGCGGGGGACACCGACGGCGCGTACCCGCTGTCCGAGCACACGGTGCTGCACCTGCGGCACGGCGGCGACGCCCCCGCGGTGCACCTCATCGCCCGCACCCCCGACGGCGAACTCGCCGGCTACGCCCATGTCGACACCACCGACGCCGTGGACGGACCCGCTGCAGAGCTGGTCGTGCACCCGCTGCGCCGCCGTCACGGCCTGGGCCGGGCGCTGGTGAAGGCGGCCATCGCGGCGGCGGCCGAGGCCGACCCGGACGGCCGGCTGCGGCTCTGGGCGCACGGCGACCACCCGTCGGCGAGCGCGCTGGCGCTGTCGCTGGGCTTCCGCCGGGCCCGGGTGCTGTGGCAGATGCGGCGCTCGCTGTTCGCCGAGGTGCCGCAGCCCGACCTGCCCGCGGGTGTGGTGCTGCGCCCGTTCCGGCCGGGCGAGGACGACGAACCCTGGCTGGCGCTCAACGCCCGCGCCTTCGCCGACCACCCGGAGCAGGGCCGGTGGACCCTGCGCGACCTGCACGTGCGGATGGCCGAGCCGTGGTTCGATCCGGCGGGCTTCCTGCTGGCCGAGCGCGACGGCGTGCTGGCCGGGTTCCACTGGACCAAGGTGCACGGTGAGCTGCGCCGCGACGCGCAGGACGCGCACCACCACGATCCGATCGGCGAGGTGTACGTGCTCGGCGTCGACCCGGCCGCGCACGGCTCCGGCCTGGGCCGCGCGCTGACCGCGGCGGGGCTGCGCCACCTGCGGGCCCAGGGCCTCGACCAGGTGATGCTGTACGTCGACGAGTCGAACACCGCCGCGACCGCCCTCTACCAGCGACTGGGTTTCGCCCGGTGGTCCACGGACGTGCTCTTCCAGCGCACCTGAACGACCTCTTCCGCAATCCTGTGAGATCCATCACCATCTAAGGACGGACGGTGGCGGTAGGAGGCGCGGCGTGATGGAGCAGGAGCCACCCGACGTGCTGTCGCAGCGGGAGCCGGCGAGCCCGGCCGCCGCGCCCGCCGACTTCACCGACTGGGTGGCCCGCCGCCTGCCGCCGCTGGAGCATGCCGCCCGGCAGCTCACCGGCGACGACGCGCAGGCCACCGCACTGGCCCGGGAACTGCTCGGCCTTGTCGCGATGCGGTGGCCGCGGCTGCGCGGCAACGACGCGGAGCATCACGCCCCGCCCGGCGCGGCCGCCGACCGGCTCCTGCAGCGGCTCTTCGCCCGGGAGGTCGCCGACGCGATGCCACAGCACCGGGTCCGGCTGGACCTGGACCGCGTCCCGCCGGCACGCCGTCCCGGCCGCACGCTGCCGCCGACCGCCGAGGAGGAGGCGGCCGCCCTGTGGCGGCGCGGCCGGGCCACCACGCGCCGCCGGCTGCTGATCGCCGGGGCCGTCGGCGCGGCCGCGCTGGGCGCGACCGGGATCAGGGCGCTCACCGCCGGGCGCGACGAGGGCCTGCGGCCGCTGCCCGTCCTGCCCTCCGGCTCGCCCGGGACGGAAGGGGTGGACGAGGTGCCACCGGTGGCGCGGCAGCTCGCGCTGCCCGTGGCGCTGGTGGCGAAGCTGCCGCGAGAACTCGCGCCCGGTGATCCGGCGCGGCTGCCCGCGCTGAGCGCCCGGCCGACGCCGCGGGCGCTCGCCGTGCTCGACGCCGCCACGGGCCCGGCCGCCACCGGCCCGCTGCTGGTGCTGGGCGAGGACGGCGGCTGGCGCCGGGTCGACAAGCTTCCGGCGGAGGCCGCCGCACTGCTGTCGCCGGGCGCGCTGGCCCCGGACGGCACCCGTACGGCGGTGGTCACGGCCGACGAGCTGTGGGTGGTCGAGTCGGCCACCGGCCGGGCGCGGCGGTACGACGTCACGCCGCAGTCGCCCGTCGTCGTCTGGCTCGGGCCGCGGCACCTGCTGATCGCGGTCGACCAGCTGCTCGATGTCACCACCGGCCGGCTGCTGGCGGTGCCCGTGGGCGTACGCGACGCGATCGCGCCCCGCCGCGCGGCCGGTGCCGACACGCCGACGACGGTGCTGGAACTGCTCTCCGCCGGGGACCCGATCACCGCGCCGCCGCGGGTGCGCCGCTGGGAGTTCGACGGGCGCAACCAGAGCGAGGGCACGGTCGCGGTGACCGGGCCGGGCGCGGGGCGGCTGGGTCAGTTCCTCGGACCGGGGTTCGCGGTCGTGGGCGGCGACCTGGTCGCGCGGATGTGCGAGCCGGCGGGGCTGGCGGTGCGGCCGGACTGGCGGCCCGGGGCGGCGGTGGTCGTGCTGGATCCCGGCGCGGCCAGGGTGCGGCGGATGCTGGCCGCCGACGCGGACGTGACCGGCGCCGTGACGCTGCTCGGCTGGCTGGACCGGCGGCGGGTGCTGCTGCGCTGCGCGGGCGGGTCGGGCGCGACGCCCGGGGTGGATCAGCGGGTGCTGGTGTGGGACGTACGTGACGGCAGCCTCGCGCTGGTGGCGACGGTGGCCTCGGCCGGCGAGCTGTCGCTGGCCGACCTGGACGGGGCGGTGTGACCGCGTTCACTTCCCGGCCACACCTTGCTGAGGGAGCCGTCACCGGTCCTGTTTTGCCTGTTCACCCTGCGTTCACCTGAGACGGGAGAACCGTCTACCTCAGCCGTGCAATGTCGGGGTCAGGCCGGTGACGGCCGTTATCCCTGACTAGGAAGGCACCCCTGAAGTGAACCGTAACGTGCTCTCTCGGCGCGTCTTTGTGGGCGTCGCGGTCGCGGCGCTTGCTCTTGCTGGTTGCTCCTCGAAGGGCGACCCGGGCACCGACCCCTCCGCCAGCGCCGCCGCCGGCGGTCTGGCCTCCATCACCGGTGAGCTGAAGGGTTCGGGCGCCAGCTTCCCGAACACCTACTACCAGGAGGTCATCCTCTCCCTGAAGGATGCCGCTCCGAACTTCAAGGTGACCTACAACTCGATCGGTTCGGGCGCGGGCAAGAAGGAGTACGGCTCCGGCCTGGTCGACTTCGCCGGCACCGACAGCACGGTCAAGGACACCGACGGCGTGACCGCCGGCTCCTACCTCTACGTCCCGACCGTCGCCGCGCCGATCACCGTGGCGTACAACGTCAAGGGCGTCGACAAGCTGCAGCTGAGCCCGGCCACCCTGGCCAAGATCTTCCAGCGCACCGTCAAGACCTGGAACGCGCCGGAGATCGCCGCCGACAACCCGGGCGTGACCCTGCCGGCCACCGCCATCTCCGTGGCGCACCGCTCGGACGGCTCGGGCACCACCAACAACTTCACCAAGTACCTGGCCGCCGCGGCCCCCACCGACTGGAAGCTGGGCAGCGGCGACACCGTCGCGTGGCCGGCCGACACCCAGGCCGGTGCCAAGAACACCGGTGTGGCGCAGCTCGTCAAGGGCGCTGACGGCGCGATCGGCTACATCGACCTGAGCGACGCGAAGGACTCGGGCCTGCCGTTCGCCGCGATCAAGAACAAGGACGGCCAGTACGTGCTCCCGACGCTGGAGGGTGCCACCGCCGCGCTCGCCGGTGCCGAGATCAAGGACGACCTGACCTTCAACCCGCTGAACGCGGCCGGTGCGGCCACCTACCCGATCACCGCGCCGACCTACCTGCTGGTCAAGCCGAAGTACGACGACCCGAAGAAGGCCGAGCTGGTCAAGGCTTTCGTCAAGTACGTGCTGACCGACGGCAAGGCCATCGCCGCCGAGGTCAACTACGCCGTGCTGCCGGCGGAGCTGCAGGCCAAGGCGCTCGCCCAGCTGGACAAGGTCAGCTGAAGCTGAGCTGACCTGAGCACCACCCCCGGTGCGGTGGGTCCCCCCGGACCCACCGCACCGGGCCTCGCCAGGCCACCCCTCGGAGAAGAGATGACAGTCCTAGACAAATCCGCCCAGCTGACCCGGAAGGACCGCGGCAGGCACGCCGACCGGCTCTTCTGGGCCTTGTGCGTCTCCGCGGGCTTCGCGGTGCTGGTGATCCTGGCGTTGATCCTGATCACCATGGTGAAGGAGGCCTACCCGGCCTTCTCGTCCGAGTTCTTCACCAGCTCGACCTGGATCCCCAACGACCCCGACGGCGACGGCCCGGCCAAACCGGTCTACGGCACCCTGGCCTTCCTCTACGGCACGCTGATCGTCTCCACGATCGCCGTGATCATCGCGGTCCCGGTCTCGCTCGGCATCGCGCTCTTCCTGACCGAGCTGGCGCCGCGCCGCATCCGCACTGCCATCGTCACCCTCATCGACCTGCTGGCCGCAGTGCCGTCGGTCGTCTTCGGGCTCTGGGCCATCCTCGTCGTCGCGCCCGCGATGGTGCCGGTCTACCAGTGGCTGCACGACGTGCTGGGCGGTATTCCGGTGCTCGGGTCGCTGTTCGGCGAGCCGCGCAGCAGCGGCCGCAGCCTCATGACGGCGGGTCTGATCCTCGCGATCATGATCGTCCCGATCATCACGTCGATCGCCCGCGAGGTCTTCGCCACCGTGCCCGACTCCGACAAGAACGCGGCCTGGGCGCTCGGCGCCACCCGCTGGGAGATGATCAAGGGTGCGGTGCTGCCGCACAGCTTCGGCGGCGTGGTCGGCGCGGTGATCCTGGGCCTCGGCCGCGCGATGGGCGAGACCATCGCGGTCGCCCTGGTCATCGGCAGCTCGGTGCAGATCACCGCGAACCTCTTCGAGAGCGGCTACGCGCTGCCGGCCATCATCGTCGACCAGTGGGGCGAGTCCACCGGTGAGTTCACCGCCGCCCTGATCGGCATGGGTGTGGTGCTGTTCGTCATCACGGTGCTGGTCAACCTGATCGCCCGATTCGTCGTACGCCGGGCGGAGATCCGGATGAGGGGAGCCTCGGCATGAACGGGCTCAGCGAGCGAATCACGACGCCGCGCACCGGCGCCGACGAGCGAGGCGAGGAGAAGCCATGACCACGACAGCTACGCGCCCCGCGGCGGCGGCTCCGGTGCCGGCGGATCTGCGCCGCTCGGCGCTGCCGCTGCGCCGCCGGCTGACCGACGGCTTCAGCAAGGGCCTCATGGGGCTCGCGCTGCTGATCGCGCTCATCCCGCTGGGCCTGGTCATCTACCACGTGTCCAGCCGGGGCATGGCCGTGCTCGACTGGGACTTCCTCATCGATGACATCCCCAACTCGGCCCGCCGGGCCGGCGGCGGCATGGGCCCCGCGGTCGCGGGCACCCTGCTGATCACCGGTGCCGCGGCCGCCATGGCGATCCCGCTCGGCGTGCTCGGCGCGATCTACCTCAACGAGTACGGCAAGCAGAACGCGCTGGCCCGGCTCATCCGGACCATGTCCGACGTCATGACTGGCGTGCCCTCGGTCGTCATGGGTCTGTTCGTCTATGTCTCGTACGTGCTGATCGTCAAGGAGCAGTCCGGCTTCGCGGCCGCGCTCTCCCTGGGCTGCCTGATGCTTCCGGTGATCATCCGCAGCTCCGAGGAGATGCTCCGCCTGGTGCCGGACGAGCTGCGCCAGGCCAGCGCCGCGCTGGGCGCCCGGCGCTGGAAGACGACCATCTCCGTGGTGCTGCCCGCGGCGATCTCCGGCATCGTGAGCGGCGTGATGCTCGCCATCGCGCGTGCCGCGGGTGAGACCGCGCCGGTCGTGCTGGTCGCCGGCACGACCTTCGTCGCCAACTGGACGCTGGCAGGGGACAACACCACCCTGGCCGCGCAGATCTTCAAGAATGCCGGAGAGCCGTTCCCGGCGGCACAGGAACGTGCCTGGGGCGCGGCGCTCACGCTGATGGTGATCGTGCTCGTGTTCACCGTCGCGGCCCGCCTGATCTCCAGTCGCTTCGCCATCAAGGAACGTTGAGGATGACCATGAGCACCGACTTCACCCTGTCCACCCTTCTTCCGGGAGCCGTGCCCGCCATGCCCGTCGCGTCCGCAACGCCGGTGATGCAGCTGGAGAACGTCAGCGTCTTCTACGGCAACTACGAGGCCGTACGCGGGACGAGCATGGCGGTCCGCGAGCACCAGATCACCGCGCTGATCGGCCCTTCGGGCTGCGGCAAGAGCACCGTGCTGCGCTCGCTCAACCGGATGAACGACCTGGTGGCGGGTGCCCGGGTGGCCGGGAAGATCACGTTCCACGGCCAGGACCTGTACGCCCCGGACGTCGACCCGATCCAGGTGCGCCGCCGCATCGGCATGGTCTTCCAGAAGCCGAACCCGTTCCCGAAGTCGATCTACGAGAACGTGGCCTACGGCCTGAAGATCAACGGCATCAAGGACAACATGGACGACCGCGTCGAGCAGGCACTGCGCGGCGCGGCCCTGTGGGACGAGGTCAAGGGCAAGCTGAAGACCAGCGGCCTGGCCCTGTCCGGTGGCCAGCAGCAGCGCCTGTGCATCGCGCGGGCGATCGCGGTCAAGCCCGAGGTGATCCTCATGGACGAGCCGTGCTCCGCGCTCGACCCGATCGCCACCGGCAAGATCGAGGACCTGATGCACGACCTGGCGGGCACGTACACCATCGTGATCGTCACCCACAACATGCAGCAGGCCGCCCGCGTCAGCCACCACACCGCGTTCTTCACCGCGGAGCTGGACGAGGCCGGTGTGCGGCACGGCCGCCTGGTCGAGTTCAACGACACCGGCCGCATCTTCACCAACCCGGCCGACAAGCGCACAGAGGACTACATCACCGGCCGCTTCGGCTGATCGAGACTTTCCTCTCTCCATAAGGCGAAACGCCCGGCCTGCCGCTACCGCGGCGACCGGGCGTTTCGTCGTGGGTCAGAGCGAGGGCATGTAGGGCGTGCTCACGTCGCGGTGGGTGGTGAGCATGTCCGCCACCGCGGGGTACGCCGCCAGCTCGCGCAGCGTGACCAGGGTCGGTGGCAGCATGGGCAGCTCGCCCGCCTCGTGCTCGGCGATCGCGTCCTCGGGCGTCAGCCAGCGGGCCCGGTCGGCCTCGAACTCGGGCAGCGCGGCGTCCTGGCCGTCGGGCATGGCGGCCAGGAAGAACCAGGTGTCGAACCGGCGCGGCTCGAAGACCGGGGTCAGCCAGCGATGCCACGGGGTCAGCGCGGCCGGGAGCAGGGTCACCCCCGTCTCCTCCGCGATCTCGCGGACCGCCGCTTCGGCCGGGGTCTCGCCGGCCTCCAGCGAGCCGCCGGGGAACGCCCACATGCCGCCGAACGCCATCGCCCGCATCCGGCGGATCAGGAAGATCGTGCGGTCCGGGCGGATCAGCACCACCGTGGACGCCTCGCGGGGCGTCGCGGGCTCGCGGCCCGACTCGGCGAATTCCCGGGCCAGGGCCTCGAAGCGGGCCCGCTGCTCGGGCGGCAGCAGGTCGAACGGGTTACTCGACATGGACCAGCACCGCCTGTCCCTGGCCGACGCCGATGCAGGCCGCCGCGATGCCGTAGCCGCCGCCCCGGCGGCGCAGCGTGTGGCACAGGTCCATGACGACCCGGGGCGCGGACGCGCCCAGCGGGTGGCCGTATGCGATCGCGCCGCCGTCGACGTTGACCAGCTCCGGGTCGATCTCCGGCAGCTCGTGCAGGCAGCTGAGCACCATCGCGGCGAACGCCTCGTTCAGCTCCCAGGCCGCGATGTCGTCGAAGCCGAGCTTCGCCTTGGCCAGCAGGGCGCGGATCGCGGGGACCGGGCCGGTGGAGAAGCGCTCCGGTGACACGCCCGCGACGGTGCTGGCCACGATCCGGCCGAGCGGCTGCACGCCGAGGCGCTCGACGGCCGCCGCCGAGCCGACCAGGGTGGCGGCGGCGCCGTCGTTGACGGGGGAGGAGTTGCCCGCCGTGACCGTGCCGTCCGGGGTGAACGCGGGGCGCAGCTTGGCCAGCGCCGCAGCGCTCGTGTCGGGGCGCACCGACTCGTCGCGGGCCACCCCGGCGACCTCGAACACCCGGTCGTCGAAGCGGCCCTGCGCCCAGGCGGCGGCGGCGCGCTGCTGCGAGCGCAGCGCCCAGGCGTCCTGGGCCTCGCGGCCGATGCCGAACTCGTGGGCCACCTGCTGGGCGGCGACGCCGAGCGGCACCGTCCACGCGTCGGGCATCAGCGGGTTGACCATGCGCCAGCCGAGCTGGGTGTTCCACAGCTTCGCCTCGCCGGGGAAGGCCGTGTCGGGCTTGGCCATCACGAACGGGGCGCGGCTCATGCTCTCCACGCCACCGGCGATGACCAGGTCGACGTCGCCCGCGCGGACGGCCCGCGAGCCCTGCACGATCGCCTCCGCGCCGGCCGCGCACAGGCGGTTGACGGTCACTCCGGGCACCGTCGCGGGCAGGCCGGCCAGCAGCGCCGCCATGCGGGCCACGTTGCGGTTGTCTTCGCCGGCGCCGTTGGCGTCACCGAGGATCACGTCCTCGATCAGTGCGGGGTCCAGGTCGGGGTGCCGCTTGAGCAGCGCGACCAGGGGCGCGGCCGCGAGGTCGTCGGTGCGTACGCCGGAGAGCTCGCCCTTGTGGCGGCCGAACGGGGTGCGGACCGCGTCGATGAGAAACGCCTGCGAGGTCATGCTCCGCAGGCTACGTCACCTGAGTGATCGTTCAGCAACCCAGGTTCGTGAAGCCCAGGTAGGCGCGCAGCTTCTCGGTGTGCTCGGACGGGGCCGTCGCCGTGCCGTCGATCGCCCGCAGCTCGGCGATGCCGCGCACGCTGGACAGCAGCCACACGCCGTCGGCCGCGGCGAGCTCCGCCGGGGTGACCATCCGCTCGGCGGCGGTCCAGCCGAGGTCGCCCGCGTTGTCGAGCAGGTGCCGGGCGGTCGTGCCGGGCAGGATGCCGGTGGTCTCCACGGGCACCGTGCACAGCGTGTCCCCGCTCAGCCAGACCAGCGTCGAGGTCGGGCCCTCCAGCGCGTAGCCGTCCGCGGAGACCCACAGCGCGTCGTCCACGCCCTGCGCGAGCGCCCAGCGCTGCGAGGCCATGTTGATCGCGTACGACAGCGACTTCACACCGCCCAGCAGCCACGGGGCCGAGGTGCGCGCGTCGGCCGGGTAGCCCAGCGAGATCGTGGTGACGGTGATGCCGTCGCGCCGTGCGGCCAGGGTGGCCGCGCCGATCGGGTTCACGGTGGCGAAGCAGGTGACCGGGCCGCCGGTGGCCGCGGTCGCCTCCGCACCGCGGGTGCACACCAGGCGCAGCGCGCCCTCGGCCGCGACGGGCCACTGCGCGCAGGCCAGCGCGGCCAGCTCGCGCAGCGCGGACTCGGCGGGCAGGGCCAGCTCCATCCGGGCGGCCGAGCGGGCCATCCGGGCCAGGTGCTCGTCGACCAGCCACGGCTGCACGCCGCCGTGGCCGTCGGGCCGCACGTGCATGGTCTCGAAGACCCCGTCGCCGCGCAGCACGCCGAGATCGTCGGCACGGAGCACGGGAGTGTCGGCCGGCACCACGCCACGGCCCTGGACCACGAGAACAGGCTGCACCACGGCCGGAATGCTACGCGTCCCCGCGATCACCCCCACCGCCGTCCCACCGCCCTGCGCCCTCACCGCCCTCGCCCGCCCGCCCGATCCGCCCGCCCTTGATCGTCCGACTTGCCTGGCAACCGGGCGAAAGGCGGTCCAAGATACGCACGACTGCCTGGCAAGTCCGATGATCGAGGCGCCGAACTATGATCGGACGATGCCCGAACAAGGCTCCGCCGAGCTCGCCGAACTCCTCCGCGATCGCGGCCTGCGGCTCACCCCCCAGCGGCAACTGGTGCTCGACGCCGTGCGCCAGCTCGTGCACGCGACCCCGGAACAGGTGCACGCCGCCGTGTGCGAGGTGGCCTCCGGGGTGAACATCACCACCGTGTACCGGACGCTGGAGCTGCTGGAGGAACTCGGGCTGGTGACCCACGTGCACCTGTCCCACGGCGCGCCGACGTACCACGACGCGGCGGTCGTGCAGCACGTGCACCTGGTCTGCCGCAACTGCGACACGGTCACCGAGCTGGAGCAGAGCGAGCTGGCCCCGCTCGCGGAGCGGCTGCTGTCGCAGCGCGGCTTCCGGATGGACATCGGGCACGTGGCCTTGTTCGGACTATGCGGGAGCTGTGCGTGATGGGTACGACCGTGCTGATGGGCCATTTCGACCCCGACTCCGCCGACGCCGCCGTCGCGGCGCACCACGGCGACCCGAACCGTGAGCAGCGCACCCTGCTGACCGCGGCCGGCATCGTGGACCGCTCGCACCGCGGGGTGCTGGCGCTGACCGGCCCGGATCGGCTGAGCTTCCTGCACAACCTCACCTCGCAGCACCTGACCGCGCTCGCCGACGGCCAGGGCACCCGGACCCTGGTGCTGTCCCCGCACGGGCACATCGAGCACGAGCTGTGGGTGTCCGAGCTCGACGGCACGCTCTGGGTGGACGTCGAGCCCGGCACCGTGGACGCCCTGGTGACCTTCCTGACCCGGATGCGCTTCTTCACCCAGGTCGAGATCAAACCCGCCGACCTGGTCGTACACAGCCTGGTCGGCCCCGGCGCACTGGCCGCCGCCGCGAAACTGGGCGTCGCCGTGCCCGCCGAGCCGGACGTGCTCGACGTGCCGGGCCCCAAGTTCGCCACCGGCGCCCTGCTGCCCCGCCCGACCACGGTGTACGCGCTGACCCCGCTGCCCGGCGGCGGTTTCGTCCGCAGGCACTCCCTCGGCGACGTGCCGGTCCTCGACCTGCTGCTGCCCGCGGAGACCGCCGCGGCGACGCTGGCCGCGCTGGACGTGCCGCCCGCCGGGCTGTGGGCGTACGAAGCCGTGCGAGCCGCCGCGAAGCAGGCCCGCGTCGGCGTCGACACCGATCACCGGACGCTGCCGTCGGAGGTGGACCTGACCGCAGCCGCGGTGCACCTGGAGAAGGGCTGCTACCGGGGCCAGGAGACGGTGGCCCGGGTGCACCACCTCGGCAAGCCGCCGCGTGCGCTGCGCCTGCTGCACCTGGACGGCATCGCCACGGACGAGCTCCCGGCGCGTGGCACCGAGATCACGGCGAATGGCCGTACCGTCGGATTCATCGGCACCGCGGCCCGGCATGCGGAACTCGGGCCGATCGCGCTCGCGGTCATCAAGCGCAATATTTCCGGCGACACCCCCCTCACCGCGGGAGAATCTACGGCCTCTATCGACCCTGACTAGAAATATGACAGGATGCGCGCATGACGAACGGCACTCTGATCACCGTCGCGCCCACCGGCGCGGAATCCGCCAAGGCTGACGTCCCCGCCCTGCCGGTGACGCTGGACGAGCTGGTCGCCACCGCCAAGGAGTGCGAGGCCGTCGGCGCGAGCGTGATCCATGTGCACATCCGCGACGACGAGGCCAAGCCGAGCCTGGACCCCGTCCGCCTGCGCGAGACCGTCGCCGCGCTGCGTTCCAGCACCGACCTGATCGTGCAGCTGTCCAGCGGCGGCTCCGTGCACGACCCGGAGTCCGCCCGCCTGGCCGTGCTCGACGCCGGCCCGGACATGGCCAGCTGCACCATGGGCACCGTCAACTTCGGCGACGACGTGTTCATGAACCGCTGGGAGTTCATCGTCGACCTGCACACCCGCATGCAGGAGCGCGGCGTCGTGCCGGAGTACGAGATCTTCGACCTGGGCCACCTGTGGGCCCTGCAGCGCCTGCTCGACAAGTACGGCCTGCCCGCCGGCGGCCACGTGCACGTCGACTTCGTGATGGGCGTGCCCGGCGGCATGCCCGGCACCCCGGCCGCGCTCGTCGCCTGCCAGCAGGCCCTGCGCGAGCTGCCCGAGGGCACCACGTTCTCGGCCACCGGCATCGGCCGGTTCACCCTGCCGGTGCTGCTCACCGCGCTCGGCGCGGGCGGCCACCTGCGGGTCGGCATGGAGGACACGGTCACCTACGCCAAGGGCCAGCCGGTCGAGTCCAACACCCAGCTGGTCGCCCGTGCGTCCGCATTCGCCCGGTTGGCGCAGCGCCCCGCGCTGACCCCGGGTGAGGCACGCAACCTCCTGGGGATCCCGCCGCGCTGAAATGTGAAACCCCGGTAGCGTTCCTTACCATGGGCAAGGTTTACGAGGGCGGCGTACCGCTCGTCGAGGTGGAGCGCAGCGGTTTCGTCGAGGGTGGCCACCGCGGGTCGGTGATCGTCCTGGACGCCGCCGGAAACCCCGTCGCGTCCGCCGGTGACGTCACCGGGCCGATTTTCGCGCGCTCGTCCAACAAGCCCATGCAGGCCATCGGCATGCTGCGGGCGGGGCTGCGGCTGGCCGATCCCGCCGACCTGGCGCTGGTCGCGGCCAGCCACTACGGCGAGGACTTCCACATCGCCCGGGTGCGCGCACTGCTGCGCAGCGGCGGGCTCACCGAGGCCGCCCTGCGCTGCCCGCCCGACCTGCCGCTCGACGACGCCGCGAAGATCGCCAGCGGGGGCACCCCGCAGCGCGTCTACATGAACTGCTCCGGCAAGCACTCCGGCATGCTGCTGACCTGCCGCGCCGCCGGCTGGGCCGTGGAGGACTACTTCCAGCCCGACCACCCGCTGCAGCAGCGCCTCAACGAGACCATCGAGGAGTTCGCGGGCGAGTCCGCGGCCGCGATGGGCGTCGACGGCTGCGGCGCGCCCGTGCTCGCGCTGTCGCTGACCGGTCTGGCCACCGCGTTCCGCCGGCTCGCCGAGGGCGTGCCCGGCTCGCTGGAGCGCTCGGTCGCCGACGCCATGCGGGCGTATCCGGAGCTGGTCAGCGGCACCAACCGCGAGGACGCCCAGCTCATGCGCGCCGTGCCCGGCCTGGTCTGCAAGGTCGGCGCGGAAGGCGTCTGGGCCGCGGCGGTCCCCGGCAAGGGCGCGGTAGCCATCAAGATCGACGACGGCACCGCCCGCGCCCGCGGCCCCATCATGATCACCGCCCTGCACCGCCTCGGCATCCCCGCCCACGTCCCCACCCTCGCCGAACCCACCCTCCTCGGCGGCGGCCGCCCGGTAGGCGCCCTCCACCCCCTCTGGTAACCGACCCCTCCCACCACCGCCCCACCTCTGCCGCGTCGATCATGAACCTATGGACGTGTTCGGCGGCGTGTCACCACCCTGCTGCCGTGATCGATCCCGTCGATCGGCGCCAGCGCTCTTGATCACGGCGCGTGGGTTGCGACACGCCGTCCATCACGTCCTCAGGTTCATGATCGACTGAACCGGGGGTGGGCTGGGGTGGGTCGGGAATGGGTGGTTTGTGGCGTGGCGTAGGTCGCTAGCGGGTAGTTAGCAATATGCTTGCTCTTGCTAGCGGTCGTGGGTAGCTTGGTGGGCGTGCAGAGTCCCGACATCGGCGCCTTCATCAAGGATCTGCGGGAGAACGCCCGCATTTCCCTGCGGCAGCTGGCCGAGCAGGCCAACATCAGCAATCCGTACCTCAGCCAGATCGAACGCGGGCTGCGCAAGCCGTCCGCCGAGGTCCTGGCCCAGCTGGCTGCGGCGCTGCGGGTCTCCACCCCGGCCATGTACCTCAAGGCCGGGCTGCTCGGCTCTGACGACCACCAGGGCGTGCCGACCGCGATAGCGGCCGACCCGCTGCTGACGGTCGCGCAGAAACAGTCACTCACGCAGATCTACGAGACGTTCGTACGCGAGAACGCGCGCGCCGAAGAGGCCGCCGCCACGGAGTCCGCTCCGGCGGAGCCGCCCGTCGCCACGGCGAAGAAGCCGACGGTCAAGAAGGCGGTCAAGAAGGCCGTGCGCCAGCAGGCACAGGAGGAACAGTGACCATGACCCAGACGTCGAGCAAGTCGGGCAAGACCGACGACCGCACCTACCCGAGCGCGTTCTACGCCGCCGCGGGCGTGGGCGACATGGCCTACGAGCAGCTCCGCAAGCTGCCCGAGCTGGCCGACAAGCTGCGCGACAAGGCGGCCGAGTTCGCCGACCAGGCGGCCAAGGCCGACGTGCCGCAGTGGAAGGCCAAGGCCAACGAGTACGGCGCCTTCGCCACCAGCAAGGCCGCCGAGCTCACCTCGAAGGTCGACGCGGCGCAGATCCGCGACAGCATCGTCGCCGGCACGCAGACCGCGGCGGAGAAGGCCACCAAGCTCTACGACGCGCTGGTCGCCCGCGGCGAGCAGGCGTTCACGGAGCAGCCGGCGACGCCGGGCTTCGAGCCGAAGGCCGAGACCGCGTCCGCCCACACGGCGGAGGCCAAGGCTGAGGCGAAGGCCAAGCCGTCCGAGGACGTGCCGCCGGCCGCCAAGCCCGCCGCGAAGAAGCCGCCGCGCGCCGCCAAGTGACCGCGCGTACTCGTCGCGGCGCGCCGATCGACCGGTCGGCACGCCGCGACGAGACGTATCCGGCGTCGTCACCGCTGGGATGCCGGGCTCGATGGTTCTAAGCTGTGACCCATGGTTGCGTTCGCTATTCAGGGCTGGATCAATCTCATCCTGTGGATCGTCATCCTCGGGGTCCTGCTCTGGGCCTTCGCGGACTGCGTGATCCGCCGCAAGGATGCGTTCCCGGCGATCGGCACCATGCCCAAGGTCGGCTGGATGCTGGTGATCGGGCTGATGGCCCTGCTGACCGTCTTCACCGGCTTCGGCCTCTTCGCCTACATCGGCGCCGGCCTCGGCGCGTACTACCTGCTGGACGTGCGCCGCGGCCTGCGTGAGGCCGCCGAGGGACCCTGGTGACTCAGTGATCAACGATCTGCGCTGGCCGCCCCCGCCGGACGGATTCCCCCGACGCCTCGGCAAGCCGCGCAACTCCGCTCCGAACACCGGCCGCCCCGCCCCGCCCGCGCTGCCCACCGAGATCGTCGACACCCCGCACGGCGTGCAGTTGGAACGCCTCAGCACGGGTGTCGGCGAGCCGGTCACCGTCTTCGCGCACGGGCTCGGCCACGGCATCGCCGAGACCCGGCCGCTGGGCAGCGCCGTCGCCGGCAAGCGGGTCTTCTTCCAGTTCCGCGGCCACGGCGAGTCCAGCTCGCCGCGCGGCTCCTGGGACTACGGCGACCTGGCCCGTGACCTGCGCGCCATCGCCGACATGACGGGTGCCACCCGCGCCCTCGGGGTGAGCCTCGGGGCGGGCGCGCTGTGCCGGCTGCTGGCCGAGACGCCGGACCGGTTCGAGAAGGTCGTGCTGTTCCTGCCCGCGGTGCTCGACCGCCCGCGGCCGGAGGCGGCCCGCCGCCGGCTGGTCAACCTCCTTGAGGCGATCAACAGCGGTGACCTGCCGACCGTCGCCAACGCCGTGGTCGAGGAGATCCCGCCGTCGGCCCGCAACGGCGCCTCCGGCTGGGCGTACGTGCGGCAGCGGCTGAACACCCTGATGAACACCGGCCTGAGCAGCGGCCTGCTCACCCTGCCCGACCAGGTGCCGGTGCCGGACGTGAACCTGCTCCGGGACGTCAGCGCGCAGGTGCTGGTCATCGGCTGCATCGGGGACGACCTGCACCCGGCGTCGGTCGCCGAGGAACTGGCCAGCGTGCTGCCGGAGGCGACCCTGCACATCTACAACCGACCCTCGGTGCTCTGGCACGAGCGCGCCGACCTGCGGGAACGGATCTCCGGCTTCCTGAACGGCTGACCTGCGCCAGTGGCTCGTCCCGGGTTCGCCGCAGCGGCGGCCCTTACGGCTGCGCACCCGAGTCCACTAGGCTCCCGGGTCGTGGCTGGTCACGTGGTATCCGAATTCTTCACCGGCGTACGCCTGCTCCTGCGCGGCGTCGGGCGCTATGTGCGCAGCCCGAAACTGATCCTGCTGGGGCTGATCCCCGCGGTGCTCAGCCTGCTGCTGTTCGGCGGGTTGTTCACGCTGCTCTTCTACTACGTCGACGAGCTGTCGGCGACGGTGACCTGGTTCGCCGACGACTGGGCGGAGAGCCTGCGCTCCTCGGTGCGGCTGTTCGCCGGCATCGCCCTGGTCGGGGTCAGCGGGTTGTTCGCGGTGCTGTCGTTCACGGCGGTGACGCTGCTCATCGGTGACCCGTTCTACGAGGCGATCAGCAAGGCCGTGGAGGACGACTTCGGCGGCGTGCCCGACGCGGTCGACCTGCCCTGGCACCAGGAGCTGCGGCGCAGCGTCTTCGACGCGCTGCGGCTGCTGGCGGTGTCGTTGATGATCGCGATCCCGCTGTTCGCGGGCGGCTTCATCCCGGTCGTCGGGCAGACGGTGATCCCCGTGCTCGGCGCGTTCGTCGGCGGCTGGTTCCTGGCGCTGGAACTCGTCGCGGTCGCGTTCAACCGCCGCGGTCGGCGGCTGCCCGACCGCCGGGTGGCGCTGCGCAAGCACCGGGCGAGCGCGCTGGGCTTCGGTGTCGCGGTGTTCTGCTGCTTCCTGATCCCGTTCGGCGCCGTGCTGATCATGCCGGCCGCGGTGGCGGGCGGTACGCTGCTCGCCCGCCGCTCGCTCGGCCTGCCCATCGAGAAGTAGGACCCCACCCCGTGTCGCGGAAGACCCTCGCCCTCGTCGCGCTGCTGTTCGCCGGCACCGCCCAACTGCTGCGCGCCTGCGGGCCGCTGCTGGACCAGGTGGCGGGACCGGTCGGCATCGTCAACGCGGCCCTGATCGCACTCGCGATCTTCGCCGTGCCCGGTGTGCTGCTGTTGGTCCTGCCCCGGGCGCTGGGCCGGGTCCCGGTGCTGGTCGCGATGACGACCGGGCTGGCCCTGGCCTGGTGGGCCACGACGGCCGTCGGGCCGTCCCTGGCGCTGACGGCAGCCGGTGCGGTGTTCGGCATGACCGCGCTGGCACTGGTCGTGCGGCAGGCGGCCGACGGGGTCACCGCGACCGTCGGCCTGCTCGCCGGTGGCGTCGTCGACCTGGCCGTCCGCTCGCTGACGGTCACCTGGGACCCGACGTGGGGGCAGCTGCCGCACCGCATCGGCATGACCGCACTGGTCGTTGCGATCTTCATCCTGGCGCTGCGCGGCACGGACGAGCCCGCGCCGGCAGGCACCGGGCGCACCTGGGCGCTGGGCGGTTACCTCGCGCTGTGGACGACGACGCTGGGCAACCCGGCGTTCGCCGCGTCGCAGTCGGGGGTCGCGCTGCAGCTGTGCCTGGCCGTCGTGATCGTGGTGCTGCTGGTCGCGATCGAGCTGGTGCGCCGGCTGACGCTGCATGGCGGCACGAACGCGATCCCGGAGCCCGACCACTGGGTCGCGGGCTCGGCGGCGCTCGCCGGGATGGCCGGCGGCCTCGCCCTGGCCTGGTGGGGGACCGGGCCGTGGGTGCTGCTCGGCATCGCCCTCACCCAACTGTCCGCGGCGGTCGCCGTCGCGCGGGCGGTCGCGGCCCCCGGCAACTCCGGCTCATGGGCGTACGGGCTGGTCTGGGTCCTGCCTGTGCTGCTCTTCCAGGTGCACTACGACATGCCGCTGCCGTTCGACAACCGGTGGCTGCTGATCGCGCTCGCGGTCGCCGTCGGGCTGGCCGGGACGGGCCGGCGGCCCTTCCACCCGGGCGGCTGGCGGGTCGACCTGCGCGCGGTCGTGGCCCGGCCCGCGCCGGTCACCGGCGTGCTCGCGCTGGCACTGCTGGCGCCCGCGCTGATGTACGCGACCCGTCCCGTCACCGACCCCGTCGTCGCCAGCGCCGTGGACGTGCAGGTGCTGAGCTGGAACGTCAAGTACGGCCGGGACGACGCCACCGGGCAGGCGGACCCGCGCCAGCTGGCCGAGGCGATCCAGGCCGTGCACCCGGACGTGGTGGTGCTGCAGGAGGTCAGCCGGGGCTGGGCCATCGGCGGCGGGGTGGACGTGGCCGAGTACCTGTCCCGCGAGCTGGGCATGCCGTTCGTGTGGTCACCGGCCGCGGACGGCCAGTTCGGCAATCTGCTGCTGACCCGGCTGCCGGTCAGCGGGGTGCGCACGGGCCCACTGCCGTACGGGCAGGGGCCGATGGGCCGGTCGTATCTGAAGGCGACGGTGGGCCTGCACGGCGGCCGCAGCCTCGATGTGGTCACCGCGCACCTGACGCACCGCAAGCCGAACACGCCGACCCGGCTCGCGCAGATCGACGAGCTGCTGGCGAAGGTGGACCCGGCCGTGCCGACCCTGGTCGCGGGCGACTTCAACTTCTGGCCGAGCTGGCCCGAGCAGCGCGAGTTCACGGCTGCGGGCTGGGTCTCGGCGCAGGACGTCACCGGCCACGGCGCCGCCTGGACCTCCCCGACCGACCGCCCGACGAACCGGGTGGACTGGGTGTTCGGCTCGCCCCAGGTGGCCTTCACCGACTTCGCGGTCCTCGACCAGGTCACCGCCAGCGACCACTTCCCGGTCCTCGCCACCGTCACCCTGCGCTGAAACGCGCCGGTCCGGACGCTTGGCTGCAGTTTCGGGGAAACTGCACCCATGCGGCTGGGCGATGCCGCAGTTTCCCCGAAACTGCAGCGCCCACGACGGGTACAGCGACCGCCACGCTCGTCTGGCGTTAAGAAGGGCACCTTCTACATCGCGGAGCGATGTAGAAGGTGCCCTTCCTCGCACTCAGGTCGTGCCGCGGATGACGAGTTCGGTGGGGAGGATGACGCTGTCGGCGATGGCTTCGCCGGCGGCGAGGCGGAGCAGCTGGCGGGCCATCTCGCGGCCCTGGCCGACGATGGGCTGGCGGACCGTGCTCAGCGGGGGCTCGGTGTAGCGGGCCAGCGCGATGTCGTCGAAGCCGATCACGGCGACGTCGTCGGGGACGCGGCGGCCCGCGGCCTGCAATGCCTGCAGCGCGCCGTGGGCCATCAGGTCGGAGGCGACGAAGACGGCGTCGAGGTCGGGGTCGTCCTCCAGCAGCTGGCGCATGGCCACCGCGCCGGAGTCGCGGGTGAAGTCGCCGACCGCCACGATCGAGCGCCGGTCGCTGCCGCGCAGCTCCTCTCGGTAGCCGGTGAGCCGGTCGATGCCGGCCACCATGTCCTGCGGGCCGGCGATGGTGGCGATCCGGGTGCGCCCGGTCTCCAGCAGGTGGCGCACGGCCATCCGGCCGCCGTTGACGTTGTCGACCTCGACGTACGGCACCCGGGTCTGGCCGAGCGGGCGCCCGCCGCACAGCACCGGGATGCCCATCCGGGCCAGCGTGCCGGGCAGCGGGTCGGCGCCGTGCATCGAGGCGATGAGCACGCCGTCGATGTGCCGGGCCAGCGCGTACCGCTCGATGCGGTCGTGGCTGGCCTGCGAGCCCGCCACCATCAGCACCAGCTGCTTGTCCGCGGAGTCGAGCTCCTGGCTGACGCCGCGGATGATGCCGGGGAAGAACTGGTCGTCGGAGAAGACCCGGGACGGGCTCTCCGGCAGGATCAGCGCGTACGAGTCGGTGCGCTGGGTGACGAGGCTGCGCGCGGCCTGGTTCGGCACGTACCCCAGCTCGTCGATGGCCCGGCGCACCGCGGTGCGGATGGACTCGGCGACGGTGGGGGAGTCGTTGACGACGCGCGACACGGTGGCCCGGGACACCCCGGCCCGCTGCGCGACCTGTTCGAGGGTCGGCCGGGGCATCGACGCCGCCGCTCAGCCGGTACGCAGGCAGGCCAGCAGCGACTCGTCGCCGCTCACCTCAAGCGTGTCGAAACCGATCCGGCCCCACAGGGCGAGCATCAGGTCGCTGGCCGGGCCGGCCGCGTGCACGCGGGTCTCCGGGCCGTCGGCGTCGAGCAGGGTGTCGGTGTCGAGCAGCGCGATGCCCTCGCCGCGCAGCCGGACGAACCACTCCTGGCCCTCCTCGGGCGCGGTGAGCTGCACGACGCCGAACCGGTCGGTGGGGCCCTTGCGGCGGCCCGCGGGCAGCCAGCTGTCCAGCACCTCGGTGATGCCGTCGACAGCCAGGCGGTCGTCGAGCGGCTCGGCCATGCCCTGCGACATCTGCATGTCCCAGCGGTGCACGGCGGTCTCGTGCGCCATCCGGCGGTGCCAGAAGTCGGCCGTCTTCGCCTGCGGGGCCCAGTTCCAGGCGGGCATGTGCGGGTCAAGCGCGTCGAGCAGCTCCAGCAGGCTCTTGCACTCCTCGTCGAACCAGGTCAGCGTGTCGTCCGCGCCCGGGTAGTCGTGCCGGCGCGACGCCGGATCGGGCGCGCTGGTGATGCCGCGGCTGGCGAAGCTGCGCACCCAGCGGTAGACCCCACCCAGGTGGTGCACCAGGTTCAACACGGTCCAGTCCGGACACGTGGGCACGATCGCGGTCAGTTCGGCCTCGCCGGCGACGGCGCGGAACGCGGCCGCGTCCGCGCGCAGCGAGTCCAGCCAGAGTTCCTTGCTGCCGTGAGCTCTCATGGCCTCGTCCTCATCGCGTCTTCCCCACCTGGTCATTCGGGATCAGTGGCGGCACTAGTGTGGTGACGTGTCTGACAATAGTCCCGCCCGCCACGCGCTCGCCGACCTGACCACCCTAGGGCTGGGAGGCCCGGCCGGACGGCTGGTCACGGCCGAGTCCGCGGACGACATCGTGTCGGCCGTGCAGGAGGCCGCCCGGGCCGACGAGCCGCTGCTGGTCCTCGGCGGGGGCAGCAACGTGGTCATCGGCGACGTCGGCTTCCCCGGCACCGTGCTGCTGATCCGGTCCAGTGGGATCGAGGTGGTCGGTGAGCACGGCGACGAGGTGTCCGTACGCGTCGCCGCAGGTCATCCGTGGGATGACTGTGTCGCCCAGACCGTCGCCGACGGACTTTCCGGCATCGAGTGCCTGTCCGGCATCCCGGGGGCGGCCGGCTCCACACCCATCCAGAACGTCGGCGCGTACGGCCAGGACGTGTCGCAGACGATCGAGTCGGTGACGGTGTACGACCGCACCGAGGGCGAGATCGACGTCTTCGGCCCCGCCGACTGCCGCTTCGAGTACCGCAACAGCCTGTTCAAGTACACCGACCGCTGGGTCGTGCTCGACGTGACGTTCCGGCTGCGCCGGGACCCGCTGTCCGGCCCCGTGGGACACGCCGAGCTGGCCCGCCTGCTCGGGGTCGCCGACGGCGACCGGGTGCCGTCGGCCGACGCCCGCGCGTCCGTGCTGGAGCTGCGCCGGAGCAAGGGCATGGTGCTGGACCCGGGTGACCCGGACACCGACTCGGTCGGCTCGTTCTTCACCAACCCGGTGCTCAGCGCGGCGGCGTACACCGAGCTGCGCCGGCGGCTGGACGGCACGGAGCCGCCGGCCTGGCCGGGCGCGGACGGGGTGATGAAGGTGAGCGCGGCGTGGCTGATCGAGCGGGCCGGCTTCACACGCGGCTACACGCGCGGCGCGGTCGGCATCTCGTCCAAGCACATCCTCGCGCTGACGCACCGGGGCGGCGGCACCACCGGGGAGCTGCTGGAACTCGCTTCGGAGATCCGTGACACGGTGCACGAGCGGCTCGGGGTGACCCTGCGCCCGGAACCGGTCCTGGTCGGCTGCGAGCTCTGAGGCGGCGCCGGCCGGGCCGGTGCGGCGTCGGCCGGGCCGGTGGCGCGGTCGGCGGCGCAGGCCGCGGGCCAGGCCGCCGCAGGTCGGACCGGTGGCGGGTGGCGCGATCAGTGGTGCGGGCGTCGCCGGCCCCCGGCCAGCCAGCCGAGGCCGCCGCAGACCACGAACAGCACGGCGAGGCGGATCAGGTCGCCGCGGTTCACTCCGCGGACCGGCGGGCCAGCAAGAACGCGACGACCAGCAGTACGACGCCGAGCAGCAGCAGGCCGACCCCGAGCAGGAACGGCGGGCTGGTCTGCACGGCGAGCTGCTGGCGGCCGTGCGCCGACAGAGCGACAAACTCCCCAATGAGGTTCATAACGGACGTAACGACCGGCTGGACCGGAAGGGATCATCCTTCTCGGATCATGAGCGCGTGCAGATCAAGACAAGATCACTCGATTTGCCCGGCACCTGTGCGTGACTGGACCGGCCTTTCGCCCGGTTGCCAGGCAAGTCGAGCGATCACGCCGGTCAGCGCGTGGGCCAGGAGAGGGTGACCTCGCCGAGGCGCCAGCGGGACGGGCGGTCCAGGACCGGCCACCCGGCCGCCTTGAGCCGGGAGACCGCGTCCAGCCAGCGCTGGCGGGGGCCGAAGACGGCCAGCGGGGCGGCGTGCCGCCAGGCCTCGTCGAGCATGCGCAGCAGGTCGTACACCGGCTCGCCCGGCACGTTGCGGTGGATCAGCGCCTTGGGCAGCCGCTCGGCGAATGTCGCCGGGGACTCCAGTGCGGACAGCTTCGCCGCCAGCGTCAGCGTGGCCGGGGCGGACGCGCCGGCGGGCAGCGCCGCCCAGGCGGCCAGGCGGCCCAGCTCGTCACAGGTGCCCTCGACCAGCCAGCCGCCCGGGGCCAGGCCGGCGGTCATCGTGGTCCAGGCGGCGGGGACGGCGCTCTCGTCGTACTGCCGCAGCACGTTGAAGGCCCGGACCACGACGGGCCGCAGGCCGGCCAGCTCGAACCCACCCCGCGCGAAGGTCAGGCCCGGCGGGTCCGCGGCCGCCTGCGCCGCCGCGACCCGCGCCGGATCGATCTCCAACCCGGTCACCCTGACGTCGGGCCGCACCCGCAACAGCCGCCCCCGCAGCTCCACCGCCGTGATCGGCGTGGCCCCATAACCCAGGTCCACCACCAGCGGATCCGCCGCATCCCCCAGCGCCCGCCCACACCACCACGCGATCCACCGATCCACCCGCCGCAGCCGGTTCGGATTGGTCGTCCCCCGAGTGATCTCCCCCTGCGGCTTCACCGCCCCCTCCCCTCCGCGTTGATCATGAACTTAAGGACGTGTTCGACGGCGTGTCACCACCCCCACGCCGTGATCGCCGGGTGGGCGGCTGGCGATCACGGTCCGGGGGGAGCGACACGCCGGCGAGCACGTCCGTAGGTTCATGATCAACCCAGAACCGGGGGCTCACACGCCGACGCGGTGGACCTTGTGTTGGGCGGCTTGGGCGAGGGGGCGGACTACCAGGCGGTCGATGTTGATGTGGTGGGGGAGGGTGGCGCACCAGGTGACGCAGGAGGCGATGTCGTCCGCGGTGAGGGGCTCGGCGACACCCGCGTAGACGGAGGCGGCGCGGGCGGCGTCGCCGGCGAAGCGGTTCAGGGCGAACTCGTCGGTCTTGACCATGCCGGGGTCGATCTCGACGACGCGGACCGGCTCGCCGCACAGCTCCAGGCGCAGGGTCTCGACCAGGGCCGTCTGGGCGTGCTTGGCCGCCGCGTACCCGCCGCCGCCCTCGTACACGATGAGCCCGGCGGTGGAGCTGATGGTGACCACGGTGCCCGCGCCGGAGGCGATCAGGGCGGGCAGCAGGCCCTTGGTCAGGCGCAGGGTGCCGAGCACGTTCACGTCGTACATCGCCTGCCAGTCGGCGACGCTCGCGGTCGCGACCGGGTCCGCGCCGACCGCGCCGCCCGCGTTGTTCACCAGCAGGTCCACCCGGTCCAGCGTCGCCGCGTACGCCGCGACCGCGTAGTCGTCGGTGACGTCGCAGGTCACGGCGGTGCCGTTGATCTCCTTGGCGAGCGCTTCGACCCGCTCGGTGCGGCGGGCGAGCGCATGCACGTGGTAGCCCGCGGCCGCGAGGTGTCGGGCGGTGGCGGCGCCGATGCCGCTGGACGCCCCGGAGACGACGGCGATCTTCTGGTACGACATGAGCAGCATCCTAAGCGCCGTGACGTCCCATCATCCGGGCTGCGACGATCGTCACGCCCGGATCGGGAAGACACCCGGCCCCCCGGATGTTGATCGACCTGTGAACTCTCGTTCCCTCCCCCAGGGGCTGCCCAGGCGGATCGCCACGCTCTCCGTGCACACGTCCCCGCTGCACCAACCGGGCACCGGGGACGCGGGCGGCATGAACGTGTACATCGTCGAGGTGTCCAAACGCCTGGCCAGGGCCGGGATCGAGATCGAGGTCTTCACCCGGACCACCGGCGGCGACCTGCCCCCGCGCGCGGAACTCGCGCCCGGCGTGACCGTCCGGCACATCAGCGCGGGCCCGTACGAGGGCCTGGCCAAGGAAGACCTGCCCGCGCAGCTGTGCGCGTTCACGCACGGCGTGCTCGGCATCGAGGCGGCCCGCCCGCCCGGCCACTACGACCTGCTGGCCTCCCACTACTGGCTGTCGGGCCAGGTCGGCTGGCTGGCCAAGGACCGCTGGGGCGTGCCGCTGGTGCACACCGCGCACACCCTCGCCAAGGTCAAGAACCTGCAGCTGGCCGAGGGCGACCGGGCCGAGCCGATGGGCCGCGTGGTCGGCGAGGAGCAGGTCGTCGAGCAGTCCGACCGGCTCGTCGCGAACACCCCGACCGAGGCCCGCGAGCTGATCGACCTCTACCGCGCGCCGCTGGAGCGGGTCGCCGTCGTCGCCCCCGGCGTCGACCTGGAGCGCTTCCGCCCCGGCGACCGTGCCGCGGCCCGCGCCCGCCTCGGCCTGCCGCCCCGCGCGAAGATCATGGCTTTCGTCGGCCGGATCCAGCCCCTGAAGGCTCCCGACGTGCTCATCCGCGCCCTGGCTGAGCTGCACGACCCCGACGCGATCGCGCTGATCGTCGGCGGCCCCAGCGGTTCCGGCCTGGACCGGCCGACGGCGCTGATCGAGCTGGCCGACACGCTGGGCGTACGCGATCGGGTGCGGTTCCTGCCGCCGCAGGCCGGGGACCGGCTCGCCGACGTGTACCGGGCGGCCGACCTGGTCGCCGTGCCGTCGCACAACGAGTCGTTCGGCCTGGTCGCGCTGGAGGCGCAGGCCTGCGGCACGCCCGTGGTGGCGGCCGCCGTCGGCGGACTGGTCACCGCAGTGCGCGACGAGGTCAGCGGCGTGCTGGTCGACGGGCACGCCGCCGCCGACTGGGCGCGGGTGCTGGACCGGCTGCTCGCCGAGCCCGGCCGCCGCGAGGAGCTGGCCGCGGGCGCGGTCAAGCACGCGTACGACTTCTCCTGGGACCACACGACCACCCGGCTGCTCGACGTCTATCGTGAGGCGATGACCGAGCACCGGTCCCGCCGGCAGCTCGAACTCGCCGGCTGCGCCCGGTGGTGACCCGCTAGGAGCCTCATGACCACGGTCGAGCAGGCCTGCGCCCTCATCGAGCAGGCCTGCGCCGAGCTGCCCCTGGACCGCACCGGCCCCCAGTCGTACGTGGTGACCCTGCCCGGCACGCACAAGCTCAAGACGAACGTGAACCTGATCGTCGGCGAGCACGCGCTGCGCGTCGAGGCGTTCGTGGTGCGCCAGCCCGACGAGAACCGCGAGGCCGTCTGGGCCTGGCTGCTGCGCCGCAACGCGAAGCTGTACGGGGTCGCGTTCACCGTCGACGCCGTCGGCGACGTCTACCTGACCGGCCGCCTGCCGCTGGCCGCCGTCTCGCCGCAGGAACTGGACCGGCTGCTCGGCGCGGTGCTGGCGGCCGCCGACGAGTCCTTCGACACTCTGCTGGAGCTGGGCTTCAGCACCGCGATCAAGCGGGAGTGGCGCTGGCGGATCAGCCGCGGCGAGCCCACCGACAACCTGCGCGCCTTCCGCCACCTCATGGACGAGCCGCTGACACCCGACGGCGAGGCCATTCTCGACACCGGCACCGACGTGCTGCCGGAGCCCGGCCGGTGACGGCCCGGCGGGCGGCCCGCCGGGCCGACGCGCTGGGCATGCTGGCGGGAGTGGCGCTCGACGCGGCCTTCGGCGATCCGCGGCGGCTGCACCCGGTCGCCGGGTTCGGCAACTTCGCGAAGGTCGTGGAGCGGTACACGTACGCCGACTCGCGCCGGGCCGGGGCCGCGTTCACCGCGCTCGCCGTCGGGGTGCCGGTGGCGGCCGCGGTGCTGGCACAGCGGGCCACGCGGGGGCGGCCGGTGCTGCGTACCGTGCTGGTGGCGGCCGGGACCTGGGCCGCGCTCGGCGGGCGCAGCCTGCGCCGCGAGGGCGGCCTGATGGCCGGGGCGCTGGAACGCGGCGACCTGGCCGCGGCCCGCGCCCGGCTGTCGCACCTGTGCGGCCGCGACCCGTCCGCACTCGACGAACCAGGCCTGGCCCGCGCGACGGTCGAGTCGATCGCGGAGAACTCCGCCGACGCCGAGGTCGCGCCGCTGGTCTGGGGCGCGCTGGCCGGGCTGCCCGGCATCGTCGGCTACCGCGCCGTGAACACCCTCGACGCCATGGTCGGCCACCGCTCGCCGCGCTACGCCCGGTTCGGCACGGCCTCGGCCCGGCTCGACGACGCCGCCAACCTGCTCCCGTCCCGCCTCACCGCCGCCCTGGCGACGGTCTCCGCGCCGCTGGTGTCCGGCTCGCCCGCCCGTACCGCGCACATCTGGCGCCGGGACGGCGACGCCCATCCCAGCCCCAACTCCGGCCAGTGCGAGTCGGCCTTCGCCGGCGCCCTCGGCGTACGCCTCGGCGGCACGAACATCTACTTCGGCCGCGCGGAGACCCGCCCGTTCCTCGGCGACGGCTCCGCACCCCGCACCCCCGACATCCGCCGCGCCGCCACCCTCTCCGCCGCCGTCGGTCTGCTCACCGCCACCCTCGCCGTCCTCGTCCGGCTGGGGCGAAGGAAGGGCACCTTCTTATCGGATTCCGTAGAGGAAGGTGCCCTTGTTAACGGGCAGCGCGGGTGAGCGGCGTGGTGGACGGGAATGACCTCGGGCATCACGGTGATGTCGAGGTCGGCGCCGGTCTGGTCGACCTCGCGGTGAACGTGCGGCAGGCCCCGCTGCCGGACTGGCTCGCCGAGCCGATCCTGGCGTCACTGAGCCGCCTGGACGCCTACCCCGACGGCACGGTGGCACGCGCCGCGATCGCCGCCCGGCACGGCCGGGACCCGGACGAGGTGCTGCTCACCGCCGGTGCGGCCCAGGCGTTCACGCTGCTTGCCCAGGGGTTACGCGACTCCCGGCGGCCGGTCGTGGTGCATCCGCAGTTCACCGAGCCGGAGGCGGCGCTGCTCGCCGCTGGGCACCGGGTGGGCCGGGTGCTGCTGCCCGAGCCGTTCACGCTGGACCCGGCCGCCGTCCCGGACGACGCAGACCTGGTGCTGCTCGGGAACCCGACCAACCCGACCTCGGTCGCCCACCCCGCGCACGCGGTCGTGAGCCTGGCCCGGCCGGGCCGGGTGCTGGTGGTCGACGAGGCGTTCGCCGACACCGTCCCCGGCGAGCCGCACTCGCTCGCTGCGCGGCGCGACCTGCCCGGCCTGGTGGTGGTGCGCAGCCTCACCAAGACCTGGGCCCTGGCCGGGCTGCGCGTCGGCTACCTGCTGGCCGCGCCGGAGCTGGTGCGCCGGCTGGCCGCCGTACAACCGCTGTGGCCTGTGTCGACGCCCGCGCTCGCCGCCGCGGCAGCCTGCGCGACACCCGCGGCTGTCGCGGCCGAGGAGCAGATCGCCCACGAGCTGACCGCGCGCCGCGAGCACCTCCTCGCGGCGCTGCGGCAACTGCCCGAGGCGGTCGTCGCGGGCACGCCGGCCAGCTCGTTCGTGCTGCTCAAGGTCGCGGACGGCCTGGGCGTACGCAGCCGCCTGCGCGACGCGGGCTACGCCGTGCGCCGCGCCGACACCTTCCCGGGCCTGGGCCCGGACTGGCTGCGCGTCGCCGTCCGGGACGAACGCACCACGGATGCCTTCGTTGCGGCGCTGACTGCGGTGATTCGCTGACCGCCGAGGGCTCCGGCACGGCGGTCCCATGATGGTGCCCGCCGACCGCCGCCGTCCTTATTGCCATAAGCTTGCAACAAGGCGGCTCACGGAGGCGGAAATGACGCAGCAGCACGACCGGACCATTGCCGCCGGGCGTCGCGACCTGCCGGACCTCATGGCCGGCTGGGTCCACGGCTGGGCTGTCTCGCGTGCCGCATCCGTGCCGGTGGCAGTGCCGCAGGGATGGCGCATCGACGTCGGAGCTCCCGGCCATCGGCTGCGCTACGTCCTGCACACCCCCGATGAGCGGTCGCTGTCGCGGCTGGGCGAGCGGCAGGACGCACCCGGAACGTGGATCAAGGTCGCCGCGGACCCGGCGTACCTGCGCGCGGCCCTCCCGCCCCAGTGGACGATGGCCGACACCGGCTACCTCATGACCACGACGTTCACCGGCGAAGCCGACCAGCCGCCCACGCCGTACACCATCCGAACCACGACCGACGACGTCGTCGTCGCGACGGTCCTCGACGCGACGGGCACGCCCGTGGCCTCCGGCAGGCTCGGGCCGGCCGGGGAGGTCGGAGTGATCGACCAGGTCGAGACGGACCCCGCGCACCGGCGACGCGGGCTCGGCAGGGTAGTGATGCGCCTGCTCGGGCACCATGCAGTTCGACTCGGCATGCGTACCGGCGCCCTGGTCGCCACCGACGACGGACGCCAGCTGTACAGCACCCTCGGCTGGACGGTGCGGACCCCCATCGCTGCCGCCTACGTACCCGAACCGGAGCCGCCCCTTTACTCGTCGCGGTGACGTCCTGGGCCGTCGGAAGCCGCTACGGCGTTTCCTGGCCGGATGCTGTTGTCGAGCCGACTACTGAAGTAGTGTTGAAGTATGACTGTTCCAGTGGAGAGCGTGCCGTTCTCCGAGTTGCTGCGGGAGCCGTCGGCGACGGCGGACCGGCTCTCGCGGGTGCGTGCGGTGCGGCTGCGCCGACGCGACGCGGACGACCTCGTGCTCATGACCGCCGCGCGCGCCGAGCAAGAGGGCCAGGTCATCGACATGACCGCCCGTCTGCTGGCGGAGATCGCCCGCCGCGAGCCGCAGGTGATCGCCGAGGTGCTGCCCCGCGTGCTGCCGTGGGTGCGTTTCCTCCCGGCCCCGGCCGTTGATGAATTCGCCCAGGAGTTCGTCGCCACGGCTGGCGCTGCCAGCGCACTCGGGAACATGGCCGCGGTGTCGGTGCTGCTCACCGCGTGGCGGCACACGGCCGAGGCTCACTCCGACCCCGACCTGCACACGATCCTCGCCGGTGAGACCAGCGGCGACTACGGCCCGGTGCCGATGCCGGAGGCCGCATGACGCCCAAGCGCGGCGACCGTGCCGCGCCACCCGCGCTGCCAGGGGAGTACTCGATCAGGTTCGCGGCCAACGACGCCGCGAAAGGCTGGGAGGAGCTGTGCCGCCAAGCGGCCGGCAACACCCGGACGGCGTATGAGGCGTTACGCGACAGTCCCTGCCCCAAACCCGAGACCGACCGGCAGCACCGTCCCAAGTACGACCTAGCCTGGGCGAGCCACGACGGCGAACGCCTTGAGCAGTGGCAATACGAGGTGACTGCGGGTGGCCGCATCTGGTACGTGGTCGACCATGAGGCCCGCATCTGCTGGATCAAACATGCTGGCACCGGTCACCCCAAAGTCACGGACCGCTAGCCGGGTAACCCTTGTTCATGATCGCCGTTTGTGGTCAGAAGACGTGGTGTCACCTGACATCCTGACCGCGGACGGCGATTATGCTGGGGCGCCGCGCACGGACAGGGCGGACTGGTAGGTGGCGGCGTCGAAGAGGACCAAGGTGGCCTGCTCGACCGTCGTCTCGGCGCTGTCCAGCACTGCCAGGGCCTGGCGTACGGCGTCGTCGATGGGCCAGCCGAAGATGCCCGACGAGATCAGCGGGAACGCGACGGTACGCGCCCCCAGCTCGCCCGCCACCCGCAGCGCGTTGCGGTAGCAGTCGCGCAGCAGCTCGGCGCGGTCCTCGGTGGCGCTGTACACGGGTCCCACGGTGTGCACCACCCAGCGCGCGGGCAGCTTGCCTGCGGTGGTGGCGACGGCCTGGCCGGTGGGCAGGCCTCGGCCGTAGTGGGACGCCCGCAGCGCACGGCATTCGGCAAGGATCTCCGGACCGCCCTTGCGATGGATCGCGCCGTCGACGCCACCGCCGCCGAGCAGCGACGAGTTGGCCGCATTGACGATCGCGTCCACTTCCTGGCGCGTGATGTCGCCCTGTACGAGGTTCACCTGCATGGCGTGCTCCAGCGGTCAGCGGTCGAACTCGCCGGCTTTGACGCCGGTCAGGAATGCCGTCCAGTCGTCGGTGGCGAAGGTGAGTACCGCGCCGTCCCGGTCCTTGCTGTCGCGGATACCGACGGCCGTCGGGGTAACAGCCACCTCGACGCACTGGCCGCCCTGACTGTCACTGCGGCTGCTCTTCACCCAGACGGCGTTGTCGAACATGGTCACTTCCCCCGATCCAAGAACAGCTTGGCGGATTCCTCGACGCTCAGCGCAGATCCGACAAGCAGTTCGAACGCCATACGGTGTGCGGCGACTTGGGCGTCGTCCTCAACATATGATCCCTTGCCGAGGTGGTCAAAGTAAGCCAGCCCGGGATCTCCAGTTCCGGGGAAGTCGAGGATGACCACCGAGCGACCGTGTACGGCGTAAGCGGGCGAGGTGAACGGCACGACGCGGATCTCGACATTGGCAGCCCGGCTCATGGTTGCGAGGTGCGTGAACTGCTCCTGCATCTCGTCGGGAGTGCCGACGACGCAGTGCAGGGCTGCTTCACCGATCAAGGCTCGCAGACGCAGCGGGTCGTCGTTGACAAGCCTCTTCTGCCTGACCAGTCGAGCCCTGACCAGGAGATCTACTCGCTCGGCGGCCATGGTCGGCTGAGCGTGATGGATGAGCGCCTGCGCGTATGCCGGGGTTTGCAGCAAGCCTGGGATCAGGTGGGTCTCGAAGTTGGCCACGGTGGAGGCCGCACTTTCGAGGCCTACGTAGGCGTTGAACCATTCCGGCAGGTCGTAGTCCTGCCACCAGCCGCGTCGGCCAGACTCTGCTGCGAGGCGTACAAGAAGATCGCGCTCGGATTCGTCGAGCCCGCCGTAGCTGTCGAGCAACAGCCTTACATCGCCAGGTCGGAGTGGGGTCAACCCCCGTTCCAGTCGGCTGATCTTTGCGTCCGAGGCGCCGATTGTGGCGGCTGCTTCAACTGTCGTGATGCCAGCACGGTTTCGAAGCTCGCGCAATCTGTATCCGATACGTCGCCGGATCGCGGTGGGGCTCGCAGGCATTGAGCCAGTCTGTCGTGATCGGACCGGGCTGTAAAGGTGGCTCATGAATGAATCGTGCCGGGCGCAGATTGCGTCGGGCAGAATGTCGACCGATTGATCGCTCGAAGGGCTGCCTGGAGAACGGGCGGCCAAAGCCGGAGGCGGGGCTCACTGGTTGGTCCCCGGTGCCCCGCCTCCCCCACAACTCCATCGGAGGTGGTTCATGGCAGTCTACTTGGCCGTCGCCGGGCTCGGCGCGGTCGTCGTGCTGGCGATGCTGGCCGGTTGGGCGCTGCGCGGACATGCGGCGAGCTGGTGTTCGTCCTGCGGCGGCGCGGTCGGTTCGGTCTGCGGCGCGTGCACCCATCGCGTGGCGCGTGAGCAGGTCTTGCGCACCCACTCGCCCCGGCTCGTCCGGCACCGGGCGGACGCCGAGGCGGTGTCGGCGTGAGCACCATTCCGCAGGGTCACGCCCCGATCCCGGATGAGCTGGCAAGACGTTACTGGCAGGCCGTCGCCGTCCACGGCGACGACCCGGCCACCGACATGTGCGTGCACTGCCGACGGCATCGCTGCCCGGAATGGGCGTACGCCGTGGAGCAGTTGATCCTGGCTGACCTGTTGGACAGAGACACCTGATCGCCGCACGTCTGAGCCCACCCGCCGGACAGCGGGTGGGCTCAGTGTCCGTGCGTCACTTGCAGGAGTACGTGAACTTCGACGAACCCTGGCTCACGGTGGGCTTCAGGATGCGCAGGGTGGCCTCGGCGTCCCGGGTGCCCTTGCCCTGGAAGCGCCAGAACAGGTGCACCTGGACGCTGCGCTGGCCCTTCTTGACGGCCTGCTCCAGCGCGCCGGAGGTCTCTCCGTCGTTGCGCAGCCACTCGTACGTGATCTTCCCGGCCTGGCCGTCGGTCTCGATGAGGCCCACCACGTCGACGTTCACGTCGCATTCGGCGGTGGTCGGCGGGATGACCGGCGTGACGGTGACCTTGGTGACCTGGACGGCGTTGTTGTTCTCCTGCCACCAGGTCCAGGCGACATAGCCCGCGATGACCAGCAGCGCGACCGTGGTCAGCGCGCTGAAGAACGCGGCGATGCGCTTGCCGACCGACTTCTTGCGGCGGGGCGGCGGGGCGGCCTGCGCGGCGGCGATCTGCCAGGCGGGCGGCGCGGGCGGCACACCCTGCCCGAACCGCAGGTTCACGTCCGGCTGCGGCTGGTGCACCGGGGGCGGGACGGCCCGGCCGACCTGGTACGCCCCGGACTTGCGCTGCTCCTCGGCGGCACGGTTGCCGAGCCGGGTCGCCCCGTCCGGCGGCACCACCGGCATCACCGCGGTCGGGGGTGCGGCCCGCGGCGTCTGCTGCGGCACCGGCGGCCCGGAGTGGGAGCCGCCGGGCAGCTGCACCGTCTCCTCGGCCGCCGGGACGCCACCGGGCATCCCGCCCGCCGGAGCGGCGGGCGGCGCGGAGACGGGAGGAGCCGATACGGGCGTGGTGGCGGCGGGCGGCGCGGAGACAGGCGGTGCCGAGACCGGCGCGGCGGACATCGGGTGCATCTGTGCGGCGAGCGCCTTCAGCGCGGCGCGGTCGCCGAAGCCGGTGATCTGCTGCGCCGCAGCGCTCAGCGTGTTCAACGCGGCGGTCAGGCCGGCGCTGCCGCCGACCGCCTCGGCCTGCTGCCCGGCCTGGCGCAGCAGTTGCCGGGTCTCGGCGTCACGGCAGGCGTCGGCGAGCTCGGCCAGCAGCCGGGACCAGCCTGCCGCGTCATGGCCGGGGCCGGGGGTCGTGCCGAGCACCGCGTGCCCGTAACCGGCCTCGGACAGCAGGGCCGCGCCTCCGGCGCTGACCACCACGCCGTGCGTGTTCAGCTCGCCGTGCGCGAGGCTCGCCTGGTGCAGTCGGAGCAGCGTCTGCGCGGTGTCGGTGGCGATCAGCGCGGCGACGGCGGGCGGCAGGGTCACCCCGGCCGCCAGCGCCTGCGCCACCGTCGGCGACGGTGCCGCGTTGGTGATCAGCCAGCTGTGCCTGCCCTCGGTCACCTGGTCGATGACGTTGAGCAGGCCGGGCACGCGCAGGCGGGCCTGGGCGCTGACCGCGTCGGCGAGCCGCTGTGCCGCCGCCGGGTCGGTCAGGCCCCGGTCCTCCAGGCGCAGCGCGCCGCGCTGCTTGCCCTCCGCTGTGGACACCGTGTGCCACGTGCCGAGCCGTCCGGCCCGCCCCGCATCCAGCAGGGTGTACTTGCCACCGATGGTGTCGGTCACCGCAGCGCGTCCTTCTCAGCCGATGATGCAGTTGGCGTTCTGAATGATGGGAGCAGAGTAGACCTTCGTGGGAATAGCGGGGCCGCCCCGCGTCGTCTCGATGGTCACCCGGATCTGGGTGTTGCACTGCAGAAGGCCGCTCATGTCGACGCTGGTGGAGACCGTCGTGCTGGTCCCATCGGTGATGCCCTGGACGGCATGGGTCTTCTGCGAGATGGTGCCGATCGGTTGGTTGTTGTAGTCGATCACGGTGAACCGCAGCGTGTAGTTGTATCGACCGGCGTTCTCGGTGTTGACGATGACCGTGGTGCGGGACTCCTTGCCCGCGCTGGCCGCCGAGGTGCCGTTGCAGATTCCCTTGACCAGCCAGCATGTGCTGGGGCGCAGGAACGCGACGATCGGGGCGGCCGGGGTCACCGGTGAGGCCGACGGAGACGGCGAAGGTTTGGGGGACGGCTTCTTGCTGGGGCTCGGCTCCGGCTCGTCGGACGGGGAGGGCGACGGGGAAGGGCTCTCCGACGGCGACTCGCTCGGCGACGGGGAGGGTGACGGCGACTCGCTCGGCGACGGTGATGCGTCCGCTGCTGCGCTCACGCTGGGCAGTGGCGTCGGGCTGGTGCTCGTCGGCCACAGGGCCGCGGCTCCGGCGCCGCCCAGGATCAGCACCAGTGCGGTGATGCTGGCCGCCAGGGTGAACGCCTTGCGGGACATGCCGAGGATCGTGGTGCCGATGGCGGTGGCGTTGGCCTGCACCGCGGCCAGCGGGAACAGCAGCGCCAGCAGCAGGGCGCGGCGGGCCAGCTTGCTGCGGCCCTCCTCCTCCCACTCGGCCCCGTATCCGGCTCCGGCGACGGCCTCCAGTTCGCGCAGGAACGTCGCGGCGTCCTTGGGGCGCTGCTTGGCGTCCTTGGCCAGGCCCCGTCGCACCAGGCCGCGTACCGCTTCGGGCACCAGCTCCACCGGGACCGGTGCCTGCTCGTGCTGGCGGCGCAGGCCCTGGATGTCGCCGGGGGCGCGGAAGGGCGGCTGCCCGGCCAGGCACTCGAAGAACGTGGCGGTGGCCGCGTAGATGTCGGTCGACGGGCTGGCCGGAGCGCCGGCCCACTGCTCGGGCGCCATGTACGACGGCGTGCCCGCGAGCGGGCCTTGGCGGCCGCTGCGCGCGGAGATGCCGAAGTCGGCCAGCTTGCTCTGGCCCTCGCCGTTGACGAGCACGTTCTCGGGCTTGTAGTCGCGGTGCACGACGCCGCGGTCGTGGGCGGCGGCCAGGCCGAGCAGCGAGCCTTTCAGCACCACCAGGGCCGCCTCGGGCTCGGTGGGGCCCTGCTCGCGCAGGATCGCGCGCAGCGCGACGCCGTCGACGAGCTCCATCACGATCGCCGCGCCGCCGGGCGCTTCGATGTACTCGTACAACCGCGCGACCTGCGGCGACTCCACCTCGGCCATGACCCGGGCCTCGGCCCGGAACGCCCGGATGAAGGTCTCGTCGTCGCGCAGTTGCTCGGCCAGGTACTTGATGGCGACCTTGACCTGGGTCGCCTCGTGCTCGGCGAGCACCACCAGCCCGGACGCGCCGCGCCCCAGCTCGCGGATCTCGACGTATCCAGGAACGGTCCACATGGGCTGGCTCATGCCGCCACCTCCGCCGTTGCGGCCTTACGGGACTTGATGAAGCCGGTCAGCTTGCGGAACAGCCGGTACCAGATCGGGAACATGATCAGGCCGATGCCGAGCACGATGACCAGCACGTCGATGCCGGGCGGCAGGTACTCCTCGACGAGCCCGCCGAGCCGGTCGCGCCAGGCGAGGAAGCCCAGCAGCACGAACAGGCCGGTGCCGACGACGGCGGTGAAGCCGTACGCCGCCATGCCTATCTGCTTGATGCCGGGCTTGCGACCGGCCTTGATGTCGGACCAGATGCCCTTGGTGAAGTACGCCGACGCCTCCTCGCGCAGGCGCGGCAGCCGCAGCGCATCCGCGAGCGCCTGGTATCCGTCGAGCGGCATCAGCGGGTTGAGGTTGTACAGCGTGTTCAGGTAGAGGCCGAAGGCCAGCTGGTAGGCGATGCCGGACACCTGCGGCGCGGGCACCCAGGCGGCGACCGCGGCGAGCATCCCGGCGATGGCCGCGGTCGACAGCGGCCCGGACAGCGTCACGACGATGCGCGACCAGCGGCTGCCGAACCACATGTCGGAGGTGTCCACGAAGGCGAACGGCATGCCCATCATCAGCATGAACCCGCCGCGGGTGACGGTGCGGCCGTAGGACTTGACGGCCAGCGCGTGCGCCGACTCGTGCACGATCAGCGCGACCAGGTAGCCGGCGGCGATGACGACCGCGCCCCAGACGCCCGCGCCGTTGATGTCGAACAGGTTCTGGTGGGCGCCGGCCACGGCCATCGCGTAGATGCCGCCGAGGATGCACAACCAGAGCCCGACCACGCCGGTACGCGTGAAGAAGCGCCAGCCGAACGACCGGTACATCCGGCCGAACACGCTGTCGAGGCCCTTGACCGACACCTCCATACGCAGCAGCGTCTTCAGCACCGCCTGTCCGAAGCGCTTGAGCAGCGGCGGCTTCTCCGCCTCGCGCTGACCGTGCAGGCCGCGCACCAGCTCCAGTGCCGCGAACGTGCGCAGGGTGCGCTCGATGCGGGGCAGCGCCAGCTCGCCGTAGCGCTGGGCGTACGCGAAGAGCAGGTCGCGCACGGTGTTCTCGCCGTCGAGCTGGTGCCACAGGAACACGTCGCGCTCGTCGAGCTGCAGATACTGGCCGGTGCGGGTGTTGCGCAGCACCCACTGCTGGTCGCCGCGCATGTCCGGCACCTGCTTGAGGGCCCAGCCGCTGCGCCGCCGCGGCCGCGCCGTGAGCGGGCCGGTGGCCGTCGGGGCTTCCTCGGTTTCCGGGGCGGGCAGCAGGATGCTGTGCTCGACGCCGCGCACCATCGTCTTGGAGCCGATCGCCGCCGACCGCGGCTGGGCGAATCGCAGCGGTATGTCGCCGATGTGCAGTTTGGACTCATCGGGCAGCGGTGCCCAGTCGCCGTGGAAGGTGCGCCTGCCGATCGTGGTGCCGTTGAACGAGTTGAGGTCTTCGAGGTGGAAGCCCTCGGCGTTGCGCACGACCCGGGCGTGGTGGCGCGAGACGCTGGCGTCGTCGAGCACGATGTCGTTGTCGGGGCTGCGGCCGATCGTGGTGGTGGGCTTGACGAGCGGGTGGACCCGCTCACCCGCGGCGTCGGCCCACCGCAGCTCCGGCGCCGCGTACGAGTCCACGACGGCGCCCTTGCGCAGCGTGCCGCAGTGCAGGCAGTACGGGTAGTCCCGCCGCAGGTGCACATGGCAGGCGTGGCACAACATCGGTCGGCCTTTCAAGGGGTATGGAGCCGTGCGGCGAGCCGAATCATAGGCGGCCGAACGGCTGCACGCTCTCGGCTGACTGCTTTACGACGGTGATCCGTTCAGGCGGTTCGTCGATGGGTGGGCGGCCGATGTGCCCGGGCAGCAGAGGTGCGACGGGGGCGCACACCCCTGCTGCCCGGTGTCTGGTGCGGACGGTCAGGCCGTCGCGGTGGCTTCGGTCCCGTCCTCGCCGGACTTGAAGGCCTTGCCCGCCACCGCGCCGGCGACGCCGCCCGCGACCGCACCCGCGGCCAGGCCGGCTCCGCCGATGATCAGCTCCTCGGCGCCGATGCCGTCCGAGCTCTCGCTCGCGGCGGCCAGGTCGGCCTGGACGGCGTCCGCCTGGGCGGCACCGGCCTGGGCCGGGTCCGTGCCGGGAGCGGGCGCGGTCGGGTCGCCGGACTGCACGACCACGACGACCGGGCCGGCGTCCTCAACCGGCGCGACCACCGGGTCCGCGGCCGGCGCAGGGGCCGGTGCGGGCGGTGCCGGAGCCGGGTCGGGAGCCGGAGCGGGCCCAGGGGCCGGCGGCGGCGGTGCGGGCTCCGCGGGCTCGGCAGGCTCCGCGGGTTCCGCGGGCTCGGCGGGCTCCGCGGGCTCGGCCGGTTCCGCAGGCTCGGCCGGCTCGGGGTCCGGGTCCGGGTCGAGCGGGAACAGGTCGAGGTCCGGCGGCAGATGGATCGGCGGGATCCACGGGCCCGGCGGTTCGGGCTCGGGGTCGGGGTCGAGCGGCGGGAAGTCGAAGTCCGGGGGCAGGTGGATCGGCGGGATCCACGGGCCCGGGTCGGGATCCGGGGTCAGCGGCGGCAGGTCGAGGTCCGGCGGTAGCTGGAAGTCCGGGGGCAGGTGGATGATCGGCGGCACGATCGGGTCCGGGTCCGGTTCCAGGGGCGGCAGGTCGAGGTCCGGGGGCAGCTGGAAGTCCGGGGGCAGGTGGATGATCGGCGGGACCACGGGCTCGGGGTCCGGGTCCAGCGGCACCAGGTCGAGGTCCGGCAGGTGCAGGCCGACCTCGGGCAGCGGCAGCGGCGGCGGGGGCAACGGCTCCTCGGGCAGTGGGAGCGGCGGCGGGGGCGGCGGCTCCTCGGCGTCCGGCGTGAGGTCGGCGGGCGTGAGGTGGATCGGCGCCACCTCGACCGGGGTCAGGTCGGCGGGCGGCAGCGGCGCCGTCGGCTCGTCGTCGGGCACGTCCGGCAGGTCCGGCAGCTGTGGGGCCAGGTCGGCGGGGGAGATCAGGCTGCCGAGGCCGCCGGTGCCGATGCCGGACTTGGACAGGCGCACGCCCAGGGCGGTGGGCCCGGCGCCTGCCGAGGCGTCGGCGAGGCCGCGCAGCTGGTCGGTCTCGTCGGGGGTGAGGCCGTACTGGGCGGCGACGGCGTCCGGATTGGCCCGTGCGTGCCGGGCGAACTCCGGGTCCACCGCCATCCTGGCGATGAGATCGCGGAACTGGGACATCGGAGGCTCCCTTTCGATGGGAGGACGTTCGTGCGGGGGCGTTGGTGCGAGGGCGTTGCGAAGTGACTTCACGCTAGGTCCGCTAGGGGACTGCGCACATCGCGGCGAGTACGTAACTTCTGCATCGGGGGTGCTGCGTACCGACCCGGAGAGGGGAGGCGTCGTGGATCGTCGTCAGGCCACCGAGCTGCTGCGGGAACGCATCGGCCGGGCACCTGCGCCCCGTCTCGTGGAGCAGCTGCTGCGGCGTACGGACGCGGACCCGACAGTGCTGGCGGCGATCGCCGATCAGGTCGACGGCGACGGCGACGGGCTGTACCGGGTGCCGCTGCGCTGGCCCGAGGAACTGGCCGAGCCGGTGCGCGCGGCGCTGCGGTCGCTGGAGCCGGGTGCGCGCGAGACGGTGACCGCCGCCGCCGTGATCGGGCGCGAGTTCGACCTGTCCATCCTGGAGGGGGTATGTCCCGACCTGGACGTGCTGAGCGGGCTGGACGACGCCGCCGCGGCCGGGCTGGTCCGCGAGCAGGGCCCCCAGGTGTACGGCTTCGTGCGCGCGCTGGACCGCGAGGTCTGCTACGACACGCTCGGCGCGCGTTCCCGCGCGGCGCTGCACGAGCGGGTCGCCGGGGTGCTGGCCCGGCTGGGCGCGCTCGGCGGGACGCGCGCGGCGACCCTGCCGGAGCTGGCGCACCACACCGCCGAGGCGGCGGCGCTGGGCGGCGCCGCGCGCCTGGACGCCGCGGTCGCCGCGTCGGCCACCGCGGCGGCCGCCGCCGACGAGGAGGGCGTCTACGAGCTGGCCGCAGGCTATTTCGCGCAGGCCGCGCTGTTCGCCGGGCGGGCCGGGTGGACGCCGGCGCAGGCCGGGCGGCTGCTCGCCGCCTCCGGCGCGGCCCGGCTGCGCGGTGCGGGCAGCTCGGCGGCCCGTGAGGCGGGCCGGGCGTCGCTGACCGGCGCGCTGCGGCTGGGCCTGCGCGCCGGGGACCTCGGCCTGATCGCCGCCGCCGCGCTGGGGCTGGGCTCCCGCCCGAGTGCCGGTGCCCTGGCCGGGGCCGGTCTCGTGCCGGTCGATCCGGTGCGGGCGGCCGCGTTGCGGGACGCCTGCGCGGCGCTGCCCGCCACGGGGCTGCCGCCGGAGCAGCACTCGGCCGCTGCGCGGCTCATGGCGCGGCTGGCCGACGAGCTGGGGCAAGCCGAGCTGGCCGAGCGGGCGCTGGATCTGGCCCGCGCCGGTGGCGACCCGCGGGCCGTGGCGGAGGCGCTGCTGGCCGCGGGCGGTCAGCTGGACCAGGTGGTACGGGAGGCCGCCGCGCTGGGCGACGCGGAGCTGCAGGCTCGGGCGTACGACCTGGCGGCGGCCGACGCGGTGCGGCGGGGCGAGAAGAGCCGTGCCATGGCGCTGCTGGCGCAGACGGCGGCACTGGGGGAGGGGCGTCCCACGGCGCTGGTGCGCTGGTACGCGCTGCGGGCCGTGGCGGAGTTGGCCGCCCTGCGCGGCCGCCCCGATCCGGCGGCGGCCGACCGGGCCATGGCCGCGGGGCAGCTCGTCGATCCGGCCGCGGCGGAGGTCGCCGATCGGGCGCTGCGGGCCTGGTCGGTCCCGGACACCGGGCCCGGCGGGCTGACCGCGCGGGAGCGCGAGGTGCTGGCGTGGGCCCTGCGCGGAGCGCCCGCGAAGGAGATCGCGAGCGGGCTGGTCCTCGGCGAGCGGACCGTGGAGACCCACCTGGCCAGCATCTACCGCAAGCTCGGGGTGCGGACCCGGCTGGAGTTGATCAGAAAGCTGGGAGACGGTAGCTCATCGTAGAGGTAGTCGTTACGAAGTGTTACGAAAGAGATTCGCAAATGACTGGACGGCCCCTTGACCAGCGGCGTAGCGTCTCTTTCAAGCGCATCGCTCGATGAAACCCGGGGGATGGCCCAGCCGATCATTTATCGGTTGTGGCGCCGAGCGGATGCGCCGGGGGATGGGTGGCACCACGCCGTTGGGGGACGGCCGCCACCTGAGACCGGTCGGCCGGCCGGCGACGCTAACGGGGGTGAGCGTCGCCGCCGGTCACCGGCATGTCCAGCCCCTACCACCCGCCGCCGGGCCACCCAAGATCGCCCGACTTGCCTGGCACCTGTGCGTATCTTGCGCACTGATACGCCCATGTGCCAGGCAAGTTCGACGATCAAGCAAGAGCGGCGCGTCAGCGGCCCTGGTTGGCGACGGCGGCGGCGGCTTCGGCGGCCGCGGCGGGGTCGAGGTAGGTGCCGCCCTTGACGGTGGGGCGCAGGTTCTCGTCCAGGTCGTAGCGCAGGGGGATGCCGGTCGGGATGTTGAGGGCGGCGATCGCCTCGTCGGAGATGCCGTCCAGGTGCTTGACCAGGGCGCGCAGCGAGTTGCCGTGCGCCACCACGAGCACCGTGCGGCCCGCGCGCAGGTCCGGGATGATCGCGTCGTACCAGTACGGCAGCATCCGGCCCACGACGTCCTTGAGGCACTCCGTGCGCGGCTTCAGCTCGTCCGGCAGCAGTGCGTAACGGGCGTCACCCACCTGCGAGAACTCGTCGTCGTCGGCGATCGGCGGGGGCGGGGTGTCGTACGAGCGGCGCCAGAGCATGAACTGCTCCTCGCCGTACGTGTCGAGGGTCTGCTTCTTGTCCTTGCCCTGCAGCGCGCCGTAGTGGCGCTCGTTGAGCCGCCAGCTGCGCGACACCGGGATCCAGGACCGGTCCGCCGTGTTGAGCGCGATCTCGCTGGTACGGATGGCGCGCCGCAGCACGCTGGTGTGCACCACGTCGGGCAGCAGTCCGTGTTCCTTGAGCAGCTCGCCGCCGCGGCGCGCCTCGGCCTCGCCCTGGGCGTTCAGGTCCACGTCGACCCAGCCGGTGAAGAGGTTCTTGGCGTTCCATTCGCTGTAGCCGTGCCGCAGCAGCACCAGTGTTCCAACCATGCCCGCCATCTTTCCCGATGGCAGTCAAGGCCCTGTGACCAGCCCCACGTGACGACCACCACGTGAAATCCGAGGTGACTTTCGTCGTACCCGCGCCATAGGTTGTAAGGCACCAGATGGTTTACGAGCATTACAGGGGTGCGTGTTGCGGGGCTGGTTGGCGCAGACGGCAGGCGGATTGCCGAAGATCTTCTGGTATCTGTGGACCGGCACCTTGATCAACCGGACCGGCGCGTTCGTGATGCTGTACCTCGAGATCCACATGGTGGTCGAGTACGGCTTCTCGCCGACCTTCGCCGGTCTCGTGCTCGGCTTGTTCGGCGGCGGCATGGCGCTGGGCTCGCTGGCCGGCGGGGTGCTGGCCGACCGCTGGGGCCGCCGTTCCTCGCTGCTGCTGTCCAACGTCGCGCTCGCGGCGACGGCAGTGGTGCTCGGCTTCGTGTTCCAGCCGGTCGCGGTCGCGCTGCTGGCTGCCGTGTACGGCTTCTGGAACGGGCTGGGCCGCCCCGCCTTCTCCGCGACCATGGTCGACGTGCTCGGCCCCAGCCTGCGCATGCGCGGCATGAACCTCAACTACTGGGCCATCAACCTGGGCTTCTCCTGCGCCGCGGTGCTGGCCGGCGTGCTGGCGCGCACCCCGCACCTGACCGTGTTCCTGCTCAACGCGACCGCGCAGCTGATCATGGCGGCGATCGTGTTCTGGCGGGTGCCGGAGACCCAGCCGAGGGCCGTCGTGCCCAGCCCGGCAGGCTCCGCTCCGGCGCGGTCCGCGGCCGTCCGCGTGCCGGTCGAGGGCAGCATCGTCACGGTGCTGCGCGACCGGGTCTTCATGATGTTCGTGCTGCTCAACCTCGGTCTGTGGATCATCATCGAGTCCTGCAAGCTGATCCCGATCGCGATGCACCAGCGGGGCATGGACGCGGCCGACTACGGCACGGTCATCGCCGTCAACGGCATCATGATCGTCGCTTTCCAGCTGTTCGTGCCCAAGCTGCTGGCGGGACGCAACCGCAGCCGGGTGCTGGCGCTGGCGGCGCTGCTCGTCGGCGTCGGCATGGGCGCGACCGCGATCGCCGGCACGGTGCCCCTGCTGATGCTGACCGTCGTGGTGTGGACCGCGGGCGAGATGCTGAACGCGCCGGTCAACGGCACGCTGATCGCCGACCTGTCCCAGCCCGCGATGCGGGGGCGCTACCAGGGTGTCGCCTCGATGGGCTTCACCGCGGCCAACTTCGTCGCCCCGGTTGCCGGCGGCGCGCTGCTGCAGTACGCCCCGCCCGCCACGCTGTGGCTGGTGCTGGCCGCGCTCGGCGTCGTCGTCGCGATCGGCCAGCTGCTCAGCGGCCCGGTGCGCGAGCGCCGCGCCCGTGCGCTGACCGAGCCCAAGCCCGTCGTGGAAGGAGCAGACCTTGCCCCCGTCGCGGCTTGAGGCTTCCCGCCCGGCCACCGGCCCGGCCGACGCGGTCCCGGTGGCGACCGGCTCGGCCGGACCCGGGCCGGGCGACCGGGGCGGCGCGCGGCGCTGGTTCGCGGAGACGGTCGGCGGGCTGCCCGCGACGTACTGGTACCTGTGGACCGGTTCGCTGATCAACCGGGCCGGCGGCTTCGTCATCGTCTACCTGACCATCTATCTGACCCGGGTGCAGGGTTTCACCCCGTCGCAGGCCGGTCTGGTGCTGGGCCTGTGGGCGGCGGGCGGTGCGATCGGCACCATGGCGGGCGGCGTGGCCGCCGACCGGATCGGGCGGCGGATCACCCTGCTCGTCGCGCACCTGGGCGGCGTGGTGCTGCTCGTGTCGCTGGCCTTCGCCCAGGGCTTCTGGGTGATCGCGCCGCTGACGTTCCTGTTCGGCCTGGTCGGCGAGGCCTCGCGGCCGGCGTTCCAGGCGTTGATGGTCGACGTGGTGCCCGCGAAGGACCGGCTGCGCGCGTTCACGCTCAACTACTGGGCCGTCAACGTGGGCTTCGCCGTGGCGGCGACGCTGGCCGGGCTGGCCGCCGCGGCCGACCCCAAGCTGATCTTCCTGGTGGACGCGGGGACGGCGCTCGCACCGTTCCTGTTCATCCTGCTCAAGGTGCGCGAGCCGCACCGGGAGCGGCCCGCCGTCGCGCCGCACGCGCCGGTCGAGCGGGCGGGTATCGGCACAGTGCTGCGCGACCGGGTCTTCCTCGGCTTCGTCGCGGTGAACCTGCTGATCTCGTTCGTCTTCATGCAGCACCTGTCCACGCTGCCCATCGCGATGACCGGCGACGGCATCCCGGCGCAGCAGTACGGCCTGGTCATCGCGCTCAACGGGGTGCTCATCGTGGCCGGGCAGCTGTTCGTCCCCAAACTGATCAAGTCGTACGACCGCTCGCGCGTGCTCGCCGTGGCGGCGCTGATCGTCGGGCTCGGCTTCGGGCTGACCGCGTTCGCCGACTCGGCCGCGTTCTACGCGCTGACCGTGCTGATCTGGACGGTCGGCGAGATGCTGAACTCGCCCTCCAACTCGACGCTGACCGCGGCGCTGTCCCCGGCCGCGCTGCGCGGTCGTTACCAGGGGGTGATGTCGCTGTCCTGGTCGGTGGCCGGGTTCGCCGCGCCGGTGCTGGGCGGATACGTGCAGCAGCACCTCGGCGACGAGGCGCTGTGGCTGGGCTGCGGCGTGATCGCTATCGTCGCGGCGGCCGGTCAGCTCTGGTCGGGCCCGGCCCGCGAGCGCCGGGCCGAAGCACTACAGGCTGCGTGAGGACAGGTATGCGGTTCGTTCGGGAGTCGGTGGCCGGGCTGCCGCGTACCTTCTGGATGCTCTTCTCGGCGATGCTGGTGAACCGGGTGGGCGCGTTCGGCATGCTGCTGCTGCCGATCTACCTGACCACCGCGCGCGGCGCGTCGGTCGCCGTCGCCGGCCTCGTGGTCGGCGCGTACGGGGCCGGTGGCGCGGGTGGCACGCTGCTCGGCGGGGTGCTGGCCGACCGCTGGGGGCGCAAGGCGACGTACCTCGCGGGCACCAGCACGGCGGCGGCGCTGATGGTCGGGCTCGGCCTGGCCCGGCCGATCTGGCTCATCGCGGTGCTGGCCGCCGCCGTCGGGCTGGCGCACTCGCTGCCCGGCCCGGCCACCGTCGCCGCGATCGTCGACGTGCTGCCCGAGGCCGACCGCTCCCGCGCCTTCAACCTGCAGTTCTGGGCGTTCAACATGGGCAGCGCGATCGCCGCCGCGCTGGCGGGCGTGATCGCGGAGTTCAGCTTCCTCGCCCTGTTCCTCATCGACGCGGGCATGACGGCGGTGACCGCGGTGCTGGTCTGGCGGCTCGTGCCGGAGACCCTGCGGCGCCGCGGGCCCGCAGCGGCTCCGGCGCCCGGCGAGCGGGGCGGGCTGCCCGTCGTGCTGCGGGACCGGGTGTTCCTGACCTTCGTCGGGCTGACCTTCGTGCTGGCCCTGCTCACCGTGCAGGGCCAGTCGATCCTGCAGCTGGCGATGGAGGGCGACGGGCTGCGGCCGTCGGCGTACGGCCTGGTCGTCTCGCTCGGCGGGGCGATGATCGTGGTGGGGCAGCTGTTCGTGCCCCGGCTGATCGGCGCGCGCCGCCACGCGGTCGTGCTGGCGGCGGCGTTCACGCTGCTGGCGCTCGGCTACAGCACGGTGTTCCTGGCCGACCGGCTCTGGGTGTACGTGGCCGCGGCGTCGGTGTGGACGGTCGGCCAGATGCTGGCCGCGCCGCCGAACGCCTCGATCATCGCCGAGCTCGCCCCGACCGCGCTGCGCGGCCGCTACCAGGGTGTCTTCTTCCTCGTGTTCCCGGCGGCGGGTTTCGTCGCGCCGTCGGTGGGCGGCTGGAGCCTGCAGCACCTGGGCGCGTGGCACTGGCTCGCGTGCGGCGCGCTGGGTCTGCTCGGCGCGGCGGGTCACCTGTGGACGGCCCGCCGGCGCGAGGCGAGGGCGGCATCGATCCGCGATGCGGAAATCACCCCACAAGCGACGGTCGAGCCCGCTTTCGCCTGACCCGCACCGGATCGCGGCGCATCACTGGAGTGAGCCGCTGTGCTGTGATAACCGGGTGACATCGACTCCACCGAATGGCTGATGAGGGGCTCAGCTCATCGAAGGATGTCGCAAAGTAACGGTTTGAAAACGGCCGACGTGACTGTTGACACAGCGCCAAATTAAGTAAGAATTCTTTCCACATACAGTTAACACTCCTTCCTAAAAGAGGTTGACGAACGTGGAACGAGGCGCGTACTCGACGGCAGGCACGGACAGCGTGCTCGCCCGTTTGCGTGCCAAGCTCCCGGAGTTCACGGGCGCCCTGCGGCGCGTCGCCGAGCAGGTGCTGACCGACCCCTCCGGCGCTGCGCGGGCGACCATCGTGGAACTCGCCGAGCGCTCGCACACCTCGCCCGCCACCATCACCCGGTTCTGCCGGGCGGTCGGCTTCGAGGGATACGCCGACCTGCGGTTGGCGATCGCGGGTGAGACCGGCCGCGCGGCCCGCTCCGCGGGCTGGCTCGTCGACATCGGCCGCGAGATCGAGCCCGGCGACCCGCTGGAGCGCGTGCTCGGCCAGATCATGGCCGCCGACACCCGGGCCATGCAGGACACCGCCGCGATGACCGACCTGGTCGAGGTCGAGCGCGCCGCCGACGCCATCGCCGCGGCCGAGCGCGTCGACATCTACGGCGCCTCCGGCTCCGCGCTGGTCGGCGCGGAGATGCAGTTCTCCCTGCACCGCATCGGGATCGCCGCCTGGTCCTGGCCCGACGTGCACAACGGACTGGCCAGCGCCGCGCTGCTCAGCGCCGGGGACGTCGCGCTGGGCATCTCGCACTCCGGCCAGACCCGGGAGACCATCGAGATGGTCGCCGAGGCCGGCAGCCGCGGCGCGATCACGGTCGCGCTCACCAGCTTCCCGCGCTCGCCGCTGGCCGACGTCGCCGACGTCGTGCTGACCACGGCCACGCAGGCCACCACGTTCCGGCCGGACTCGCTCTCGGCCCGCCACCCGCAGCTGGTCGTGCTCGACCTGCTGTACATCGCCGTCGCGCAGCGCACCCACGAGCGTGCGCACGCGGCGTTCCAGCGCACCGCCCAGGCGGTCGCGGGCCACCGCCTCCGGGAGGTGGTGTGAGCGATGTCCACCCTCACGGCGGTCCCCACCCGCACGGCTTCGGGCCGTGCCACAGACTCCGGCGCATCTGTGCCGGTAGACGCGGCGACGTCAAGCGACGCACCGCTGCGGCATCTGGTCACGCCCCGCGGCGTGACGAATCCCTGCACCCCCGGGGAAGCGCAACACCAGATCGAAGTGCAGCGACGCGCCGGATGGGCCCGACGCGCCGCGATATCTCGTACGAGGAGATTGTCATGACCGTAACCCCCGACAGCCCGTCGGAGCTGAACCGCCGCACCGTGTTGCGCCGGGCCGCTGCCGTCGGTCTGCTCGCCGCCCCCGCCATCAGCGCCCTGGCCGCGTGCGCCAGCGAGGACGGCGAGGGTGGCACCACCGGCGAGAAGACCACTGCCAACCCGTTCGGCGTCGGTGACAAGCAGCCGCTGGAGACGGTGTTCTTCAACGGCGGCTTCGGCGAGGACTACGCCAAGTTCGACGTGGCTGCCTACGAGGCGAAGTGGCCGGGCAGCAAGGTCGACCTGAAGTTCTCGAAGACCATCCTCACCGACTACCAGCCGCGCTTCTACGGCGGCAACCCGCCGGACGTGCTGAACAACTCGTCGCCGGAGACCATCCCGGTGGGCCCGGTCGTGCAGGGCGGCCAGCTGGTCGACCTGACCGCGCTGCTGGACGCGCCGAGCTACGACGACCCGAACACCAAGGTGCGCGACACCCTCGTCGCCGGCGTCGTGGAGGAGGGCACGTTCAACGGCAAGATGTACACGCTGAACTACGCCTACTCGATCTACGGCCACTGGTACGACGAGGCGCTGTTCCAGAAGGAGGGGTGGACCGTCCCGAAGACCTGGGAGGAGTTCGCCACCCTGGCCGAGGCGGCCAAGAAGAAGGGCATCGCGGCCTACACCTTCCAGGGCATCCACCCCTGGTACATCCACAACGTGATCACGGAGTGGATCTACAAGGTCGGTGGCAAGGAGGCGATCCTCAAGATCGACAACCTCGAGCCCGACGCGTGGAAGCAGGACGCGGTCAAGGTCGCCGCCGAGCGCATCGCCGAGATGGCGAGCAAGGGCTGGATCCAGGCGGGCGCGTCCGGCCTGGACCACACCACCACCCAGCAGGCCGTCATCGACGGCAAGGCGCTGTTCATCTGGTGCGGTTCCTGGCTCGAGGGCGAGATGGCCAAGACCCTGCCGGCGACGGTCAAGCTGGCCGTCGCGCCGCCGTGGGACCTGTCCTCCTCGGACAAGGCCAAGTACGGCACCGTGCACGCGGCTCCCGGTGAGGGCTTCGTCGTCCCCACCAAGGCCAAGAACCCGGCCGGTGGCCAGGAGTTCCTGCGCATGATGCTGGGCAAGGAGCAGGCTCGCAAGTTCGCCGAGCTCACCAAGTCGCTGCCCGTGGTGAAGGGTGCGGCCGACGGCCTCACCATCTCCAGCGCCCTGTCGTCGGCCTCCAAGGTCGCCGCCGCGGCTCCGGAGGTCATCAACTGGCGCTACGCCGGCTGGTACGTCCCGCTGCAGAACGCGGTGTTCGCAGCCGCGACCGACCTGGCCGCCGGCAAGAGCACCCCGGCCGCGTTCCAGGCCGCCGTGCAGAAGGCCGCCGACGAGGTGGCGAAGGACGACAAGATCGTGAAGCAGAAGGCTTCCTGATCGCGCACGGGCGGGGCCGGCTCACCGGTCCCGCCCCACCCTCCTGTCGTGGCCAGCAAAGGACTTCCGACCATGTCGTTCGGCAGAGCCCGCTTCATCTTTGGGTTCCTCGTCGCCCCCATAGTTCTGTATGCGGTGTACGTCCTGTACCCGTACGGGCAGACGGCGTACTACTCCGTCACCGACTTCTCCGGCTTCAGCCCGGACTACTCGTATGTCGGATTCGGCAACTACGTGGAGCTGTTCTCCGACGAGGTGTTCCTGCGGGCGCTCGGCCACAACGTCGTGGTGCTGACGGTCTTCCCGGTCGTCACCATCCTGCTCGCGCTGTTCTTCGCGTTCATGCTCAACGTGGGCGGGCGCGGTGACAAGGCCGGCGTGCGCGGCGTGCGCGGCTCGTCGGTGTACAAATTCATCTTCTTCTTCCCGCAGGTGCTCTCCATCGCCATCGTCGCCGTCATCTGGCGCCGGGTGTTCCAGAGCAACGACGGCGGCATGATCAACTCGCTGCTGATGAAGCTCGGCCTGGTCGAGAAGGACAAGCCGCTGCTGTTCCTCGCCGAGTCCGACTCCGTCTTCCCGCCGATCCACCTCGGCAACTTCACCTTCGAGGCGCCCGTCGTCCTGGTCTGCCTGATCCTCATCGCGATCTGGGGCGGCGTCGGCTTCTACCTCATCCTCTTCTCGGCCGCGATGCAGTCCATCCCCAAGGACATCTTCGAGGCGGCGACGCTCGACGGAGCCACCCGCGTGCAGACGTTCTTCCGGGTCACCCTGCCGCTGCTGCGCGAGCACGTCTCCGTCGCCTGGGTCTACCTCGGCATCGCCGCGCTCGACTTCTACGCCCTGGTCGTCGGCATGACGCCCGGCCCCGGCGGCGGCGGACCGAACGACGCCAGCCAGGTGATGAGCTCCTACATGATGTCGAACGCGTTCCGGCCCTCCCGGTTCGACTCCTTCGCGTTCGCCTGCGCCATGGGCGTCTCCATCGCCATCCTGACGCTGCTCTTCGCCGCCGCGCAGATGCGGCTCACCCGCAGCCGCGACAAGCTCGAGTTCTGAGGGGCAACACCATGTCTCACCTCGCGACCACCGACGCGCCCGCGACGCCCGAGCCCACCCCGGCCCCGGCGCCCGCCAAGTCCGCGCCGAAGATGACCGCCGACACCGGCCGCGTCTTCAACGTCTTCTCGCACGGCTTCCTGTTCATCTGGGGCGCCCTGGTCACCATCCCACTGCTCTGGGCCGTCATCCAGTCGTTCAAGACCGACACCGAGATCATCAACGACCCGCTGGGGCTGCCCGACCAGTGGCTCTGGGGTGCCTTCGGCCGCGCCTGGACCAAGGGCCACATCGGGGAGTTCTTCTTCAACACCGTGCTCGTTCTCATCGGCGGCGTCGGGCTGACGATGCTGCTCGGGTCGATGGCGGCGTACGTGCTCGCGCGGTATCCGTTCCGGGGGAACCGGGCCGTGTACTGGATGTTCGTCGCCGGGCTGACGATGCCGATCTACCTGGGCATCCTGCCGCTGTACCTGACCGTGGACAACGTGGCGAATGCTCTGGGGCTCGGTGAGGTCATCGGGTTGAGCACGCACCTCGGGCTGATCCTGGTGTACGTCGCGTACTCGCTGCCGTTCACGGTGTTCTTCCTGCACGCGTTCTTCCGTACGCTGCCGTCGAGCATCGCGGAGGCGGCGTCGGTGGACGGGGCGGGGCACGTGCGGTTGTTCTTCCAGGTGATGATGCCGATGGCGAAGCCCGGGTTGATCGGGATCGGGATCTTCAACGTGATCGGGCAGTGGAACCAGTTCATCCTGCCCACGGTGATCATGAAGGACGAGGACAAGCGGCTGCTCACGCAGGGGCTGCTGGAACTGGCCACGAACGCGCGGTACGAGACGGACTTCGCGCGGCTGTTCGCCGGTATGACGCTGGCCATGCTGCCCATCCTCGCCGTCTACCTCATCTTCCACCGCCAGGTCCAAAGCGGCCTGACCGGCGCCACGCTCAAGTAACAAGATCGTCCCCCGCCCAGCGGTGGCAGTGGACCCCGCCCCACGACCCGTCTTGCATAGACGTTGGCCTATCTGATCGAGTTCGATCTTCAAAAACTCGATCAGATAGGCCAACGTCTATTGCTAGCCAGGGGTGGCCTGTGGATAACGTGCGTGTCGTCCACAGGGGGCGGGCTGGTCGGAGGCGGCGCGTTGGTCGGCCGTGCAGGCTGCCGGGATGGATCGACGTCTGCGGAAGGTGATGGACGGTGGCGGCGGTGTCGCCACTCGTGCGACGGCGCGCGGGGCCGTCGACCGGTACGTGCTCGCGTGGGCTGTTCAGGCCGGACACCTGCTCCGGCCGCTGCCTCGCACGTTCCTGATCCCGGAGGCGGTGGGTGACAAGAGCGCAGTGCTGCGGGCGGCGCTGCTCTACGCCGCTGGGCCGGCGGCCGCGAGTCATCTCTCCGCGCTGCGGGTCTGGGGTCTGCCGGTGCCGGAAGACGCGTGGACACACCTCATGACCGGTGGGACGAGACATCTGCGAGGGGCGCCCGGGGTCAGGGTCCATCGCCGGGACGGGTTCATGATCGAGCCGCCTGATGTGGTGGTGCGCAACGGACTGCCGGTGGTGCGCTTGGAGACGGCGATCGTGGACAGCTGGCCCTTGCTGGACGGTGACGCGAAACGTGCACCGGCCATCACCGCGGTGGCCGAGCGGATGACGACGCCGCAACGGCTGTCGGAGGAACTGCTGCGAGCACCGCGCCTGGCCGGCCGCCGGCACCTCGTCCGATTGGTCGATCGGTTGGCGGCCGGCTGCCGAAGCCCGTTGGAGCTGTGGGGATACGACCGGGTCTTTCTTGGGCGGGCCTTCGAGAGGTTCCGGTGGCAGGTTCCGGTGAAGCTGGACGGCCGGACGGTCGTGCTCGACATGCTGGATGAGGCGACGGGGCTGAACCTCGAACTCGACGGGGCGGCGTTCCACTCGTCGCGGGCGGACCGTGAGCGCGACCTTCGCCGGGATGCGCAGCTCGCGGCCCTCGGTTACACGGTCGTTCGGTACACCGGAACCCGACTCGTGCGCGAACCTGACGTCGTGCGGGCCGAGGTGCTGCGAATACTTGCCAACCACCGCTCACGCCGGGGCTGACGCACCCCGGAGGCGTCGACCGGATCCGACAAGGAATAAACGTTGGCCTATCTGATCGAGTTTTTGAAGATCGAACTCGATCAGATAGGCCAACGTCTACGTAAGGTGGGGCCGGGCTCGCGGCGGCGGCGGTGGTGTGGAGGGGTTGTCGATCGGGTGGGTCAGGATTCGCCGGTTACCAGGTAGATGACGTGGCGGCCGGCGTTGACGGCGTGGTCGGCGTAGCGCTCGTAGAAGCGGGCCAGCAGCGCGGCGTCGACGGCGGCTTCGACGCCGTGGGTCCACTCGGTGTTGAGCAGCTTCTCGAACAGCGCCTTCTCCAGCTCGTCCATGGCGTCGTCGTCGCGCTCCAGCTCGGCGGCGCGTTCGATGTCGCGGGACGCGAGCACCAGCGTGATCTTGCCGGCGATGCGGTCCGCGATGTTGGCCATCTGGCCGAAGACCCCGGTGAGCTCGGCGGGCACGCAGACCGCCGGGTGGCGGCGCAGCGCGGACTTGGCGACGTGCTCGGCCAGGTCGCCCATGCGTTCCAGGTCGGTGCCGATGTGCAGCGACGTGATCACCATGCGCAGGTCGGAGGCGACCGGAGCCTGCTGGGCGAGCAGCCGGAGCACCTTCTCCTCGACCGCGCGGAACAGGGCGTTGATCTCCTCGTCACGGGCGATGACGCGCTCGGCGCCCTCCTTGTCGGCGCTGAGCAGGGCGGTTGTCGCCGCGCTCATCGCGGTGCGGACCGCCTCGGCCATGGAGACCAGCAGGCGGCCGACCTCGAGCAGGTCGGCACGGAACTCCTCGCGCATTGATCACTTCCAGTAACGGTGGGGGTCGGGTCTGCCTCACGGTAGGGTGCCCGCGAGGCCGGAAGGTGAACGCCGGTGAACGGGAATGGGCGCGACGGTGAACACTGTGCAACCAATGCCGTATTTAGCTAGTTTACAGATGATTTGTACTAGAACGTTGGTCGAAAGATCTGACCTACGATCGCAACGTGAAGGTACTGGCAGCGCCCCTCGACGGCGGCACGTTGATGCTGGCCATCGCCGTCGGCATCGTGCTGGGCCTGACGGCGGGGCTGCTGCTGGCGCGCTACCTGGCGCACCGGCGCGCGACGAGCGCCGTGAACACGCTGGGCCCCTCGGGGCTGGGCGCGCCGCCGGTCGGCGACCCGCTGGCGGGGCTGGGCCGCAGGAGCCTGGACGCGCTGCGGGTGGGAGTGGTGCTGCTCGACGGCACCGACCAGGTCGTGCTGGCCAACCGGGCGGCGCGGGCCATGGGCATGCTGCGGGCCAGCGCCGTGCCGGGCACGATCGCCGCGCACCCGATCCTGCGTACGCTCGCCGGGCAGGTGCGCCACACCGGCGTGCCGCGTGAGGTCGAGCTGGACCTGCCGCGCGGCCGCGAGCTGGGCGAGTCGCAGCCGCTGGGCGTGCACCTGCGCGCGGTGGCGGTGGGCGGCGGCCTGGTGTGCGTGGAGGCGGCCGACGTCACCGACGCGCACCGGGTGGAGCGGGTGCGCCGCGACTTCGTGGCGAACGTGAGCCATGAGCTGAAGACCCCGATCGGCGCGCTGCAACTGCTGGCCGAGGCGCTGCTGGACGCCACCGAGCCGCCGGACGAGCAACCGGCCGACCCGGAGGCCGCGGCGGCCCAGGCGGCCGAGGACGTGGCGGCGAGCCGCCGCTTCGCCGAGCGCATCCAGCGGGAGAGCACGCGGCTCGGCCGGCTGGTGTCGGAGCTGCTGGAGCTGTCCCGGCTGCAGGGCGCCGAGCGGCTGCCCGATCCGGAGCCGGTCATGGTGGACGGGGTGGTGGCCGAGGCGCTGGACCGCGCCCGCACCAACGCCGCCGCCAAGCACATCGAGCTGGTCGTCGTCGGCACCCGCGGGCTGACCGTGTACGGCAACGACAATCAGTTCGCCACGGCGCTGGGCAACCTGGTCGAGAACGCCGTGGCGTACTCGCACGAGCACTCGGCCGTCGTGGTCAGCGCGCTGGCCGAGGGCGACCGGGTCGACATCAGCGTGTCGGACCAGGGCATCGGCATCGGGCCGGGGGACCTGGACCGGGTGTTCGAGCGGTTCTACCGGGCCGACCAGGCGCGGTCGCGCGCGACCGGTGGCACGGGTCTCGGCCTGGCCATCGTCAAGCACATCGCGACCAACCACGGGGGCCGGGTCGACGTGCGCAGCCGCCTGGGTGGAGGCTCGACGTTCACCCTCCGGTTACCTGCCCGACCCCCGGAGGCGATGCTTCCGCTACCCGCCTCCTTTGAGATCGATGCGGCACCGGTTTCCGGTGCCGAGAAGCCGTCGCACCCGGCCGGCGGCTCCGCCCCGGCAGACTTGAACCAAGCGGCCGACGCCGTGAATCTCGCAGCCGAGGACGCGACCCCCGCGGCGGCTGCGAACCCCGCACGACCGGCACAGACCGGCTGACTGGCAACTGCGAAAGGTGGGCGTGATGTCCCGCGTACTGGTCGTCGAGGACGAGGAGTCGTTCTCGGACGCGCTGTCGTACATGCTGCGCAAGGAAGGTTTCGAGGTGTCCGTCGCGGCCACCGGCACCGCCGCGCTCACCGAGTTCGACCGCACCGGCGCGGACATCGTGCTGCTCGACCTCATGCTGCCGGAGATGTCCGGCACCGAGGTGTGCCGCCAGCTGCGCCAGCGCTCGCACGTGCCGATCATCATGGTCACCGCACGGGACAGTGAGATCGACAAGGTGGTCGGCCTGGAGATCGGGGCCGACGACTACGTGACCAAGCCGTACTCCCCGCGCGAGCTGGTCGCCCGCATTCGGGCGGTGCTGCGCCGGCAGACCACCGACGTGGTCGAGGTGGCGGGCGGCACGCTGGCCGCCGGTCCGGTGCGCATGGACGTGGAGCGGCACGTGGTCACCGTCGACGGCGCGCCGGTGCAGCTGCCGCTCAAGGAGTTCGAGCTGCTGGAACTGCTGCTGCGCAACGCGGGCCGGGTGCTGACCCGCGGCCAGCTGATCGACCGGGTGTGGGGCGCCGACTACGTCGGCGACACCAAGACCCTGGACGTGCACGTGAAGCGGCTGCGCTCGAAGATCGAGCCGGAGCCGTCCACGCCCCGTTACCTCGTCACCGTCCGCGGCCTGGGTTACAAGTTCGAGCCGTAGATCGGCATCCGCCGACCCTGAGCAGCTCCGCCCGGTGCCACGGGCGGAGCTTCTTTCCTGTGGGGGGAGTCAACCTTCAGGTGGGCCGCGTCGTCCTTGGTGGGCGACGAGAGGAGAGCCTGTGCGGTCACCAGACGCGTACGCCGGACTGGCGGACCTGGTCGCGGAGCGCGGCCCGGCCCTGCTGGCCACGGCGGCCCTGCTCAGCGGCGGGCGCGCCGGCGGGGAGGACCTGCTCCAGGCAGCCCTGGAACGCCTGATGCGGGCCTGGCGCCGGGTCGACGGCGACCCCGAGGGTTACCTGCGCCGGACCATGTACCACCTGGCCGTGGACAGCTGGCGGCGACGGCTGCGGCGGCGCGAGGTCGTCGCGACGGTCGAGCCGCCGGCCCACCCGGACGGCACCGACCGGTTCGCCCTGCGCCAAGCGCTGGTGCAGGCCCTGGCGCAGCTGCCGGCGCGGCAGCGGGCGGTGCTGGTGCTGCGCTACTGGGAGCAGCTCAGCGAGGCCGAGGCCGCCGCGGTGCTCGGCTGCTCGGTGGGCACGGTGAAATCCAGCGCCTCGCGCGGCCTGACCCGGCTGCGCGAGATCACGGCTGCCTGGGCTCTCGACGAATCCCCACTGCGGATCGGAGCACCCTCATGAACATCGACCTGGAAGACGAGCTGGCGACGGGGATGCGGGAGCACACCGCCGATCTGAAGCCGAGCGCGGACCTGCTGGACCGGGCGGCCCGCCGCAACCGCAGGCGCACCGCGGCCATGGCGTCGGGCACCGGCGTGTTCGCCCTGGCGGCGGTGGTGGCGGTGGCGATGACGGCGCTGGGCGGCACGCCCGCCGCACCGCCGGTCGAGCCGGGCGCGCCGCCCGCGCCGGAGCTGCTGACCGTGGCGATGGTGCAGGAGCGGGCCGTCGCCGCGCTGGCCGCCGACGACGTGCAGCACATCGTCCAGACGGTCACCTACCGCAGCACCACCGATCATGGCGAGTGGTGGTTCGACCAGGTGACCGGCGACTCGCACATCACCCACCTGCAGGGCCCCGGCGGGGCGGTGCAAATGGACCTCTGGCAGCTGGTACGCGACGACAAGCTGACCATGACGCAGGTCTTCCACCGCGACCGGAGCTATCTCGTCCACGAACGGCCGCTCGACGGGCAGCACCCGGTCGGCCCGGCCGGCAGCACCCCCGACGAGCTGCGCGCGGCGCTGCAGCGGGGCGAGGGGTACACCCTGGTCGGCCCCGAGGACCTGGCCGGCCGGGCGGTGCTGCACCTGCGCTTCGACTTCGAGGACGGCTCGGACGAGCTGTGGGTCGACGCGGAGACCTACCGCGCCGTACGCCGGGAGATCGTCAAGCGCACCCCCGACGGCGACTCGCGCAACCGCATGGACTTCGAGTGGCAGACCCGCACCGCGAAGTCGCTCGCGCCCCTGACAGTCGTCGTCCCGTCCGGCTACACCCAGCGAGTCCTGCCTCCGGTCGACGGACCCATGTAGGTTCCCGCGCTTTCGGGGAAACTGCGCGAATCCGGTGCCGGATTGCCGCAGTTTCCCCGAAAGCGCACGAGCTTCCGCCGGGCGGCGCGTCCATGGGTCAGTAGAGGGCGCGCAGCGCCTGGGCGATCTCTTCGATGTCGCGGAGTTGGCCCGTGCAGACGGCGATGACCAGGTCGTATGCGGCGTCCTGGTCGAGGGCCGCGAGTCGGCGGCGGCTCACCGCGCCGTTGACGGTCAGGAAGGCGGTCGCGGTGATCCAGCCGATGCGCTTGTTGCCGTCGACGAACGCGTGGTTGCGGGTCAGCGATTGGAGCAGCGCCGCCGCCTTGGTCCACAGGTCGGGGTAGGCGTCCGCGCCGAACGCGGTGCTGCGCGGGCGGGCCACCGCCGACTCGACCAGCCCCGGATCACGTACCGCCACCCCGAGCCGGTCCGCGATCGCCAGCACGTCGGCGTACGTCGGGACGTAGACCTCGCTCACTGGGCGAGCCGGGCGAGCAGCTCGGCGTGCGCGCTCGTGATCTCCTGCACGGCGGCGGCGAAGCCCTCCGGGCCGGGCTCGATCTCGTCGAGGTCGTCGAGCGCGGCCAGGCGCTCCTCGTCGTCGACCGCGGGCTGGCCGGGGGCCTGCCGCCCGCGAAGCTGCTCCTCGCTCATGTGCGCTCCTCGTGACATCGTTATGAATCGAGGTTAGCCGGGCGGGCAATGAGTGTGAGCGGGGTGCGGCGGCGGGCCTCGACCGTGGCGGGGTGCTCGGCGACCAGGCCGCGCTTGTCGCGCTCGGCGCACATCTCGGCCAGCCGGGCGTACGCCTGCTCGCCGACCAGCGCGGTGAGTTCGGGGCCGTAGCTGACGTACATCGGCTCGGCGCCGACGTGCGCGTCCGGCGACGAGGTGCACCACCAGTGCAGCTCGTGCCCGCCCGCGCCCCAGCCGCGCCGGTCGAACTCGCCGATGACCGATACCAGGATCTTGGTGTCGTCGGGGCGCTTGACCCACTGCTGGTCCCGGCGGATCGGCAGCTGCCAGCACACGTCGGGCTTGTAGGTCAGCGGGTGCACCCCGTCGCGCAGCGCCTGGGCGTGCAGCGCGCAGCCGCCCCCGCCCGGGAAGTCGGCGTCGTTGAGGAAGACGCAGGGGCCCTCCTCGCCGTCGGGGCCGTGCTGGATCGCGGTGCGCCGGGCCGGTTTCTCGTCGTGCAGCTCGTCCAGCTCGGTCCACTTCTCGAAGCCGCGTACGTGGTGCTGCCAGGTGGTCTTGTCCAGGCGTTTGACCGCGGCCTTGACCCGTTTGACGTCGTCGGCGTCGGTGAAGAAGGCGCCGTGCGAGCAGCAGCCCTCGTCCTCCCGGCCGGCGATGATGCCCCGGCAGGCGCTGCCGAACACGCAGGTCCAGCGCGACAGCAGCCAGGTCAGGTCGGCGCGGATCAGGTGGGCCGGGTCCGCCGGGTCGGCGAACTCGATCCACTCCCGCGGGAAGTCCAGCGAAGTCTCGCCCTCATGGTCCACGATCCCAGCCTACGGCGGGCGCGGGCACCGATAACGTAGGCGCATGCGGCTTGGTGTCCTCGATGTCGGATCCAATACAGTTCATCTCCTGGTGGTCGATGCGCACCGCGGTGCCCATCCGTGGCCCGCGCACTCCCAGAAGGAGCGGTTGCGCCTGGCCGAGCAGCTCGGCGAGGCCGGTGAGCTGACCATCGCCGGGGCGGACGCGCTGGTGAAGGCGTGCGAGCAGGCCAAGAGCGCGGCCGAGCAGCAGGGCGCGGAGGAGCTGATGGCGTTCGCGACCTCGGCGGTCCGCGACGCCACCAACTCGGCCCAGGTGCTGCGCCGGGTCTACGAGGAGACCGGCGTCGAGCTGCGGGTGCTCTCGGGCGAGGACGAGGCCCGGATGACCTTCCTCGCGGTACGCCGGTGGTTCGGCTGGTCGGCGGGCCGGCTGCTGGTGCTCGACATCGGCGGCGGCTCCCTGGAGATCGCGGCGGGCATCGACGAGGAACCCACGGTGGCGGTGTCGCTGCCGCTGGGTGCGGGCCGCCTCACCCGGCGCTGGCTCAAGAGCGACCCGCCGGGCGCGGCCGAGCTGGCCGCGTTGCAGTCCTACGTGGACGAGCAGCTCATGCATCGCGAGCTGGACGGCCTGCGGGGCTGGGAGATCGCCGCGGCGACCTCGAAGACGTTCCGGTCGCTGGCCCGGCTGGCCGGCGCCGCGCCCAGCGGCGACGGGCTGTGGGCGCCGCGCGCGCTCACCCTGCAGGGGCTGCACCAGGTGCGCGGCTTCATCCAGCGGATCCCGTCGGCGGGTCTGGCCGAACTGGACGGAGTGAGCGCCAGCCGCGCCCACCAGCTGCTCGCGGGAGCGGTTGTGGCGGAGGCCGCAATGCGCCGGCTGGGCATCGATGAGCTGCGCATCTGCCCCTGGGCGCTGCGTGAGGGAGTCATCCTGACGCGCCTGGATCAGCTCTCGGCGGGGTGAGCGGGGCTACTCTGGACAACGTGTCCGTTCCCGTGCTCCTGTCCAGCTCGTCCGTTTTTCCCGAGCCCACCGCCGCCGCGTTCGAGCTGGCGGCGTCCCTGGGCTACGACGGGGTCGAGGTCATGGTGTGGACCGACGCGGTGAGCCAGGACGCCGGCGCGCTGCGCGGGCTGTCCCAGCACTACGGCGTGCCGGTGCTGTCGATCCACGCGCCCTGCCTGCTGGTCACCCAGCGGGTCTGGAGCAGCGACCCGAAGGAGCGGCTGCGCCGCGCGGTGATCCTGGCCGACACCCTGAGCGCGCCCACGGTCGTGGTGCACCCGCCGTTCACCTGGCAGCGCGACTACGCGCGCGGGTTCGCCGACACGGTGGGCAAGCTGGCGCACCGGCACACCGGGGTGCGCATCGCGGTGGAGAACATGTACCCGGTGCGGATGGGCCGCCGCCAGGTCGTGCCGTACCACCCGGGCTGGGACCCGACCGAGGCCGGCTACGACTCCTACACCCTGGACCTGTCGCACTGTGCGGCGTCGCGCTCCGACGCCTTGGAGATGGCGGACACGATGGGCGCCGGGCTGGCCCACGTACACCTGGGTGACGGCACCGGCGAGGGCCGGGACGAGCATCTGGTGCCCGGCCGCGGCACCCAGCCGTGCGCTCGCCTGCTGGCGGGGCTGGAACAGCGCGGCTTCACCGGGTCCGTGGCGATGGAGGTGGCCACCCGCAAGGCGGGCAGCCGCGCCGCCCGGGAGGCCGACCTGGCCGAGGCGCTGGCGTTCGCGCGTACCCACCTGGGCGCGGGCGTCGCCCCCACCCGCTCCTGAGCGGCCCCACCGGCACGCTCCCACCCGCTCCGCTCCGCAGGCCGCCGCTCTACGTATGTGGTTTGCAAGGCGCCCTTCCTTCAACAAGCGCGGGCCGCTCCCCGGAGGGGGAGCGGCCCGTGGTGGTTGAAGGAAGGGGTCAGCCGACCGGGGTGAGGGTGGACTGCTGGGGGACGGCCGGCTTGAGCTGGGCCTTGGAGTGGGCGGCGAGCTCGGTGACCGCGGCCTTCTTGCGGGCGCGGTGGGCCGCCACGTGCGAGCGGGTGGCGCAGCGCTCGGAGCAGAAGCGGCGGCAGTTGTTGGACGAGGTGTCGAGGTAGACGTTGCCGCAGCGGTCGTCGGCGCAGACGCCGAAGCGGGCGCTGCCGTACTCGCAGAGCCACACGGACAGGCCCCAGACGGCGCCGGCCAGGTACTCGGCGCTGACCGCGGAGCCGCGGCTGGTGACGTGGATGTGCCAGTTCCCCGACTCGTGGCCGGAGATGCGGGGATGCACCGGATGGGCTTCGAGCAGCGAGTTGAGCTCTTCGACGGCCTCGCGTTCGCGGCCGTGGGCACCGTGCTCGAAGACCTCGCGCAGGCGCCGCTGTGCCTTGCGGAACACCTGCAGGTCGCGTTCGGTGGCGTCCTCGCACATCCAGTCCGGCCCCGGCAGGACCGCGCGGAGCTGGCTCAGGTCGTCCAGCGGCGCGTTGACAAGATCAACGGCCGTTCGGGCGTACGCATCGAAGTTCACCCGACAAAGGTAGTGCACCTACGGCGTGCGTGGGGTGTCAACATAGTGGGGTATGAACCGGGCGTGACCGTCGGTGATCAGGCTGGTGCTCTCGCGTAGCCCCAGTCCCGCCGACTCGCCATCGATGATCCACGAACCCAGCACGACGTGGTTGCCCGCAAACGACGGCAGCGCACGGAACTCCTGGAAGCAGTGCCCGCCGGTGTCGTAGATACCGTCCGTGACCTGCTCACCTGCCGCAGTGACGATCCGCACATTGGCCCCCTCGCGGCCGAGCAGCGGCTTGGCCACGTACTCGGCCATGTCCCGCGGCCCGTCCAGGTATGCGGGCAGCAGCAGCTCGTGCCCGGGGTGGAGCTCCCAGAGCACGGCCAGCAGCGCCTTGTTCGACAGCAGCAGCTTCCAGGCCGGCTCCAGCCAGGTGGTCGGGGTGCCCGGGTCCAGCGCGAGCCGCCCGTACGGCTCGGCGACCATCCACTCCCAGGGGTACAGCTTGAAGATCGTGCTGATCGGGTCGCCGCCGCTGTCCCGGAAGCGCCGCCCGTCCCAGGCGATGTCGAGCATCGGGGTCACCCGCACGTCCAGGCCCGCCTGGTGCGCGGTGTCGGCCAGGTAGCCGACGGTCATCAGGTCCTCGAACGTCTCTTCCAGGTTCGACCACGCGAAGTGCACCGGACCCGCGGCGAACTGGGGTCCGAGCCTGCGCCAGGCGGCGATGAGGCGCTCGTGCAGGCTGTTCCACTGGTCCAGGTCCGGCCGGGTGTCGGTGAGCCAGAACCACTGGATGATCGACGCCTCCAGCAGCGAGGTCGGCGTGTCCGCGTTGTACTCCAGCATCTTCGGCGGGCCGCTGCCGTCGTACCAGAGGTCGAACCGGCCGTACAGGGTCGGCGGCTGCTCCCGCCACACCCGGCGCACCTCGGGCACGGCCCAGGCCGGGATGCCGAAGTCGGCCCACCGGTCCTGCTCGACCACGTGCCTGGCGGCGGCCAGCGACATCAGGTGCAGCTCCTCGGTCGCCTCCTCCAGCCGCAGCACCTCGTCCAGGGTGAACGCGTAGCAGGCCGACTCGTCCCAGTACGGGGTGGTCGCGCCGTCGTCGAGCTTGGTGTCGGCGTAGAGCATGCCCTGCGCCCGGACCTTCTCCCGCCAGTCCGGGCGCGGTTCGACCTGGTGCCGCTGCACGGGCGATCAGCCGCCGCAGGAGGCGAGGTGGGTGCCGAAGCCGCCCGAATCGGGCAGGGCCTCGGTCGGGGCGGGAGGTTCGGCCAGCCGGATGCCGGAACTGCCGGCGGCGAACACCGTCTGCTGCGGGTCGGGCTGACCCCAGCAGTCGTCGTCATCGTCGTCCAGGGCGCAGGCCAGGCCGGCGACGAGCAGCACGACCCCACCGATGATCACGGCGGGGGAGCGGAGCGGGTTGGAGTTCACAGCTGAAGTTTGTAGCCGACGCACACAACCCCTCCTTCACCGAGATATCGAGGCGTGTTCTTGTATACATGGGGCAGGAGTCCTGTGAGTCGCCCGGCACAGGCGGGTTACGCTGCCCTCATGCTTCGCTCCGTGATCCTCGCCGCCGCCCGATCCCAGAAGGTGGAACGGCTCGTAGAGACCGCCCCGATCAGCCGCGACGTCGTCAAGCGCTTCGTCGCCGGCTCCGGAACCGGCGAGGCGCTCGCCACCACCAGGCAGCTCGCGGACGCCGGACTCTGCATCACCCTGGACAACCTCGGCGAGGACACCCTCACCGCCGACCAGGCCAACGCCACCAAGGAGGCGTACCTGGAGCTGCTGGCCGCCCTCGGCCAGGCCGGGCTCACCGCGGCCAAGAACGGCGGCGGCGAGGCCGTCACCGTGGCCACCGCCGAGGTCAGCCTGAAGCTGTCCGCGCTCGGCCAGGCCTTCGACGAGCAGCTCGCGGAGAAGAACGCCCGCGAGATCTGCGAGGCCGCCGCGGCGCTGGGCACCACGGTCACCCTGGACATGGAGGACCACACCACCACCGACTCGACTTTGGACATCCTGTCCCGGCTGCGCCGCGACCACCCGGGCACCGGCGCGGTGCTGCAGGCGTACCTGCGCCGGACCGAGGGCGACTGCCGGGAGCTGGCCACCGCCGGGTCCCGGGTGCGGCTGTGCAAGGGCGCCTACAAGGAGCCCGAGCACGTGGCCTACCAGGCCCCGCTCGAGGTGGACAAGTCGTACGTGCGGTGCATGAACATCCTGATGGCGGGCGAGGGCTACCCGATGCTGGCCACCCACGACCCGCGCCTGATCGCCATCGCGCAGGACCGGGCCCGCTGGTTCGACCGCTCGCCGGACGAGTTCGAGTTCCAGATGCTCTACGGCATCCGCCCCGAGGAGCAGACCCGCCTGGCCCGGGCCGGGCACACGGTGCGCGTCTACGTGCCCTACGGCACCGAGTGGTACGGCTACCTGATGCGCCGCCTCGCCGAGCGCCCCGCCAACCTCGCCTTCTTCGGCCGGGCACTGATCTCGAAGAAGTGACCGTCCGGCTGATCAACAAGGCCGCGTCGATGGGTAGCGTCCTCGTCCGTGAACGCCGAGGACGCCGCTCCCTCCGCTGACGGGTCCTCGCCTCCGCCCGTGCCCGTCCCGGGCGCGCCCTACCCGTACCCCACGCTGTGGCCGGACCCGGCGCTGCTGCACCGGCCGCGCCGCCGCTGGGGCTGGGTGGTCGCGCTCGTCGCGACCGGCCTGACGCTGGCCTGCGCCGCCGTGGGCGGCCTCGCGGTGGTGCTGGTCCCGCCGGTGCTGGAGCAGCTCGCCGCGGCCGGCGGCGCGCCCGGCGGCGCGCCCAGCCCCCAGCCGGGCGACCCGCTGTCGGTGCGCCAGGCCTGGGCGAAGGAGCGCATCGACGCGGCGCTCGCCGTGCAGCACAAGGCCCTGCTCGGCGGTGACGAGAGCGGCTACCTCTCGGTGGTCGAGCCGACCGCGGCCGGCGCCCTGGACGGGCTGCGGATCCAGTTCCGCTCGCTGCGCGCGATGCAGGTCGCGGCGTGGAGCGACCGGGGATACCAGCCGAGTCCCACCGGCGACGAGTGGACGGTCCGGTTGAGCAGCACCCCGTGCTTCGTCGTCCCGACGTGCGCCGAGTCGCGCACCCCGTCGGTCATGCGCTGGCGCATCGAGGACGACCGGGCGGTGCTGGTCCACTGGGAACCGGGCGAGAAGGACGGCGGCCCGCCCTGGCAGACCGACGAGCTCGTCGCGCTGGCCGGCTCGCGCACCGTGGTCGCGACCACCCCCGTCTACGCCCGGCACCTGCCCACGCTGCTCCGGGAGGCGGAGAGCGCCGCGAAGGTCGCCGACCGGTACGCCGTCGGGGCCGCCCCCGCCCGCTACCCGGTGTACTACGCCGACAGCCGCGAGTGGGAGCGCTGGTACGGCGGCAAGCTGCCGCCCTGGGCCGGCGGCTACGCCCTCCCGGTGACCGCCGACCGCTACGAACTCGTCCTCAACGGCGACTACCTCCTGCAGGCGGGCCTGGGCGACCTGATGCGGCACGAGCTGACGCACGCCGCGTCGCTGACCGGCTCGTCCGGTGGCTACGGCGCCTGGTGGCTGGTCGAGGGCCTGGCCGAGGAGGCCGCGATGAACGGGGCGCAGCCGACGAGGTACGAGGCGCTGGCCGAGGTGCGCACGTTCGTGAAGTCCTGGAAACGCGACCTCGCGCTGATCGCGCCGGGCGAGCAGACCTCGGACGACGAGGTGGCCGCCCGCTACGGCGTCGCGTATCTCGCGGTGCACCGGCTGATCGCCCGGTTCGGGTTCGCCAAGGCGATGGCGTTCTTCAAGAACGTGCTGCACCAGCGCCGGGAGCCGGCACTGGCAGCCCCGGAGACGCTCGGCGTGAGCTGGGCCGCGATGCAGCGGGACCTGGTCGACTACGTGCGGCGTACCGCGGGCTGACCGGCGCGCGGGTCAACGGGAGATGGGCGAATCGGGCGCACCGTCTGGATCACCCATGCCGCTCATACCGGATTCGACGGCCGTGAGCCCTACCCGTCGTCGCGACCCGTTGGTAGCCTCCACGTCCGTGCCCCCCGAGGACGAGACCCACTCCGCCGGTTGGCCCCCGCCCGCCGATCGACGCTCGCCCGACGAGACCGGCACGGGGGCCGTGGACCCCTGGGCGCGCAGCGCCCCCGAACTCCTGCCGCTCGACGACGAGGACCCCACCCCCGCCGCGGTGATCGCGGCGGCCCACTCCGCCGCGCCACCCGACGACGAGCAGCCCACCGCGCCGCTGGCCGGGTACGCGCCGTCCCAGGTCGAGCAGCCGACCCTCCCGCTGGCCGGACACGCCCCGCCGATGGAGTCCACCTTCGTGCCGCCGCCCGCGCCGATGCCGCCGGTCTCCGCCGCGCCTGCCGGTCTTCCGGCACCGCCGGTCTCCGCGCCTGCCGGTCACCCGGCACCGCCGGTGTCGGCGGTGCCGGGTGGTTATCCGGTGTCCGGGACACCCGTGGGGCATCCGGCATTTCCCGCGTCCGGTGTGCCGGGCGGCTATCCGGCGGGCTGGCCGCCACCGCCATCGCTACCGCCACTGCGGCCGCGGCGGCGCTGGGGGCGGCTGCTCGCGATCCTCGCTTTCATGCTGGTGGTGGTCTGCCTCATCGTGGGCGGGCTCGCCGTGCTCGCGTTCCCGTGGCTGAAGAACCGCATCGACGGCGCCGGACCGACCGGCGCGCCGAGTCCCGGTCCGAACGCCCCGTTCGCCACCCGCCAGGCGTGGATCAAGGACCGGATCGGGACGGCCCTGACCACGCAGGGCCGGGCGCTGCTGGCCGGTGACGAGGCGGGCTACCTGTCCGTGGTCGACACGGCCGCGCCGCAGGTGCTGGACGGGATGCGCACGCAGTTCCGGTCGCTGCGCGCGATGCGGGTGGCGGGTTGGACGGAGGAGCCGAGCAATCCGACCCCGGTGTCGGCCGAGGGCGGCGAGCAGTGGTCGACCGAGTTGCGCGGCACGCCCTGTTTCGTGACGCCGACCTGCGCCAAGGCCGGCGCGCGGTCCCAGACCCGGTGGCGCATCCGCGACGGCCGGGCCTGGCTGATCGAGTGGAAGCCGGTCGCCGAGCAGCCGTCGCCGCACCCGTGGCAGGTCGCGGAACTGGTCGCCGACGCGGGTGAGCGCACCGTGGTGGCCACCACGCCCGAGTACGCGGGCGAGCTGCCGACCCTGCTGGCCGAGGCGGAGAAGGCGGCCAAGGTCGCCGACCGGTTCGCCCGCGCGGACGCGGTCCCGTCGCGGTACGTCGTCTACTACGCCGGCCCGGACGAGTGGCGGCGCTGGTTCACCTGGAGTCCCGGGGACACGGTCTCCGGCGTCGCGCTGCGGGTGAGCGTGGACCGCTGGGAGCTGATGCTCTACGACGACAACATCACGCCGGAGGTGCTGGGCGGGGTGCTGCGCCACGAGCTGACCCACGCGGCGTCGCTGGCCGGGCCGTTCAAGGACGGCGACACCATGTGGTGGCTGCACGAGGGTCTGGCCGAGTACGCCCTGATGGACGGCGGCCGGGTGCGCGACTACCTGCGGCTGCCCGCCATCCGGCAGCTGGTCGAGGACGGCTGGAACGGCGACGTGGAGTTCGCGAACCCGGCCAAGGGCACCAAGGGCTGGATCGTCTCGGCCCGGTACGGCATCAGCGCGCTGGCCGTGCGGCACCTGGCCGACCGGTTCGGCGAGGCGCGGCTGGTCGAGTTCTTCCACAAGGTGGTCCACGACGGTGTGACGGTGCCGGTGGCGGCCCGGGAGACGCTGGGTGTGGAGTGGCCCGACCTGGAGCGCGAATGCGCCGACTTCATCCGTCACAGCGTCGCCTGAACATGCCGCGATCAGCCCGATCTTGACGAAAGGCTCGCATCGGTCACAACCGTCCCGGTACCGTACTCATTACACAGGAATCCGTGCTCGCGAGACCGACCGCGATCACGTCGCGCCCCGCGGCGCGGCCTGTACCGGAGGAGGTGGGCCTGCTCATGATCGGATCGACACGACAGGACGCACGACTGGCGGAGGTCAGATTCCTCACCGTCGCCGAGGTGGCGACCCTGATGCGGGTGTCGAAGATGACCGTCTACCGCCTGGTCCACTCGGGGGAGCTGTCCGCCGTCCGGGTCGGCCGCTCTTTCCGGGTCCCTGAGCAGGCGGTTCAGGAGTACCTGCGGGGTGCGTTCTCGGAGCAATAGGTATCCCGACTCACCCTGACGGTGACCCCTGGCAGTGGGCTCGCGGCTGCTCGGCTACCCTGAACGGGTTCCACCACCGTCAACTTCGAGGGGATGCCATATGGGCTCCGTGGTCAAGAAGCGCCGCAAGCGCATGGCGAAGAAGAAGCACCGCAAGCTGCTGCGCAAGACCCGCGTCCAGCGTCGTCGTCTCGGCAAGTGAGGCCCGCGCCCGGCGCTGAGCTGACCGGCCGATTCGCGGCGCGTGACCGCGCACCACTGGCGAATTCGTTGCGACGGTCTCAGGCCCGGGCGTAGTCCCGCGAAACCCCGCTGCGGGCCGTACGGCTCGCGGGGTTCGCGGTGCTTCTCTTCATTCTTCGCCGCCCCGGGGAGGCGCGTCATGACCGCGGTCGCCAACGGTTCCGCCGCCGATCGCGCACGCGCTCCCCGGGTCGTCATCGTCACCGGCGTCAGCCGGTTCCTCGGCGCGACCATCGCCGCCCGGATCGCCGCGGACCCCCGGGTCCACAAGGTGGTCGGGGTGGACCTGGTCGACCCGCCTGCCGAGCTCGCGCCGCTGCTGCGCGACGTCGCGGTGCGCCGGGTCGACCTGACCGGGGGCGCGTCCTCCCTGATCAAGCTGGGCGCTGAGGCGCTCGTGCACCTCGCCGTGGTCTCCTCGCCCGATCCGGACGCCGGCGGGCGGGCCGCGATGAAGGACCAGAACGTCATCGGCACGCTCCAGCTGCTGGCCGCGTGCCAGCAGATGCCGTCGCTGCGCCGGCTCGTGCTGCGCTCGTCGACGGCGGCGTACGGCGTCTCGTTCCGCGACCCGGCCGTGTTCACCGAGGACACCGAACCCCGGGACGCCCCGCGCGGCGGCTACGGGCGCGACATCCTCGACATCGAGTCGTACGTGCGCGGCTTCCGCCGCCGGCGGCCCGACGTCACCACCACGGTGCTGCGCTTCGCCCCGTTCATCGGCCCGCAGGCCGACACCGCGCTGCTGAAGTTCCTGGCCCGCCCGGCGGTGCCGACGGTGCTCGGGCGGGACCCGCGGCTGCAGTTCATCCACGTCGACGACGCGCTGGAGATCCTGCGCCGCTCGGTGCTGGAGGACCACCAGGGCACCTTCAACGTGGCCGGACCCGGCACGCTGACCCTGTCCCAGGCGGTGCGCCGCTCGGGGCGCATCGCGCTGCCGGTGCTGGAGCCGGCCATGCACGCCGCCGCCTCGTTCGGCCGCGGGGTGGCCGGGCTCAGCCTGGACCAGGTCGACCTGTTCGTGCACGGCCGTGTGGTCGACACCGCCAAGCTCGTCCGGGAGTATGGCTTCACGCCCCGCTCGACGGCCGACGCCTTCGACGACTTCGTCCAGGCGCAGAAGCCGGGCGCGGTCATCACACCCGCGCTGGTGGCAGCAGCCGAGCAGCGGATGCTCGACATGATCCGGTCGGTGCGCGAGAAGCAGGGGAGGGCAGGCAGGTGACGGTCCCGGAGGTCGACGACGAGTTCGACGAGCGCGTCGCCGCGGGCCTGGCATTCCTGCGTCGCAGGCTGTCCGGGCAGTATCAGATCGACGAGTTCGGGTTCGATCCCGAGCTGACCGAGCAGGTCTTCCAGCCGGTGCTGCGCCAGCTCTACCGCCGCTGGTTCCGCACCGAGGTGATCGACGTCAAGAACCTGCCCGCCGAGGGCGGTGCGCTGGTCGTCGGCAACCACTCCGGCACCGTCGCGCTGGACGCGCTGATGCTGTCGGTTGCCTGCCACGACGAGCACCCGGCCCACCGGCACCTGCGGCTGCTCGGCGCGGATTTCGTGTTCCGCATGCCGTTCGTCTCGGAACTGGCCCGCAAGTCGGGCGCCACCCTGGCCTGCAACCCGGACGTGGAGCGGCTGCTGCACGCGGAGGAGCTCGTCGGCGTCTTCCCGGAGGGGTTCAAGGGCGTCGGCAAGCGCTTCGTCGACCGGTACAAGCTGCAGCGCTTCGGCCGCGGGGGATTCGTGTCGGCGGCGCTGCGCACCGGCAAGCCCATCGTGCCGGTGGCCATCGTCGGCGCGGAGGAGATCTACCCGCTGCTCGGCAACATCAAGCCGCTGGCCCGGCTGATCGGCGTGCCGTACTTCCCGGTCACCCCGACGTTCCCGTGGCTGGGCCCGCTGGGCCTGGTGCCGCTGCCGAGCAAGTGGCTGATCCGCTTCGGCGAGCCCATCGACACCGCGCCGTACGTCGACGGCGCCGACGACCCCGCGGTCGTCTTCAACCTCGCCGACCAGGTCCGCGAGACCATCCAGACGATGCTTCACGAGACCCTGGAACTGCGCCCGGACCCGTTCGCCGCCTGACCCGCCGCGCTACAGCTCACGCAGGTCCAGGGCGTGCCAGCGCAGGGTCTCGTTGTCGCCGGTGGACCACCAGAGCACGCCGCCACGGCAGGCGACCCGGCCCGCGTTCGCGGTGACCAGGGCGGGGCTGCGGGTCTTCAGGTCGTAGAGCTGGACGCGGGTGGTGGTCAGGCCCTGGGTGGTCCGCGTGTACACCTCGAACCGGTCCAGCACCGCGACGTCCGTGATCGCCGACGAGACCGCGCCGGTCGCCGTGCGCAGGCGCTCGGAGCCGTCGGGGCGCACCAGCTCGATGACCGTGGACGCCTCGGTGCTGCCGATGATCAGTGACCGGCACCAGGTGGCCGAGCAGGTCATCAGCTCGCCGGGCTGCACGCCGACCACGATCCGTTCTTCCGTCTGCGGGTTGTTCAGCTCGATCGCGCCCGCGTCCGCCACCGCCTCGCTGACCAGCCACGGCCAGGCGCTGATGGCGTACCCGCCGGCCAGCTCGCGCACGACGGGCCTGCCGCCCGCCAGCGGCACCGTGCGGATCGCGGAGTAGCCGGGCTTGCCGGCGTCGGCCATCCAGCTCAGCTGCCCGTCGTGCAGGGACAGGTCGCCCTGCTTGTCGAAGAGCAGCACGGCGCCGGTGTCGGCGGTGACCAGCCGCGGCGCGCCGCCGTCCAGCCGGGCGGCCCAGATGCCGGTGCGGCCCGCGCCGCCGGCGTCGCCGCTCAGCTCCACCCAGGCCAGGATCGTGCCGTCGCTGGTGAACCCGGCGAACTCGGCCGCGCGGTCCTTGGGCATCCGGCGCAGCTCGCGCTCCTCGCCGCCGTCGCGCAGCAGCAGGCGCAGGTCGTCGCCGCCGGGGGACAGCGCGGTGCCGACGGACGCGGTCGCGCTGACGAAGTAGAGCGGGCTGTACGCGGACCCGTCGGCCAGCATGCCGGGGGTGTCCCGCACGGTGGCGCCCGCGTACGCCTCGGTGAGCGCGGGTTCGGCCGAGCGCGGCGGGGCGGGCCGCTGCGGGCTCAGCGCGAGCATGAAGCCCGCCGCGCCCAGCGCCAGGAGCAGCGCCGCGGCACGGGTCACCGGCAGGGTGCCCGGATGCCGGTGCCGTCCGGGCGGCACCGGGTCTTCGGTTGGCGGCGCGGTGCCGCGTGGTGCGGACAGGGTCACGTCTTCTTCCGGCGCCGGCTCAGCGCCATGCCGCCCGCGACCGCGCCGGCCAGCACGCCCGCGCCCAGCGCGACGGGCACCGCGACCTTGGCGGCCTTGCGCCCGGAGCGGAAGTCGCGGATGTCCCAGCCCTGGGCACGGGCCATCCGGCGCAGCGCGCTGTCGGGGTTGACGGCGACCGCGCGGCCGACGCTGGTCAGCATCGGCACGTCGTTGATCGAGTCGCTGTACGCGGTGCACCGGGTCAGGTCCAGGCCCTCCGCGGCGGCCAGCGCCTCGATGGCGTGCGCCTTGGCCGGCCCGTGCATCATCTCGCCGACCAGGCGGCCCGTGTACGCCCCGTCGCGGATCTCGGCGACCGTGCCCAGCGCGCCGGTGAGGCCGAGCCGCGCGGCGATGACCCGGCCCAGCTCCACGGGCGCGGCGGTGACCAGCCACACCCGCTGGCCCGCGGCGAGGTGCTGGTCGGCGAGCGCGCGGGTGCCGGACCAGATCCGGTCGGCCATCAGCTCGTCGAAGATCTCCTCGCTGAGCCGCTGCACGTCGTCGACCTTCCAGCCCTCGATGAAGGCGAGCGCCGCCTCGCGGGCCTGCGCGATGTCGCCGGAGTGCTCGGCGGCCAGCAGCCGGAACCGGGCCTGGCTGATGGCGAACTTGGCCAGGTCGATGGTGGTGAAGTAGCGCCGTGAGGCGAGGCCGCGGGCGAAGTAGTAGAGCGAGGCGCCCTGCATCATCGTGTTGTCGACGTCGAAGAACGCGGCCCCGGTGCGGTCGGCGGCCGGTGCGGCCGGCTCGGCCAGCGGCATCGGCACGACGGACGGCGGCATCGGCGGCAGGGCCGCGCCGACGGCGGCGATCGGCTGCGCCGGACTGCGACGACGTGCCATCGGGGCCCTCCTTCTGCGGGGAACGCGGTGCACCGGGGTGCCGGTGAGTCCGCGTTCCGGACGGCTAGAGCGTATGCGTCGCAGACCGCCGCACACAGTAGGGGCGCGACGCCGTTGCCGGCCGCCGCGCCCCTGTGATCCGTCTGTGCGAGCTAGCCGAGCAGGCCGCCGAGGATCCGGCCCAGCTCGTCGAGCAGGCCGGTGTCCTGCGTCTGCTCCGGCTCGCCCTCGGTGGCCGCGGGCGAGGCCGAGGCGCTCGGCGCGACCGACGCCTGCGGGGCGGCCGGGCTTGTCTCGCTGCCGGGCTTGGCGTTCTCCTTGGTCTGCGCCGGCTGCGTCTGCTGCTGCTCCGGCCGCGACGGCTGGCTGGCCGCGTTGGCGCAGGCACCGGGCACGGAGCCGAACCGGTCGCTGCCGGTCGAACCCGCGCCGCAGGCCAGCGCCGTGCGGACCGCCGCGGAGCGCTTCTCGATCCGGTCCAGCAGTGACAGCGAACCGGTGACCTTCTCCCGGTCGGTGCTGCCGTCGAGCAGCTGCCCGACGAGCATGCGCTGGTCGGCGACGAAGCGGTCCACCGCGTCCAGGGCGGACGTGTCACGCCGCGCCATCGCGGACGTGATCAGCATCCGGATGCCCTGCGTGGTGTCGCTGTCCATGTCCGTGAGCGCGGCCCCGAACCCGGTGGCGTCGGTGCGCACGGCGTGCGCCTCCGACAGGCGGGTGCGGGCGAACTCCAGGTAGAGCCGGCCGCGGGACAGGTCCGAGCCGGCCAGCGCGAGCTGGGCCTTCTCGGTCTGCCGCTTGACGCCGTAGAGGGCGTCGCCGGGGATCGCCTCACCGCTGGCCACCGACACGCCGGACAGTGCCAGCGTGCCCGCGGCGATGCCGATGACGATCGCCCCACGGGCGCGGACCCGGCCGGGCCTGCGGGCCGACCACGGTGCGCTCGCGCGCTGGTCCTCGACCTCGGGCCGAGCGGTGACGCCGATGCCCTCGCGTTCCGCGGTGGCGATCAGCTGAGCGCGCAGGTCTCGTTTGAACGTCGCCTCGGGCACGCCGGGCAGGGCCACGGTGCGCAGCTGCTGACCGACGGTGACCAGCTCGGTGAGCTGGCCGTCGAGGCGGGACCGGGTGTGGTGACGGCGGCCGCCGTTGGCCTCGTCGAGCAACTGGGCGAAGCGCTCGGCACGCCCACGATCGAACAGGGAAATGTTGTTCACCGCGGGCACCCCCCTTCGCTGATCGCGGTGATGGTTACGGCGAACGCTGAGAATGCCGCTCGCACCCGGTCAAACGGGATCAGGGCACGATCAGTTACGGCCGCCAAGGGTGACGGGGCACCCATGGTGATGTGAGTCACATTCACGGTTGGAACCCCTCGGGCAACAGGCGGGCGAGCGCGCGGACGGCGCGGTACTGGAGGGCCTTGATGGCGCCCTCGTTCTTGCCCATCGCCTGCGCGGTCTCCGCGACCGAGAAGCCCTGGAGGAACCGCAGCACGATGCACTCCTGCTGCTCGGGGTTGAGCTGCTTGACCGCGGTCAGCAGCGCCACGTTCGTGATGTGGTCCACCACCGCCGTCTCGGGGCTGCCCTCGGGGCCCCGGTCCTCCCGGTCGGCGTCCAGGACGTCGCCTGTGGTGACCTCCAGCCGGTACCGCCCGGACTTGAAGTGGTCGGCGACCAGGTTGCGGGCGATGGTGACCAGCCACGCGCCCAGGTCGCGGCCCTGCCAGGTGAAGCTGCTGATGCGCTTGAGCGCGCGCAGGAACGTGTCCGAGGTCAGGTCCTCGGCCAGCGGCCGGTTGCCGACCCGGAAGTAGATGAACCGGAACACCGTGTCGACGTACCGGTCGTAGATGAGCCCGAACGCCTCGGAGTCGCCCTGCTGGGCCCGCTCGACCAGGGTCCACACCTCGTGTGCGGCGTCGCTGGGATCGGGCCGGTCGGGATAGCCGGTGCCGCCGGTGCCGCCCTCCTCGACGGTGGGCAGCACCTGGGTCTCGCCGGCCTCCACGGCGGAGCCGCTGGCCTGGGTCGGGGCGCTGCGCCCGTTGACCCGCCCACCCACCGGCTTGGTGCCGGGTGGCTGGTGCCGGGCCGTGGCGTCGTTGGTCTGCCGAGTGCGGATCCGCTGCGTCCCGCCGTCGCCTCGTACCGCCGTGGCCAGCATTTCGTTGAGCGAAGTACGGAGCAGCGTCAGGCCGTCGACCAGGGCCCGGCGGGCCGCCGCCACTTCGCTGGTGACCAGCTCATCGCCGAACAACAGAGAACTCATCCCGCCACCTCCGCGTGCCCCCAGACCGATCCGTCCCGGTGCTGCGGAGGACGCACGCGCCCCCCGGCATACCGGGCAATCTCCACCATAAGCCGCTGAACACCCATGAGGTACTCGTTCGGTGCGATAAACGGCACAAAGGCCTCCTCAGGCTGAGGGGTGTCGACTCATGGCAAAAAGGGTGAGCCGACCCTGAGGACTATAAAGGCCCCAACTCACCCAGCGGTGTGGAGTCAGTTACACGCCGGACCGAAATGTTGCACCGGCACCCGTAGGTGTCGTCGCACACTTTGTGCGCTGGTGGGAGTACTGACCGAAAGTTTCGACGCGGCTCACCCGGGCGGGTGATGCCCTTGTCGTCCCCGTGACAGTCGGCGCCGTGTCGGCGTCGTGTCAGGGCGGTGAACGCGGGGGGTGGGCTCGCGGGCCGGGCTGTGGAAAACTCAGCCACCGTGAACCTCGCCACACTGCTGCGCCAGCACGCCGCCGCGACACCGGACCGGATCGCGCTGCGCGCGGACGAGGACACCCTGACCTGGGCGGATTGGGACGCCCGGGTCGACGCCGCGGCGCGCGGCCTGCACGCGCTGGCACTGCCCGACTCGGCCGGTTTTCCCGCGCGTGTCGCGATCGCCCTGCGCAACGACCTCGACTTCACCGTCACCCTGCTGGCCGTGCTGCGCGCGGGCCTGGTCGCGGTGCCCTGCAATCCCGGGTTCACCCCCCGCGAGCTGCGCCACGTGCTGGCCGACAGCGGGGCACAGGTGCTGGTCGCCCCGCAGGAGCTGCTGGCCGGGGTCGCCGACGCCGTGCCGCACCCGCTGACCGTGCTGCCGGCCGCCGAGGGCGCCGCGCCCGCCGAGGACGCCGGTGACGGGCTCGCACTGCTGCTCTACACCTCGGGCACCGAGGGCGTGCCCAAGGGCGCGATGCTGCCGCACGCGGCGCTGCTGGCCAACCACCGGCAGCTGGCCGCCGTCGAGCCGCCGCTGGTCGGCCCGGACGACACGGTGCTGCTGGCGCTGCCGCTGTTCCACGCGTACGGCCTCAACACCGGCCTCGGCTCGGTGCTGTTCCACGGCGCGGCGGGCGTGTTGCTGGCCGACTTCGACCCCGCCGGCTCCGCCGCGCTGATCGCCGAGCACCGGGTGAGCGTGCTGGTCGGCGTGCCGCCGATGTTCCTGGCCTGGAGCGCGGTGCCGGACATCGGCGAGCGGCTGCGCTCGGTGCGGCTGGCGGTGTGCGGCGCGGCGGCGCTGGAGCCGGCCGCGGCGGCCCGGTTCACCGCGCTGACCGGGCACACCGTGCAGGTCGGCTACGGGCTCACCGAGACCGCGCCGGTGCTGGCCTCCACCGTCGCCGCTCCGTCGGCCAAGCCGGGTGCCATCGGCCGCCCGCTGCCCGGGGTCGAGCTGCGCCTGGTCAACCGAGCCGGGGAGGACGTGTGGCGCGGCGGCGAGCCGCTCGGCGCGGACGACGAAGACGATCTCGACCTCGACGTGCCGGACTCGCCGGGCACCGACCCGGGCGAGATCGTGGTCCGCGGGGAGAACCTGTTCGCCGGTTACTGGCCCGACGGCCGGGGCGGCCCGGACGCCGAGGGCTGGTGGCCGACCCGCGACGTGGCGTACGCCGACGGCGACGGCGACCTGTTCCTGGTCGACCGGCTCGGCGAGCTGATCCTGGTGAGCGGCTTCAACGTGTATCCGGCCGAGGTGGAGCAGGTGCTGCTGGCGCACCCGGGCGTGGCCCAGGCGGCCGTGCTGGGCGCGCCGCACCCGATGACCGGCCAGCAGGTGCGCGCGGTGGTGGTGCCCGCGCCGCGGGCCGAGGTCACCGCCGCCGAGCTGGCCGCGCACTGCGCGCGCAACCTGGCCCGGTTCAAGTGCCCGAGCGAGATCGAGTTCGCCGACACGCTGCCCTACTCCGTCATCGGCAAGGTGCGCAAAGGCCTGCTGTGACATCGACATGCGGAGTCCGGAAGACATGCGGAGTCCGCTCCGCATGTCGACGGACTCCTTGGGGAGAATGGGGCCGTGACCCGACTGACTCTCTACACCCGGTCCGGCTGCCACCTGTGCGAGGACGCGGTGGCGGTGCTGGCGCGCATCGGCGAGCCGTTCGAAGAGATCGACATCTCCGGGGACCGGGAGCTGGAGGCCGAGTACGGCGACCGCATCCCGGTGATCATGCTCGATGGCCGGGAGCACGGCTACTGGCGGGTCGAGGAGCAGCGCCTGCGCCGCGACCTCGCCAAGGCTTCCTGAGGCTCGCGCCACGGCCGGACCGGGCACCCTGAGCAGGGGCGGCACGGGTAATCTGGCGCGATGAAGCGCGGCGCGAAGCACATCGTCTGGGACTGGAACGGCACCCTCGTCGACGACCTGCACCTGGTCGTGAACGCGACCAACGTCGCGTTCGAGGTGGCCGCGCCCGGCTTGTCGATCAAGGTGACCGCCGACGAGCACCGCCGCGACTTCCGCCGCCCGATCAGTGAGTACTACGGCTCCGTGCTGGGCCGCCCGGTCACCGAGGCCGAGTTCGCCGAGCTGGACCGGGTGTTCCACGACGCCTACCGCACCGGCCTGGCCGAACTGGCGCTGGCCGCGGGCGCGCTGGACGCGCTGCGCGGCTGGACCGGCACGCAGTCGCTGCTGTCCATGTGGTTCCACGACGAGCTGGTGCCGACCGTCACCCGATACCAGCTGACGTCGCACTTCATCCGGGTGGACGGGCTGCGCGAGCGGCTGGGCGGCGAGCAGGCGCACAAGGCCGGCCACCTGAAGCGGCACCTGGCGGAGCTGCGCCTGGAGGGCGCCGACGTGGTGCTGATCGGCGACTCGATCGACGACGCCGACGCGGCCGCCTCCGTGGGCGCGCGTTGCGTGCTCTACACGGGCGGTTTCACCGACCCGGCCAAGCTGCGCGCGTACGGCGTGCCGGTCGCGGACACGTTGCTGGAGGCCGTCGCGCTCGCGGCGTGACGTTCGTCTCTGGAAGCCGGGAGCCGTCGGCACCGGTAAGCGGTTTGAGCGAATAGTGGCTTTTGCTCTGGTTAGCGCCGAATCAAGTGGGCGTGTTTTGGGAGCTGTTGTCATGGTTGCGACATAATCGCGGAGCAGCGCCCATCCGGACGCCCGTCGCGAACCGCCTTTCCGGCGACTCTCCGTGACGGGTGGCATGGGGTTCGGCCAGAGTGGGGGCACACATGCCGCGGGGGCATTCTGGCCGATTCGCGATCCCGGATGGGCGCGCTTTCAAGATCGCGATTTGTGCACCTGTTCACAAGCGCTTAGTCTGTTACCTCGACGTTCCCCGCTAGCACAGAGCCGTTCGGCCATGTGATCTGGGGTCTAAGCCTTGTTCGGCACGGAGTCTCATGAGTCAGCAGCGCACCGGTCACGAAGCCGGGATCACCGGCCGTGTCGGCGCGGTCACGCCCTCTGCAGTTCTAGGTAGCCAGCCGGATTTCCCGGATCTGCCCGAGGCGACGGTGGCCCGCCTGCCCGAGTATCTGCGTGCCCTGCATCACCTCGCAGAGACGGGCCACGACACGGTCTCCAGCGAGGGCCTGGCCCTCGCCGCGGGCGTCAACTCCGCCAAGCTCCGCAAGGACCTGTCCCACCTGGGCTCGTACGGCACCCGCGGTGTCGGCTACGACATCGAGCCCCTGGTCGGTCAGATCGAGTACATCCTCGGCCTGAACAAGCGCCGCGCGGTCGCCCTGGTCGGCGTCGGTAACCTCGGCCACGCGCTGGCCGGCTACGCCGGGTTCGCCAGCCGCGGCTTCCGCATCGCGGCGCTGTTCGACGCGGACCTCACCCGGGTCGGCGAGCTGATCAACGGCATCGCCGTGCGGCACATCGGCGACATCCCCGAGGTGGTCAAGTCCGAGGCGATCTCCATCGCCGTGCTTGCCACCCCCGCCGGAGCCGCCCAGGCCGTCGCCGACCAGCTGGTCGCCGCCGGGGTCACCAGCATCCTGAACTTCGCCCCGGTGGTGCTCAACCTCCCGGAGCAGGTCGACGTCCGCAAGGTGGATCTCGCTGTCGAGCTGCAGATCCTCTCGTTCCACGAGCATCGCAAATCGGCCCGCGGGGCCGAGCAGGCAAAGGCAGTGGCCCGCGGGGCCGAACTGGCCAAGGCGGTGGCCCGCGGGGCCGTGAACGGCAGCCCCGCCGCCACGCTGGGAGAGGTGGCCGCGTGAACCTCATCGTGGTGGGCGCGTCGTACCGGACCGCGCCGGTGGAGCTGCTGGAGAAGCTGTCCCTGGTCGAGGGCCCGCAGGCGCTGCCCCGGCTGCTGTCCGGCGGCGAGCTGACCGAGGCGGTCGTCGTCTCCACCTGCAACCGGGTCGAGGTCTACGCGGCCGTGCCCGCGTTCCACGCCGGGCTGAGCCACCTCGGCGAGGTGCTGTCCGAGCTGTCGGGCGTGCCCGCCGAGCAGCTCGCGACCACCCTGTACGTGCACCACGGGCAGGACGCGGTGCGCCACGTCTTCCGGGTCGCCGCCGGGCTCGACTCGATGGTCGCCGGTGAGGCGCAGATCCTCGGTCAGCTCCGCGAGGCGTACCAGCAGGCCACCGAGGCCGACGCGGCCGGCAAGGTGCTGCACGAGCTGCTGCAGCAGGCGCTGCGGGTCGGCAAGCGGGCGCACGCCGAGACCGGCATCGACCACGCGCCGCGCAGCATGGTCAGCGCCGCGCTGGACCACGCCGTGGCCAACTCCGCGGACTGCCACCGCTGGCTGGTGGTGGGCGCCGGGGCGATGGGCGCGCTGGCCGTCGCCGAGCTGACCCGCCGTGGCGCGGGCACGGTCACCGTGGTCAACCGCGGGATCGAGCGGGCGCAGCGGCTGGCCGACGCGTACGGCGCCATTGCCGCCCCGATCGAGCGCCTGCCCGAGCTGCTGGCCGAGGCCGATGTCGTGATCACCGCGACCGCGTCGACCGGCCACGTGCTCACTTCCGAGAACGTCGGTGCGGCGCGCACCGGGTCCGACAAGATCCTGACTATCATCGATCTGGCGATGCCGCGCGACGTCGAGCCGGCTGTCGCCGAGCTTCCCGGAGTGCGGCTCGTCGACGTCGCGCGCCTGGGCACCGTGCTGGATCCCGCCACGTCCGGCGCCCCGGTCTGTCCCCGTTCGTCTGCGGACCGCGAGGTCGCGGCCGTGGAGGAGATCGTCGCGGGCGAGGTCGACACGTACGCGAGCTGGCTGCGCGGCGCCGAGGTGGCGCCGACGGTCGCCGCGCTGCGGGCGCGCGCCGAGGACGTGGTCAGCGCCGAGCTGCGCCGGCTCGCCCAGCGCCGCGCCGACCTGACCGACGACCAGCGTGCCGACGTGGCGCACACCGTGCACCGGATCGTGCAGCGGCTGCTGCACCAGCCCACCGTGCGGGTGCGCCAGCTGGCCGCCGAACCCGGCGGCGAGGCGTACGCCAGCCTGCTGCGCGACCTGTTCGACCTGTCGGTGATCCCCGGATCACCGGACCACACCACGGTGGCCGATGTGCCAGATTTGAAGGGGGGTGCCTGATGACCAGCACAGGCGTGCTCCGCCTCGGTACGAGAGGCAGCGCCCTCGCCATGGCGCAGTCGCAGACCGTGGCGGACATGGTGACCGCGGCGACCGGCATGCGGGTCGAGCTCGTGGAGATCGCGACGGCGGGCGACCGCTCGTCCGCGCCCGTCCAGCAGCTCGGCGTCGGCGTGTTCGTGTCCGCGCTGCGGGACGCGCTCTCCGCGAAAGAGATCGACTTCGCGGTGCACTCGTACAAGGACCTGCCCACCGCGCCCGCCGACGGCCTGTCCATCGCGGCTGTGCCCGAGCGGGCCGACCCGCGTGACGCCCTGATCGCCCGGGACGGGCTGACCCTGGCCGAGCTGCCCGCCGGGGCCGTCATCGGCACCGGCGCGCTGCGCCGCATCGCGCAGATCAACGCGCTGGGCCTGCCCGTGACCACCGTGCCGATCCGCGGCAACGTCGACACCCGGCTGCGCAAGGTCGCCGAAGGCGAGCTGGACGCGGTCGTGCTGGCCCGTGCCGGCCTGGCCCGGCTGGGCCGCGCCGGTGAGGTCACCGAGATCCTGGACCCGATGCTGATGCTGCCCGCGCCCGCCCAGGGCGCGCTGGCCGTCGAGTGCCGGTCCGCAGATGCCGACCTGGTCGAGGCCCTCGCGGCTCTCGACCACCGGGCGACCCGTGCGGCGGTCACCGCCGAACGGGCGCTGCTGGCCGCGCTGGAGGCAGGGTGCAGCGCACCCGTCGCCGCGCTGGCCGAGACAACCGAAGACGACGAGATCTACCTGCGCGGTGCGGTGATCAGCGTGGACGGGCGGTTCGCCCTCCGACTGTCGCGTACCGGAACGCTCGCCGACGCCGAGAAGGTAGGCCGCCTGCTGGCTGCCGACCTGCTCGAAGACGGTGCCGAGAATGTACTTGGGAGTGCAGAATGACCCGCACCCGTAAGCCCGCCGGGCACGTCGCGTTCGTCGGGGCTGGACCCGGCGACCCGGGACTGCTCACCCGCCGCGCGTACGACACGCTGCTCGAAGCCGACCACATCGTGTACGACCGCAGCGTGCCCGACGCGCTGCTCGACACGCTGCGCGCCGAGACCGGCGACCTGACCGAATACAGCCCCGCCGAGGGGGTGCCCGGGGACGTGGCCAAGGTGCTGCTGTCCGAGGCGCGCTCCGGCCGCAATGCGGTGCACCTGGTCACCGGTGACCCGTTCGGCCACGACGCGGTGGTCAAGGAGGTCCAGGCGGTCGCCCGGACCAACGTGCGCTTCGCCGTCGTGCCCGGCGTGCCCCAAGCCGCCGGTGTGGCGACCTACGCGGGCGTGCCGCTGACCGGCGTACGCACCGCGGCCGACGTCGACGACGTGACTACGCTCGACTTCGACGGGCTGGCCGCCGCGGTGCGGCACGGCTCGGTCGCGCTGGCCGTGGACGCCGGCGACCTCGCCTCGGTGCGCGACGGCCTGCTGGCCGCGGGCGTCGACGGCACCCAGCCGGTGGCGATCACCGGTGACGGCACCGGGGACACGCAGTACACGACCACCTCGTCGGTGGACAGCTTCGTCGCCGCCGCGCTGGGCTTCTCCGGCCGGGTCGTGGTGACCGTCGGCGGCGGCGTGCAGAACCTGGACAAGCTCGGCTGGTGGGAGCGGCGGCCGCTGTACGGCTGGCGCGTGCTGGTGCCGCGTACCAAGGAGCAGGCGGGCGTGATGAGCGCGCGGCTGCGGGCGTACGGCGCCATCCCGTGCGAGGTGCCGACGATCGCGGTCGAGCCGCCCCGGACCCCGGCCCAGATGGAGCGGGCGATCAAGGGCCTGGTCGACGGCCGGTACGCGTGGGTCATCTTCACCAGCGCCAATGCCGTGCGCGCGGTGTGGGAGAAGTTCGCCGAGCACGGCCTCGACGCCCGCCACTTCGGCGGTGTCAAGATCGCCTGCATCGGCGAGTCGACCGCCGAGGCGGTTCGCGCGTTCGGCATCCAGCCGGAGCTGGTGCCCGCGGGCGACCAGTCCAGCGAGGGCCTGCTCGCCGAGTTCGCGCCGTACGACGAGATCTTCGACCCGGTGGGCCGGGTGCTGCTGCCCCGCGCCGACATCGCGACCGAGACGCTCGCCGCCGGGCTCACCGAGCGCGGCTGGGAGGTCGACGACGTCACCGCCTACCGGACCGTGCGCGCCGCGCCGCCGCCGGAGGAGATCCGCAACGCCATCAAGTCGGGTGGTTTCGACGCGGTCCTGTTCACGTCGAGCTCCACGGTGCGTAACCTCGTCGGCATCGCCGGCAAGCCGCACCAGCGCACCGTCGTGTCGGTGATCGGCCCGAAGACGGCCGAGACCGCGCTCGAGTTCGGCCTGCGCGTCGACGTGCAGCCCGAGCACGCGTCCGTCCCCGACCTGGTCGAGGCGCTCGCCATGTACGCCGTCGAGCTGCGCGAGCGGCTCGCCGCGATGCCCGCCAAGCAGCGCCGCGGCTCGAAGGTCCAGGGCCCGACCGCGCTGCGGTTCCGCTAGGACGACTGATCCGGCACGTCCTCACGGACGCGTTGCCTCGTTGATCTGCGAGGACGTGCCGATTCAAACCCAGGGAGTGCGTGATGTCCTTCCCGAACGTGCGGCCGCGACGGCTGCGCACCACCGCGGCGATGCGGCGGATGGTCAGCGAGACCCGGCTGCACCCGGCCGAGCTGATCCTGCCGCTGTTCGTGAAGGAGGGCATCGCCGAGCCCCGTGCCGTGGAGTCGATGCCCGGCGTGCTCCAGCACTCGCGGGAGTCGCTGCGCAAGGCGGTCGCCGAGGCGGCCCAGGCCGGCATCGGCGGGGTCATGCTCTTCGGCATCCCGGCCGAGAAGGACGCCGTCGGCTCCGGCGGCATCGACCCGAACGGCATCCTCAACGTGGCGATCCGTGACGTGGTCGCCGAGGTCGGCGACAGCGTCGTGGTGATGAGCGACCTGTGCCTGGACGAGTTCACCTCGCACGGCCACTGCGGCCTGGTGCGCCCCGACGGCTCCGTGGACAACGACGCGACCCTGGCGGCGTACGCCCGCATGGCGGTGGCCCAGGCCGCGGCCGGCGTGCACGTGGTCGGCCCGTCCGGGATGATGGACGGCCAGGTCGCCGTGGTCCGCCGGGCGCTGGACGAGGCCGGCTACCGCGACACCACGATCCTGGCGTACGCGGCCAAGTACGCCTCCGCCTTCTACGGCCCCTTCCGTGACGCGGTCGAGTCCTCGCTGGACGGCGACCGGCGCACCTACCAGCAGGACCCGGCGAACCTGCGGGAGTCGCTGCGCGAGGTCGCCCTCGACGTCGCCGAGGGTGCCGACATCGTCATGGTCAAGCCGGCTCTGGCGTACCTCGACGTGATCTCCGCGGTCCGCGGCATGGTCGACGTGCCCGTCGCGGCCTACCAGGTCAGCGGCGAGTACGCGATGGTCGAGGCGGCCGCCGCCAACGGCTGGATCGACCGCGACCGCGTCATGATGGAGACTCTGCACTCCATCCGCCGCGCCGGCGCCCAGCTGATCCTGACCTACTGGGCCGTCGACGCCGCCCGCCAGCTCCGCGCCGACTTCTAGTAGTAGACCTCCGGCGGCTCCGGGTCGTTGCGGTACTTCTTCACCCGGACCTCCCACTGGCTGCGCCGCCGCTGCGCGTCGCGATGTGCCCGGTCCCGGAGGAACGTCTCCGGCGGCCGGGCCAGCCCGTACTGGTCGGCCCACCACTCGCCCGGCCTCGGGTCGAGCACCAGATCCAGGTGCGAGGGGTAGCGGCGCTCCGCGCCGTCACGCAGGTCGGGCCGGTCCATCATCGGCATCAGCACGTGCCCGTCATCGTCGACGACGGTGAGATAGTGCGCCGCCGCCCCCATCAGCTTCGCGAAGGCGACGAGGCTCGGCCACAGCTCGCCGGCCTCGATGCGTCCCACGGTGGACGCGTGCAGCCCCGCACCCTTGGCCAGCTCGCGCTGGCTCAGATCGGCGCGGCGGCGGGCGGCCCGGATCAATCCCACGACGGGGAATGGTGTGCCCGGCAGGCTCTCTCTGCGAGGACGCGGCATACCCGTCAGCCTCACGGCCAGACCCGTCCTTGGCAACCGGCGACCCGTGAACCTGTGGACAACCACCGAGCCTGTGGACAACCCGCCGCCCGGCGCCGCCCTGTCCTCCCAGCCCAGGCATACCCCCGAAATGCATTTGCTCTGCACCCAAAGCCTTGCTCTGCACCCACCGGCGCAACAGATGCCGCCCGCTCGGGCCACCCGCTCCCGTTGCGTATTGGGGTGCAGAGCAAGCAATTGGGTGCAGAGCAAATGCAGTCAGGAGGTATACCTGAGCCGGCAGAGCGCGGATGAGGTGAACGCAGTCGGCGAGGGGTCAGCTGCAGCAGCCGCCGCCGCAGCATCCGCCGCCACCGCCGCCGGACGGGGCGGGGATGGCGTCGCCGCGGCCGGACAGGCCCACGGTGGTCAGCAGCTTCACGGTGTCGTCGTGACCGGCCGGGCAGGGTGCGGGGTCGCCCGCGGCCGCCATCGGCCGGTTCACCTCGAACGTGTCGCCGCAGGCGCGGCAGCGGAAGTCGTAGCGTGGCATCGGGTCAGCTTATGCCGAGGTTGGCGGCCAGTTCCACGACGTCGCCCTCGTATTCCAGCCACTGGCGGTCGGCGACGAAGCCGAGCTCCTGGTTGACCTTGATGAGGGGTTCGTTGACCGCGGCGTTCCAGGTCTGCACCTCGGTCAGGTTGGGCTCCGCCGAGCGCAGCTCGAACAGCATCCGGGCCTTGATCGCGCGACCGACGCCGTAGCCGCGGTGGCGGGGCACGACCACGGTGTCGTACTGGTCCGCGCGGCCGGGGCGCTGTGCCGGCACGACGACCTCGGTGAGGCCGGCGACCTCGCCCGTCTTCTCCTGGATGGCGACCACGACGTAGAGCTGCAGCCCTCGGGCGGCCAGCGTGTGCAGGCTGGCCAGCAGCCGCTCCGGCTCGTAGGAGCTCGGGCGCAGCTCCAGATCGCCCAGGTCGTAGTCGTCGCGCACCTCGGCCTTGGCAGCCGCGTACGGCGTGATCAGGTGCTCCGGGGGGCCGTCGGCGTAGAACTCGATCTGGTAGCCGGCGCCGATGCCCGCGGCCAGGTCGCCGAGGGAGAACCAGTCGACCGTGTCGAGCCGCAGCACGCTGCGGATCTCGGTGAACGCCAGGGTGAAGCCGTACGCCTGGTAGAAGTCGACGGCGGTGGTGCCGCCGGCCACCTCGACGCCCAGCGTGCTGAAGCCCTTGCGCAGCGCCACCCGCACCTGCTCGGTGAGCAGCGCCCGGCCGATGTTCTGGCGGCGTGCCTTGGGGTGGACCAGGATCTCGACGACGCCGATGTCGCCGAGCAGGATGATGCTCCCGGCGCCCAGCGGCGCCACCCCCCGCGCGGCGTCCCCCTCGTTCTCCTCGACCAGCCACATCATCTTGCGTTCACCGGGCATGGTGACCGCCAGGTAGTCGCGCATCCTGCCGTCTTGCCACAGCGGATCATCAGGTAGGTCGACCGCGGAAACCTCGTTGAGGAGAGCGACCAGAGAGGTGATCTCAGTGGCGGCGGCGGTACGGGGATCCCATTCGCGCACCTTCACTTGTCCAGCTTGCACACTGCGCCCCCGAAACGGAAGGGTCCCACCTGTCATCGTATGCAAACCATTACTCTGAGTGGCGATCGACGATGAAGGCAGTGGCGGACGGTAGTGTTATGGGCCGTTTCGCTGATGTGGGCGAGACGTCCGGTTGATCAGGACTGACTGCTACGACCGTACGCCTGCGCGGTGTCGTACACCTTCTGCAGGTACACCCCTACGTTGTTGTACGACAGCACCACCGACTTCCAGTTGGCCACGACGGTCAGATCCTTGCCCGGCGCGCACAGGTAGTACGCCGCCGTCAGGGCCGAGTCGTCGAGGTCGTGCGGGTCGGCGAGCTGGTCGTTGTCGGCGTCCACCGCGTAGGTCACCCACGTCGCCGGGATGAACTGCATGGGGCCGACCGCATGGTCCCATTTCTTGTCGAAGTCGAGCGTGCCGGCGTCGGTGTCGGTGATCTTCTTGGTGTTCTTGGTGCCGTCCAGGGCGGGCCCGAGGATCGGCGGCAGCGCCTTGGCGTCGTCGCCGAGCTTCGCGCCCTTCGTGCGGCCGTGATCAGACTCGATCTTGCCGATCGCGGCGAGGGTGGTCCACCGCAGCTTGCACGACGGGCGCGTCGAGGTCACCACCCATTCGGCGTACGCATACGCCTCCAGGGCCGTCACCGGCACGCTCACCTTGGGCGAGGTGGCCTCCGCCCAGCGGTGGAACGCCGCGGCGGGCCGCGCCACGGGGGTGGCGGTGGCGGTGGGCGAGGAGGTCGGCGGGGCGAAGGTGGGGCTCGGCTCCGCGGTGGCGGGCGCCTGGCTCGACACCGACGGCGTCGGCGCGGGCGCGGCCTTCGCGCCGGCCAGCGCCGGGATCAGCAGCGCGCCGGATGCGCCGGTCGCGGCGACCAGCATGACGATCGTGACGCCGGTCGTGGTGAGCCGGCCGACCGGGCGGCGCGACTGCCGCCAGACCACGCGGCCCGCGTCCATGGCCGCCGAACGCAGCCGCACCATCGCCGCCCCGACCGAGATCGTGGCCGCGGCCTCGCCCGGCGCGACGGCGGTTTTCGGCAAGGCACCGTATCCCGTGGTCGTCGCAGCGTCGCCGTCGGCGTCGGCCGCTGTCGCGGCAACGGTTTCCGCGTCCTGCGCGACCGGCGCACCGGCAGCGTCGTCGGCGGCCGGCTTCGTCGCCCGCGCCGCCGCTTCCGTGATGTCTTCCCCGTCCCGCACGGGTCGAGTATGCCTCGCCCGCGCCGCATTGTCGTGCGCACGGGCTGTCCGTCGAGGCGGCTCGGATGATCCGGTTGTGACCTGACGGCCCACATCCGCCCTGCGGTGTCGTCGTTACGACGGTTGGCAGCTCCACACGGCACTGATCGCCTTCATCGCCGCGGGTGGTGACACCTCGGCTGGCTCGATCAACCCGTTCTTACGATGTCCTGGGCAAGTGGGGGTACGGCAGCATGAACCGCGACTTCCAGGGGGGCGGAGGTTATCCGCGCGTGCCGCAGCGTATACACCTGCCGCGTGGGCAGGTGACGTTCCTGTTCACCGACATCGAGGGCTCGACCCGACTTGCCCAGATGCTCGGCGACGGCTACCGGCCGGTGCTCCACGAGCACCGGCGGGTGCTCCGTGCCGTGCTGGCGGCGGCCGGTGGCGTGGAACTGTTCACCGAGGGCGACTCCTACTTCTTCGCCTTCGCCGACGCCTCGACCGCGGTCGAGGCCTGCGCCGGCGCGCAGCGCGCACTCGAGGCGCACCAGTGGCCGGATCCGCAGGCACAGCCCAAGGTCCGGATGGGCCTCCACACTGGACTCGCACAGCCGCACGGCGGTGAGTACGCCAGCCCCGAGGTGCACCGCGCGGCCCGGGTCGCCGCGGCCGCGCACGGCGGGCAGATCCTGCTCTCCGCGTCGACCGCCGAAGCCGCCTGCCAGTTGCCGGACCAGGCCTGGCTGCTGGACCTCGGGCTGCACCGGCTGCGCGGCTTCGACGGCCGCGAGCGACTCTTCCAGCTGGTGGCGCCCGAACTGGAGCAGCACTTCCCGCGGCCGCGCACCGATCGCACCGCGCCGCACAACCTGCCCAGCCCGCTGACCTCGTTCGTGGGCCGCCACCCGGAACGGGCCGAGCTGGCCGAGCTGCTGTCGGCGCACCGGTTGACGACCGTGGTGGGTGCGGGCGGCGCGGGCAAGTCGCGGCTGGCCGTGGCCGTCGCGCACGACCTCATCGAGTCCTATCCGGACGGTATCTGGAACGTCGACATCGCCGGTGTCACCGATCCGGGCCTGCTGGCCTTCACCGTAGCCACGATGCTCGGGCTGCGCCCCGAGCCGGGCCGCCCGGTCGTCGAGACACTGGTCGAGCACGCCTCGACCCGCCGCCTGATGCTGCTGCTGGACACCTGCGAGGCGCAGGTGGGCGCTGTCGCACCGCTGGTCGCCCGGCTGCTGGCGGGGGCGCCCGAGGTGACCGTGCTGGCGACCAGCCGGGAGCCGCTGGGCATCGCGGGCGAGCTGGTCTGGCGCATCCCCCCGCTGTCGCTGGCGCCCCACGCGGGCGGCGGCGTCAGCGACGCGGTGACGCTGCTGGCCGAACGCACCTCGGCGGCGCGCGGCGGCCGCCCGGTCGAACCGGCCGAACTCGCCGACCTGGCCCGGGTGGCGGCCCGGCTGGACGGGCTGCCGCTGGCCATCGAGCTGGCCGCGGCCCGGCTGCGGGTGCTGTCCGGCGGCGAGCTGGCGGCCCGGCTGCACGCCGAGCTGACCGCGGAGGAGAGCGACCCGCTGCGGGCGCTGGACGCGGGTGGGCCGCATTCGGGTGCGCACGCCCGGCACGCCACCATGCAGGCCACGGTGACCTGGTCCTACCGCACCCTGCCGGACGACGCGGCGCGGCTGCTGCGCTGGCTGTCGGTCTTCGCCGGGCCGGTCAGCCTGGCCGGGGTGGAGTGGCTGATGGACGGCGACCCGCTGGGCCCGCTGACCGTGCTGGTGGACAAGTCGCTGGTGCAGGCCGAACCGGGCGCACACGGCACCACCTACCGGATGCTCGATCCGATCCGGGGGTACGCCGCCCGGCGGCTGGCCGCGCACGGCGAGGAGGCGGCCGCCCGGGACCGGCACGTGGCCTGGGCGCTGCGCGCGCTGCAGGCGGTCGGGCGCGGGCCGGACGACCAGCCGGTGACCCTGTCGCTGTACTCGATCGACCCGCTCGCCGCCGAGCTGAGGGCCGCGCTGCGCTGGTGCGGCACGGGCGGCAGCGCCCGCTCCGGGCTGCAGATCTCCTGCGGTCTGGACCAGTGGTGGCGCGAGCGGGGACTGGCCCGGGAGGGCCGGCTGTGGTTGTTCCGGCTGTACGCGCGCCTGTCGGAGACCGGCGAGGTGGTGCCCGACGCCGAGCTGGCCCGCGCCTACCACGCGCATTCGGGTCACGCCGCCGTCGACGGCGAGTTCGTCGAGGAGCTGCGGTTCAGCCGCCGCGCCGAGTCCGCGGGCCGCCGGGCCGGCGATCCTGGCCTGCTGGCGCGGGTGCTGGCCGGTCGCTCGGGCGCGCTGCGCGACGCGGGCAAGCCCGACGACGCCGAGCAGGCCTGCCGGGAGGTGCTCGCCTGGGCGACCCGCTACGAGGTCGCGCCGGACGCGCTGTTCGCGGTGTGCAATCTGGCCGAGCTGCTGTGGCTGCGCGGCGCGCTGGACGAGGCCGCCACGCTGCTGGCCGCCTCCCGCCAGCTGGAGCAGCTGCGCCCCGCCGAGCGTGGGCGGCGCACCCTGGACCTGCTGCTGGGCATGGTGGCGCTGCGCCGCGGTGACCTGGTGGCCGCGCACGAGCACCTGACCGTGGCGCTGCGCTCGCGCATGGCGTACGGCTTCCACGGGCGGGCCTGCGTGGCCGTCAAGGCGATGGCGGCGCGGTGCGTGCAGGGCGGGGACGCGATGACGGCGGCGACGCTGTTCGGGGCGGCCGAGTCGACGACCGTGCGGCTGCACTGCGGGCCCGGCATCTTCGCCTCGTTCTGGACGGCGCAGCAGGAGGCGGCCCGTGCCGCGCTCGGGGACGCGGTCTTCGACGAGGCGTACGCCCGCGGAGCCGCGCTGTCGCTGGGCGAGACGGCATCGCTGGCGCTGGCGGTCGAACACCCGGATCTCGCGCTGGACTCCAGCCGCTTCGCCGAGCTGCCCAGCGGCTCCTGAACCCGCGCCGGGCCCGGACGCAGTCCTGCGCAGCCTTCCCGGAGACGGATCGGGAAGCCTGCGCAGGAACCGCGGGGGCGGGCGTCAGTTGTGCTGGGCTGCGGCGGCGCGCAGCGCGTCGTCCTTCATCTTCTGCGCCTTGGCGATGTCGGCCTGGCTGACGGCGCCGACGCTGCCGAAGGCCTTGACGGCCTGGTAGTAGGTCCAGGCGAGGCTCGTGCAGGCGGGCCGCACGATCGCGTTGTACGTCGCGCACTTGCGCTTGAGGTCCTCGTAGAACGCGCTGTCCAGGCGGGACTTGTTCGCGGAGAACTGGCCCATCGCCTTGTAGTTGCGGTAGTTGAAGTCGTGCCGGTAGCAGGACAGCTTGAAGTCGAAGCCGAGCGGGTTGTCCGGGCTCGTGGAGCAGTAGTCGGTGCTCCAGTCGAACGCGTACGCCGCCCACGCGCTCTGGTTCTGCCGCGCGCTGTTCCACGCGTTGTAGCTGCTGGCGCTCGTCTGCGACCAGCTCGACATGACGGACAGCTTCTCGGCGGGGGTGACCGCCGCGGCCGGCGATGCGATCGCGAGAACGGCGACCATCGCGGCTGCGGGCACGAGCAGCAGGCGCAGGCGGGACATGGCTTCACCTCGGCGAATAGGGTTCGTCTGGGGTACAACGAGCCGGTGGCCCGATGCCGGGGTGTGCATCGGTGGAGCTGAATGTAGTCGTTGCGCGGATGTTTCGGAAGTGTTGATTTTTCTGGCGCTGCAAGGACATGCAACCCCGCTGCACGCGGCTTACGTCCCCTGCCCGGAGACGACGGGAAGGAACGACGTGAAGCGCGAGGACGAACCGGAGTACCGGGAGTACGTGGCGGCGCGGCTGGAGAGCCTGCGGCGCATCGCGTTCCTGCTGTGCCACGACTGGCACGCCGCCGACGATCTGGTGTCGACGGTGCTGCTGAAGCTCTACCGGTCCTGGTCACGGGCCCGCCGGGCGGACAATCTCGACGCGTACGTGCGCGGCATGCTCACCCACGCCTGGCTGGACGAACGGCGTCGGCCGTGGCGGCGGGAGCGGCCGGCGGCGGAGCTGCCCGAGACGGCGACCGCACCGGCGGAGCCGGAGGACCGCAGCGGTATCGGCCGGCTGCTGCGGTCGCTCGGGCCGCGCCAGCGGGCGGTGGTGGTGCTGCGCTTCTACTGCGACCTGTCGGTCGAGCAGACCGCGGGTCTGCTCGGCATCTCCGCGGGAACCGTGAAGAGCCAGTCGGCTCGGGGGCTCGAGACCCTGCGTGGCCTGGCGACCAAGGCGATTGCAGAGGGACGGCGATGAACGAATACCGCGACACCATGGACGAGTACGTGGGGACCGCCCCGCATACCGCCATCGACATCGACGAACTGGTCGGGCGGGGGCGCCGGGCGCAGCTCGGCCGCCGGCTCGCGGTGGCCTCGGGCGGGCTGGCGCTCTCGGCCGTGGCGGCCGTGTCCGCGCTGAGCCTGTTCGGCGCGATGACGCCCGCGCCGGGGCCGCTGACCCCGGCGGTGACGTCAGCGGCCGCCTCGGCCGCGGTGTCGCCTGCTGCGGAGACCCAGGAGCAGACGGCGGCGCGGCTGCAGTCGGTGCTCAAGGCGGCGATCGCCCGGGAGATGCCCGGCGTCACCGGGCTGGAGACGCTGCAGCGGCAGATGCACCGGTGCATCACCGGCGGGGCCGAGCTCGTCCCGTACGACGCCGCGACCTACGACACGGCCTGCCCGGCGGGCACCGGGTTCCACGACTACCGCAACACGAACTTCACCTGGCGGGCGCAGCTGACCGTCGGGAACGAGACCACGTCGGTGCGCATCCTGGTGACCCGGGGAGAGTTCTACGACCCGTGGGGACCGCCGGTGAACGACACGGACGCCGAGGAGCGGCGGCTCGCCGAGGAGGCGGGTCGGGGGCCGACGCGCGGCCCGGACGGTGAAGCCGTCTACCGGCACGCGGGCGGCGTCAGGGTGAACAAGCCCAGCGGCGTCCACTACATGGTCACGCAGGACCGGAAGCGGCTGATGTCGCTGACCGACGCATGGGTCGCGGTCGGCCTCGACCCGGCGCTGCGCTTCTGAGGCGCGAACGGATGAGGGAGGGGCGCCCACCGGATCTCGGTGGACGCGCCTCCCTCCATGAGCACGCGGTGTGCGTGCTCATCCCCGGATCAGGGGACGAAGCGGGCCGGGCCGGGCAGGCTCTCGTTGTAGAGCCGGTCCAGCGAGGTGACGAAGTAGGTGTAGCGCTGGCCGGGCACCGCGGTGGTGTCCGTGAACGACGTGCCCCGGGTGGTGGCGACCAGGTTCGTCGCGTCGGCCAGGTCGCAGGCGCTGGGCAGGATCCGCAGCCCGTTGACCCGGTAGACCGCGTACGACGCCGCGGTGCCGAAGGGGCCGGCCCCGTCGGCCAGCGGCTGCCACTTCAGCGCCACCCCGGCGTCGCTCCGGTCGGCCTTGGTGACGACCGGGAACAGCAGCGGCTTGCTGGGCAGGTGGGTCATGGTCGGCACCAGGGCCGGCTTGCTGTAGTGGTCGGCCGCGTACAGGTCGGTGGCGCCGATCCGGTTGGCCCGCACCTGCACCGCGCTGAAGTGCACGTTGCCCGCGACGTTGTAGTCGCGGTTGAAGGTGAGGTGCTTGCTCATCTCCGCCGGGTCGAACCACGCCGCGGGCTGGCCCGCAGTGGCGATCTTGTAGTCGGCCTGGCCGATGTAGAGCTGCGTCTTCGTGCCGGCGACCACGTCGGACCACCACGGGACGAGCTTGGCGTAGTCGGCCACGGCCAGCCCGATGTTCCAGTAGATCTGCGGCACGATGTAGTCCAGCCAGCCCTCCTTCACCCACTTGCGGGTGTCGGCGAAGTTGGCGTCGTAGGACTGGGTGCCGTTGGTCTCCGAGCCCAGCGGGTCGGCGGCCTTGTTGCGCCAGATGCCGAACGGGCTGACGCCGAACTTCACCCACGGCTTGGCGGCCTTGATGCGCTGGCTCATCTCGTGCACCAGCAGGTCGATGTTGTTGCGCCGCCAGTCCGCCTTGCTGGCGAAGCCGGCCCCGTACTGCTCGAAGGTGGCCTGGTCACCGAAGTCCTGGCCGGCCGCCGGGTACGGGTAGAAGTAGTCGTCGAAGTGCACACCGTCGATGTCGTAGTTCTCGACCGCGTGCATCATCGCGTCCTGCACGTACTGCCGTACCGCCGGGATGCCCGGGTTGTAGTAGAGCCGGCTGCCGGCCGCGTTGACCGGGTAGGCGAGCGCCCACTCCGGGTGCTCGCGGGCCGGGTGGCCGGGGGCGAGGTTGTTGACGTCGGTGCCCGCGCCCAGGCCGCTGGCGCTGGTCGGCATGGAGACGCGGTAGGGGTTGAACCAGGCGTGGAACTCCAGGTTGCGGGCGTGCGACTCGGCGACCAGGAAGGCCAGCGGGTCCCAGCCCGGCCCGACGTTGTCGCGCTTGCCGGTCAGCCACTCCGACCAGGGCTCGTAGGGTGAGGGCCAGAACGCGTCCGCGGTGGGCCGGACCTGCACCACGACGGCGTTGTGGTTCAGCCGCTGGGCGAGGTCGAGCCAGCCGCGGTACTCGGCCTTGAGCTCCTCCTCGGCCTTGCCGGGGGCGCTGGGCCAGTCGATGTTCACCACGCTGGCGATCCACATCGCCCGCAGCTGCCGCTTGGGCTGTGCGGGGTTGAGCGTGCACTCCGTCGCGTCCGGCGTGCCCGCATGCGCTGCGGACAGCGGATCGGCCTGCGCGCCGCCGGGCACCAGCAGCGCGCCGAGCAGCGCTGTCGCGGCCGCGGCCGCGATCAGTCTCATGCGCATGAGAATTCCTCCAGTAGCAATGTTCAGTCCGAAGAAAACTTTCATTCCCGCGCCAAGAACGCAAGAGTCTCGATGGGTATGGTTCCCGAGGACTTCTCGACTGCCGCTACCATCTGGCGGACGGCGACAGCGTGTCGCCCGCCACACGTGGGGGGATGAGATGTCCTACTCCGACTACGGTTCGCGCGGCGACGAGCCGGAGGGCCACCCGACGGACCCGTGGCGGCGGCCGGGCGAGGACGACGGCCGCGGCCGTCAGCCGTCATCGGCCCCGACCTCCGGCACCAATGGCACATATCCCCAGCAATACGGCTATCCCCAGCAGAACAGCGGTTATCCACAGCAACCGGGTTATCCACCGGCCGGAGGTTATCCACAGGACGGCGGCTACGCCGGACCCGGTGGATACGCCGGGGGGCACCCCCCGCAGGGGCGCGCCGGCTACCCCTCACAGGGTGGATATCCGCAGGCAGGGGGCTATCCGCAGCAGGACGCACAGGGTGCCGGCGGCGGTTATCCACAGCCGGGCTACGGTCGCCAGGGCGACGGTTACCCACAGCATGGTGACGGTTACCCACAGCAGGGTGGGTACGGCCAGAGCGGATATCCACAGCAGGGTGGGTACGGCCAGGGTGGATATCCACAGCAGGGTGGCTACGGTACACAGGCTGGTCAGGGCGGCTACGGGAACCAGGGCGGGTACGCCCAGGGCGGTTACGGCGCCCCGGGCGGCTACCCGGCGCCGGGCGGCCAGCCCCAGCAGCCCTACGGCCAGCCCGCGGGTTACGGCCGTCCGGCCGGCCAGGACGGCTACCCGCAGCAGGGCGGCTTCCTGGGCGACGTGAGCGTCGACGACGATCCGTTCGCCGGACACGAGCCCCGCAGCAAGCGCCGCCACGACCCGGACCCGCCGTACCGGAAGTCCCGCAAGGGCCTGTGGATCACGCTGGTGGTGCTGCTGGTGCTCTGCGGCGGCGGTGGCGGCGGGGTGTACTTCTTCCTCAGCGACTTCCTCAGCGACGTCAAGGCGACGACGGACGAGGCCGCGAAGATCACGGTGAAGGAGCCGGCCCAGCTCGGCGGGCGGGAGAAGATCGCCGAGCCCGATCTGGTGAAGGCGGCGGCCGAGCTGAAGACCCAGATCTCCGAGGAGATGCCCGGGTCGACCGCCTCCGTCGCGGCCTTCTACGGCGACGTGAAGACGAAGAACATGGCGATGGCCTTCGCCATGGCGATGCTCAACCCGAAGCCGGCCGAGGCGCTGGACGAGTTCACCAAGTCGATGACCGAGGGCTCGACGGTCACCGAGCAGTGGGTGGACGTCGAGCCGGGCCCGCTGGGCGGCATCGCCAAGTGCGCCGCGCTGAAGATGGACAGCGGGCCGGTCGCCATCTGCGTGTGGTCCGACAGCGGCAGCCTGGGCTCGATCATGTACTTCGAGAAGAAGGTCGCCGACGTGCAGGCGAAGTTCGCCGGTGAGCGCGGCCAGCTGGAGACCAGGACCGAGCCGAAGGCCTGAACCCCGGCAGAACGAGAGCGCCGCCCGCGACCGGCAGGTCACGGGCGGCGCTTCACCTGTCAGGCGACGGCTACAGGATGGTCCAGGTGTCGCCGGAGTTGAGCAGCGCGGCCAGGTCGGCCTCGGGCTCGCCGGCCTTCGCCTTCGCCGCGTCGAGCTGGTTGCGCACCAGCTCGTCGTAGGACGGGCGGCGCACCGACCGGAACACGCCCACCGGGGTGTGCCGCAGGTCCGGCCCGGCCAGCCGGGACAGCGCGAACGCGTACGCCGGGTCCTCGGCGTGCGCGTCGTGCGTGAGCACCTCGCCCGCCTCGACCTTGTCGGCCTCGCTCACGGCCAGCCCGAAGCTGCCCGCCGGGTGGGTCACCACGTGCGAGCCGTCCTTGCCGAACGTGATCGGCTGCCCGTGCTCCAGCCGGATCAGGTAGGCGTCGCGCGTCTCCGGGTCCTTGAGCACCTCGAACGCGCCGTCGTTGAAGATGTTGCAGTTCTGGTAGATCTCCACGAACGCCGAGCCCTGGTGCTCGGCCGCCTGGCGCAGCACCGACTGCAGGTGCTTGCGGTCGGAGTCGATGGTGCGCGCGACGAACGAGGCCTCCGCGCCCAGTGCCAGCGAGATCGGGTTGAACGGCGCGTCCGAGGAGCCGGTCGGCGTCGACTTGGTGATCTTGCCGATCTCGCTCGTGGGCGAGTACTGCCCCTTGGTCAGGCCGTAGATCTTGTTGTTGAACAGCAGGATCTTGATGTTCACGTTGCGGCGCAGCGCGTGGATCAGGTGGTTGCCGCCGATGGACAGCGCGTCGCCGTCACCGGTCACCACCCACACGGTCAGGTCCGGGCGCGACACCGACAGGCCGGTGGCGATCGCCGGGGCGCGGCCGTGGATCGAGTGCATGCCGTACGTGTTCAGGTAGTACGGGAAACGCGAGGAGCAGCCGATGCCCGAGACGAAGACCGTCCGCTCGCGAGGGATGCCCAGCTCGGGCAGGAAGGTTTGCATCGCGGCCAGGATCGCGTAGTCACCGCAACCCGGGCACCAGCGCACCTCCTGGTCGGACTTGAAGTCCTTCGCCGACAGCTGGACCGGCACCGCGTTAGACATTCTTGATCACTTCCTCGAGCATGGTCTCCAGCTGGGTGGAGGTGAAGGGAAGCCCGCGCACCTGGTTGTAGGCGACGACGTCGATCAGGAAGCGCGCCCGGATCACGTGGGCCAGCTGGCCCAGGTTCATCTCGGGGATGACCACCTTGTCGTAGGACGCCAGCACCTCGCCCAGGTTCTTCGGCAGCGGGTTGAGGTGCCGCAGGTGGGCCTGCGCCACGTTCACCCCGCGCTGGCGCAGGGCCCGCGCCGCCGCGCCGATCGGGCCGTACGTCGAGCCCCAGCCCAGCACCAGCACCTTCGCCTCGCCCGACGGGTCCTCGACCGCGACGTCGGGGACGTCGATAGCCTCGATGCGGGCGGCCCGGGTGCGCACCATGAAGTCGTGGTTGGCCGGGTCGTACGAGATGTCACCGGTCTTGTCGGCCTTCTCCAGGCCGCCGATGCGGTGCTCCAGCCCCGGCGTGCCCGGCACGGCCCACGGCCGCGCCATCGTCTCCGGATCGCGCAGGTACGGGTAGAACTTGCCGTCCTCGCCGTTGGGACCGGTCGCGTACTCGACCTGCAGGTCGGGCAGCTCGCTGATCTCCGGGAGCAGCCACGGCTCGGAGCCGTTGGCGACGTAGCCGTCGGACAGCAGGATGACCGGGGTGCGGTACTTCAGCGCGATCCGGCAGGCCTCGATCGCGGCGTGGAAGCAGTCCACCGGGGACTGCGCGGCCACCACCGCGACGGGCGCCTCGCCGTGCCGGCCGTACAGCGCCATGTTCAGGTCGGCCTGCTCGGTCTTGGTCGGCAGGCCCGTCGACGGCCCGGCCCGCTGCACGTCCACGATCACCAGGGGCAGCTCCAGCGCGACCGCGAGCGAGATGGTCTCGCTCTTGAGCGCGACACCGGGGCCGCTGGTGGTGGTGATGCCCAGCGCGCCGCCGTACGCCGCGCCCAGCGCCACGCCGATCGCGGCGATCTCGTCCTCGGCCTGCACCGTGGTCACGCCGAGCTTCTTGTGCTTGCTCAGCTCGTGCAGGATGTCCGAGGCCGGGGTGATCGGGTACGCGCCCAGCAGCACCGGCAGCTTCGCCTTCACACCGGCGGCGACCAGGCCCAGGGCGAGCGCGGCGTTGCCGGTGATGTTGCGGTAGTTGCCCGGCGCCATCTGCGCCGGCGGCACCTCGTAGCGCACCGCGAAGCCCTCGGTGGTCTCCCCGAAGTTCCAGCCGGCGTTGAAGGCGGCCTTGTTCGCGGCGACCAGCTCGGGCCGGGCGGCGAACTTGCGCTCCAGGAACGCCATGGTGGACTCGTGCGGCCGCGAGTAGAGCCAGCTCAGCAGGCCCAGCGCGAACATGTTCTTGGCGCGCTCGGCGTCCTTCTTGCTCACCGGGAGCTCGGCCAGCGCGCCCACGGTCATGCTGGTCAGCCCGACCCGGTGCACGTCCCAGCCCGCGAGGGAGTCGTCCTCCAGCGGGTTGCTGTCGTAGCCGACCTTGGCCAGGTTGCGCTTGGTGAACTCGTCGGTGTTGACGATGATCGTGCCGCCCTTGGGCAGGTCGGCGATGTTCGCCTTGAGCGCCGCCGGGTTCATCGCCACCAGCACGTTCGGCGCGTCGCCGGGCGTGAGGATGTCGTAGTCGGCGAAGGCGACCTGGAAGCTCGACACGCCGGGCAGCGTGCCGGCAGGCGCCCGGATCTCCGCCGGGAAGTTCGGCAACGTCGAGATGTCGTTGCCGAGCTGGGCGGTCTCCGACGTGAACCTGTCGCCGGTGAGCTGCATGCCGTCGCCCGAGTCACCCGCGAAGCGGATCACCACCCGGTCGAGCTGGTGGATCTCCTTGGCGGGATGCCCGTGCTCGCTGAGCTGACCGGTCTGCCCGGCGCCCTCACGATGTTCGGCCACTGGACGCGACCTCCTGCTGGGGTGGTGTGCTGTTACGTCTCGATTAAGGTCAGCCTACGTCGGCGGTAGGGAATAGCGTTGACACGGCCCCCCCAGCTAAACCATGCGGAACGTGATAAACGCGACAGCGGGCGGTGGGACGGGTCGCGCATATCACTGGTCGGTCCCACAGAGTGGCATTCCATCGGCCATTCGGCGATCGATGTGCCATTCCACGCGCACCTCCGCCGCCCGGCGTCGTTCGCCCCCTGCCGCACCGATCCCCAAGGGCGACGCCAGCCGTTAGGCTGCGGTCGTGACCGGTTACCTCGACGCGTACGCGACGGTGGCGTTGCTGCTGCTGGTCGGCGTGCTGATCATCGGAGGGGCGTACACGGCGAACCGGCTGCTGCGCCCGTCGCGGCCCAACGCGGCCGAGGGCAAACTCGACACGTACGAGTGCGGACTCGACCCGGTCGAGGGCGGCTGGGCGCAGATGCAGATTCGTTACTACGTCTACGCGTACCTGTACGTGCTGTTCGCGGTCGAGGCCGTGTTCCTGTTCCCGTGGGCCGTCGTCTATGCCCGGTCGGGTCTGGCGGTGGTCGTGGAGATGGCCGTCTTCGTCGCCGTGCTGGCATTGGGCCTGCTCTACGCCTGGCGCAAGAACGCGCTGCGCTGGCTGTGACGGCCCCGCGCGGGCCGCTGCGGCACGCTCGCGGCGTCACACTACCGCCGGGTAATGAGCCGGACGGTTCCCGTGCCACGGGCCGGACAGCTCGGGTGGCAGGGTCGCGCTGAAGCGCCACTCGTGCCACGATCGTGGGCATGGGCAACCTGCTGCTGCTGATCGTCGTCGCGCTCACCGTGGGCGCCGTGGTGTTCGGGGTGATGACGCTGGTCACCGGTGGTGACCCGGGCCTCGCGCCGGCCGAGCCGGACGAACGAGCCACTCCGTTGCCCGCCGACCGCCCGCTCGTCGAGGGCGACGTGTCCCGGGTGACGTTCGACCCGACCTGGCGCGGATACCGGATGGCGCAGGTCGACCAGACGCTGCGCCGCCTCGCCTACGACATCGGCTACAAGAGCGAGCTGATCCAGGTGCTCGAAGCCGAGGTCACCGCGCTGCGCGAGGGACGCGTCGAGGACGCCGACACCCTCGCCCGGGCCCGGGCCAGCGCGCTGGGCGTGGTCACCGCGGGCGCCGTGGTCGACGCGCCGGTGGACGCGGTCGAGGAGATCCCCGCCGAGGCCGCCGACCCGGCCGAGCCGGCCGTGACCGCGACCGAGGCCGGCGAGCAGCCGGTCGACGAGGCCGATCACGAGACCGACCCGGTGTCCGCCGAGGTGGACGAGGCGGCCGCCGGCGAGCCGGTCCGGCGGTGACGGGGACCGACCCCACCGCTCCAGGCGCAGGCGAGGTCACCGCGACGATCATCGTCGCCGCGCCCGCCGAGCGCGTGTTCGCCGCGTTCATGGCCTGGGAGCGGCAGAGCGACTGGATCCCGCTGACCAAGGTGCGCGTGATCGAGGGGGACGGCGGCGAGGGCACCGTGATCGAGGCGATCACCGTGGCCGGTCCGGCGGTGCTGCGCGACGAGATGCGCGTGGTCAAAGTGGACCCGCCCTACGAGGTGCGGGTCGTCCACCAGGGCAAGGTGCTGCGCGGCCCGGGTGTCATGCGGTGCACCCCGATGGCCGGCGACCGCACCCAGGTGGTCTGGCACGAGTGGTTCCACCTGCCCGGCGGCGTCGCGGGCCGGCTGGCCTGGCCGCTGCTGTGGCCCGGTTCCAAGGTCAGCCTCAAGCAGGCTCTCAAACGGTTCGCCAAGATGGTCGAGTCCGGCCGCCTGCCGTGAGTGAACCCCGAGCGGGGAAACCTCCTATCAGCGAAACCTTCCATCGTGAGCCGTCACGGTAGCCTTTGACCGTGGCTCCCACGACTGCTGGAGGGGACGCGATGAGTGCTGCCGTAGCCAAGCTCGCGCAGCTGCGCCCAGGTGTGCGCGGATATACCGTCGCCGATCTGCACACCCTCCCGGAAGTCGGCCCGCGGCACGAGCTGATCGACGGGAGCATCGTCCTGTTCCCCTCCGCCACCAGCGCCCACAACATGATCGCGCGCTGGATCGCGCAGCTGATCGAGGATGCCAATCCCGGCGGCGACCACGTGGTCGCCACCGACCAGTCCGTCACCATCGATGACCACAACGAGCCCCGCCCGGACATCGTGGTGCTGCCCGCCGCCTACGTCGACGATTCGCCGTTTCCCGTGGACGGCGTGCAACTGGTCGTGGAGGTCGTGTCGCCGACCTCGGCCTTGCGGGACACCGAGATCAAGCGGGTGCTTTACGCGCGCGCCGGCGTGCCGTTCTACTGGGTGGTCGTCCCGGACCCGGACGCCGACACGATCGCGCTGGCGGAACTGGTGCTGGAGGACGGCGCCTACCGGTATGCGACGCATTACACGACTGAGGTTTTCCGGACCGCGCAGCCCTGGCCCGTCGAGGTGGATCTGGCGGCGCTCGCCGCGCGGACCGCCCGCGCCCGCAGGCCTTCCGCCGCGTCCTGACCCGGCGTCATTCGACCGGCATGGCCCGCGAAACAGCCGTGGCGGCGACCGTGCTGGGTGTTGTCCCTGCGGTGGGGGACCAGCCGGGGCCGCGGAGCAGGGTCGGCAGCCACTGTCGGACGCGGCGGGTGCGCAGGTCGCGGAAGATCGCGGCGTACTCGTGGTAGGCCACCCGCAGCGGGTTGTAGGTGGTGATGTTCGTGGTGAGGCCGTACACGGGGCGCTCGATCTCGGGGGCGAAGGAGCCGAACATCCGGTCCCAGATGATCAGGATGCCGCCGAAGTTGCGGTCCAGGTAGCCGCCCTGGGAGGCGTGGTGCACGCGGTGGTGCGACGGGGTGTTGAAGACGAATTCGTACGGCCGCCACATCTTGTCGATGCGCTCGGTGTGGATCCAGAACTGGTAGACCAGGTTGATGCCGCCGCAGAACGCGGTGACCGCCGGGTTGACGCCGACCGCGGCCAGCGGCAGGTAGAACAGGAACCCGGTGAACCCGGTCCAGGACTGGCGCAGCGCCGTGGACAGGTTGAACGTCTGCGACGAGTGGTGCACCACGTGCGAGGCCCACAGCAGGCGGATCATGTGGTGGCCGCGGTGCGACCAGTAGTAGCAGAGGTCCTGCGCGATGAGGAACAGCGGCAGCGCCCACCAGTGGAAGTCGATGCGCAGTGGGGTGAGCAGGTAGATCGCGCTGGTCGCGGCGGCCGTGCCGAGGCCCCAGAGCACGTCCCAGCCGAGGCTGCCCAGGCCCATGCTCAGGCTCGTCGCGGTGTCCTTGCCGCCGTAACCGACCTCGTCGGCGTCGGGATGGAACCGGTAGGACACGCGTTCGAGGACCATGAGCAGAATGAACAGCGGCACCGAGTACAGCACCACCGGGGGGAAGTCCGGGAGCTCCATGAGTTCCGAAGGCTATTCGCGTTCCAGTAAGGGGGCAATAGGGTGAGCGACCTCATCGTCGGTGACGACGGGCTGGCACGCTGCGCGTGGTCGGCCGGTGCGCCGGAGTACCGCGCCTACCACGACGAGGAGTGGGGCACCCCGCTGCGCGGCGACGACGCGCTGTTCGAGCGGGTGAGCCTGGAGGCGTTCCAGTCCGGCCTGTCCTGGATCACGATCCTGCGCAAGCGGCCCGCGTTCCGGGCGGCGTTCGCCGGGTTCCACCTCGAGACCGTGGCCGCGTTCGGGCCGGACGACGTCGAGCGGCTGCTGGGCGACGCCGGGATCGTGCGCAACCGGTCCAAGATCGAGGCGACGCTGCACAACGCCCGGGTGGCGCTGGAGCTGCCCGGCGGGCTGAGCGCGCTGCTGTGGTCGTACGCCCCGCCGCCCGGTCGCTCCCGGCCCGCCGCCCGGGCCGACGTGCCCGCCACCTCGGACGCCTCCGTCGCGATGGCCAAGGAGCTGAAGAAGCGCGGCCTGCGCTTCGTCGGCCCCACCACCGCGTACGCGCTCATGCAGGCCACCGGCATGGTCGACGACCACCTGGCAGGCTGCCACGTCGTTGCGAGAGCGCTGTGATGGGATGAGCGGGTGAGTAGGGAGTGGCTGGTCAGCGTCGCGTTGCCGATCGAGGCGGAGTCGGCGGAGGAGGCGGTCCGGGAGTTCTGGCGTTACGTCACCGAGCTGGGCCCGGACGAGCTGCCCGCCTACGTCTCGCCGTCGGGGGACGAGCTGCGGATGACGGCGTACGTCACTGACGGCGTCGCCCCCCTGGACCCCGAAGAGGACTAGCGGCCCTCGAAGGCCGGCTTGCGCTTGTTCACGAAGGCGTCGGTGGACTCGCGATGGTCGGCGGTGCCGCCGGACAGCTGCTGCGCGGCCAGCTCGATCAGCAGGGCGTCGGCCAGCGTGCCGGTCGCGCCGTGCAGCAGCTCGCGCTTGATCTGGCCGTACGCCACCGTCGGTCCCGCCGCCAGCCGTGCCGCCAGCTCCTGCGCCATCGGCAGCACCTGCTCGTCGTCGTCGGCCAGCCTGGTCAGCAGCCCGAGCCGGTGCGCCTCCTCCGCCTTGACCGGCTCGGCCAGCAGCAGCAGCTCGGCGGCCTTGGCCGCGCCGACGAAGCGCGGCAGTGTCCAGGACACGGCGGTGTCGGCGGCCAGGCCCACCCGGGCGAAGGCCATCAGGTACGACGTCGACGGGCCGCCGATGCGCAGGTCGCACAGGAACGCCAGGCCCGCGCCCGCGCCCGCGGCCGGTCCGCGCACCGCCGCCACGACCGGCTTGGGCAGCTCGGCCAGGGCCAGCGCCATCGGGTTGTAGTGCTTCTCGACGGTGTCCAGCGGGGCCTTGTCGCCCATCGTGGCCATGTGCTCGCGCAGGTCCTGCCCGACGCAGAAGGCCCGGCCCGCGCCCGCCAGCACCACCGCGCGGCACGCCGGGTCGGCGGCCAGTTCCTCGAACGTCTCGCGCAGCGCCACCTTGAGCGCGACGTCGAGCGAGTTGAGCGAGTCGGGGCGGTTCATGGTGACGGTGACGACGCCCTCGGCGCGGTCGACGAGCAGCGGTGCGGACATCAGCTCTCCCTGAGGCAGTGGTCGACGAAACGGTCGGCGGCGGGCCGCAGCCGGGCGGCCTGCCGGTCGAAGAAGGCGGCCGCGGCGGTGCCCGGCCAGTCCGGCGGCAGCAGCGAGGCGGGCAGCTGCGGGTCGCGGAACAGGAACGCGCGCCAGGCGTGGACCAGGGCACACCGGGCGGCGTACGCGGTGCGGTCGTCGGTCAGCCGGGTGATCGCACCGACCACCGGCGTGAGCTGCGCCACGAACCCGGCGTACGAGGCGCCCACGGCCGGCACGTTCCACGCTCTCATGATCAGCTCTCGGGCGCCGGTTTCCCCGCCGGTGTGCGCGGCGGAGAAACGCTCGAAGCGCACCCCGGCGTCGGCCAGCAGGCCGTCGACCTCGCCCGCGGGCCGGGCGGCGAGCCAGACGCCGGTCTCCAGCCGGCCGTAACCGAGGAACGCGAGTTCGGCGGCGAGCCGGTCGCGCTCGGTGCGGGCTTCCGGGGCGGAGATCACCAATAGATCGAAATGTCCGTCCCAGGAGCTGCGGCCGGTCCGGTAGATGCGGGCGGCGGCCTCGTCGAGGCGTCGTACCGCCCGCGGGGTGAGCTGGTAGCCGGGTCCGGCGGGCAGCCGTACCGGCGCGAGCCAGCCCTGTCGCACCATGCGGGACACCGCGGTACGTACCGCCGGTGCGGCGATGCCGAGCGGCGCGAGCAGCCGGATCAGGGCCGCGATGGCGGCTCTTCCACCACGTTGTCGCAGGTGATCGCCGTAGAGGTCGAAGAGTGCGGAACGAGCCTGCATGAGGGGTGATTGTGACAGATGTGAACTGCGCTGGCGAGATGATGTCACACCGTGACCGGCCCGGTTTGGGCTTAGCGGAGTCCATCAGGGAAAATCATTGGTCGGCACCCGTTCGTGTGGCCCCACCCAACCACACGCCGGTGCCGGACGGCGTACGAAGACGGCGCGTCGCGGTCAGGCTGCCTCGGCAGCCGTCGCGAGGTTTCGTCGGCGGAGCAGGCGGGGAGACCCGCCAAGTCTTGCATTCAACCCGGGTGCAGGTCTGGCAAGTCTGAGGGGAGACACACATGGCGGCGATGAAGCCGCGGACGGGCGACGGTCCGCTGGAGGTCACCAAAGAGGGCCGGGGAATCGTCATGCGCGTGCCGCTGGAAGGCGGCGGGCGGCTTGTGGTGGAGATGACACCAGACGAGGCCACCGCTCTCGGCGAGGCCCTCAAACTGGCCGTCGGCTGACATCGGGACCGGCCGGGCACCATCCCGGCCGTCCAACCCACCCCTCCCGGCGACCTGTGCCGCGCTCCACGCGCGGTCTGACGCCGTCTCACCCCCGTTGCACCACCTTCTCCTGACCAGCTCCAACGCGTCCTTCATCCGGTATGCCGCGCGGGCGGCGACCCCCACCGGCGGGCCGCGGGCCAGCACCTCCGTCGCGGCCGGCGGCGGAGGCGGCGCGGTAGGGTCAGGCGGTCGGCGGCCGGTGGGACGTCGGCGGCACAGCCAGTGAAGGGGCAGGGATGATCTCGATTCGACTGGACGGCGCGGCGGATCTCGCCGGAACCGTCGCGTGCCCGGTGGGCACCGCCGAGGGCGAGTCCGCGGCGGGCACACCGCTCGCCGTGCTGCCCTCCGACGTCGCCGCCGAGGTGACGGCATTCCTCGCCGCCACCGAGCACAAGGGCTCGGCCGGTGCGTTGCAGACGCTGCCGCGGCCGCTGCGCGAGCCGTCGAAGGTGCTGCTCGTCGGGGTCGGATCCGGTGACGAGGCGGGCTGGCGGGCGGCCGGCGCCGCCTTGGCCCGTGCCGCGGCCAAGGAGTCCGCGATCACCGTGCTCGCCCCTGCCGACCTGAGCGACGCCGCGCTGCGCGGCCTGGCCGAGGGCCTGTGGCTGGCGTCTTACCGGTTCCGGGTGGCCGAGGAGAAGCCCGAGGCCGCGGCGAAGCTGGCCGAGGTCGTCGTCGCCGTGCCGGGCAGCCCCGAGCGGGCGGCTGCGCTCGCGGCGACCCGCACCGTGGCCGGGCACACCCGGTTCGCCCGCGACCTCACCAACACCCCCTCGCTGACCAAGACGCCGGACTGGTTCGTGCGCCAGGTGCGCGAGCGGGCCGGGGACGGCGTGACGGTCACCGTGCGCGAGCGCGAGCAGCTGGAGGCCGAGGGCTTCGGCGGCATCCTCGCCGTCGGCGGCGGCTCCGTGCACGAGCCCCGCCTGCTGGAGCTGAGCTGGTCCCCCGAGGGCGCGACCAAGCACGTGGTGCTGGTCGGCAAGGGCATCACGTACGACACCGGCGGCATCGACATCAAGCCCAACGACGCCATGCAGCTGATGCGCAAGGACATGGGCGGCGCCGCCGCCGTCGTCGGTGCCCTGCTCGCCGTGGCCGAGCTGGGCCTGCCGGTGCGGGTCACCGCGCTCGCGCCGCTGGCCGAGAACATGCTCTCCGGCAGCGCCTGGCGCTCCGGGGACGTGGTCACCCACTACGGCGGCCTCACCTCCGAGGTGCGCAGCACCGACGCCGAGGGCCGGGTCGTGCTCGGCGACGCGATGGCGTACGCGGTGGAGAACCTCGCCCCCGACCTGCTCATCGACCTGGCCACGCTGACCGGGGCGTCGCGGATCGCGCTGGGCAAGAAGACCGCCGCGCTGTTCAGCGGCAACGAGGCGCTGATCGACGGCTTCACCGCCGCGGGCGCCGAGGTCGGGGAGCCGCTGTGGCGGCTGCCGCTGGCCGAGGAGTACGCCGGTGACGTCGCCTCCGACATCGCCGACCTGGACAACGCGGCCGGCAACCCCGGCACCATCACGGCGGCGCTCTACCTGCGCGAGTTCGCGGGCAGCATGCGCGACCGGTGGGTGCACATCGACATGTCGTCGCCGGCCTGGTCGGCCACGCCGGACGGGGAGCTGACCAAGGGCGCGACCGGCTGGGGCGTACGCACCCTGGTGCGGTGGCTCTCCACGGTCTCCTGACCGTTTCGTTTATAGACGTTGGCCTATCTGATTGAGTTCGATCTTTGAAAACTCGATCAGATAGGCCAACGTCTATTTAAAGTGCGGGGGTCGTCAGGCTTTGACGGCGGCTAGGAGGCCTTCGCCGAGGGGGAGCAGGGCGGGCTGCCAGAGGTCGCTGTCGCGGACGGCGTAGGCCAGCTCGCGGACGGTGAAGACGTCGCGGCCGCTGGTCAGGACTCCGTGCAGGACGACCACGCCGCCGGGGCGCAGCAGGCGGGCCGCGGCGTCCACGAACGCGGCGTACTCGGTCGGGTCGGCGTCGACGAAGATCAGGTCGTAGGCGCCGTCGGCGAGACGGGGCAGCACCTCCAGCGCCCGGCCGGTGATCACCCGGGCCCGCGAGGCGGAGAAGCCGGCCTCCATGAACAGCCGTCGCGCCATGCGCTGGTGCTCGGACTCGCGGTCGATGGTGGTCAGCACGCCGTCGGCGCGCATCCCGCGCAGCAGCCACAGTCCGCTGACCCCGGTGCCGGTGCCGATCTCGACGACGGCCTTCGCGGCGCAGGCTCCCGCCAGCATGCGCAGGGCCGCGCCGACCGCAGGTGCGACAGGCTGCAGGCCCACCTCGACCGCCAGCCCGCGGGCCGTCTGCGCGATCACGTCCTCGGGGACGAACGACGCGATGAAGTCGCCTGCGCTACCGGGCTGGCGATGCAGCGTCGTCATGGGGCACCTTCCGTGAACAGTGATTTTTCACGTTGAAACCATGCCATCCTGAAACCGGGAACGGGACGGAGGGCTGGTCAGTGACCGACGGCTGGGGGTTTCGCCGGCCGGATGACGACGACCGGACGGCAGCGCAGCACACGCCACCGGCCGTCGCACCGCCGGCGTCGTTTTGGTGGTCTGATGCGCTCAACGATCCGTGGCGCGATCCGCACTCGCCGGTGGCGCTCGTGCCACCCGCGGAGCGCGCGCACGCGCCCGTGCCGGAGCCGTTGGCCGAGCCTGACCATACCCGACGGCGTACGTTGTGGACAGTCGCCGGAGCGGCCGTCCTCGCGGGGGTGCTGGCGGGGGTGCTCGGCGGCGCGATGGGCGTGCGGTTCAGCGACGACCGCCAGACCGCCCGCTCGATCCTCGGCTCGACCGCCTCCCCGCCGCACCGTGCCCCCGAGTCGCTGGCCGCCGTGGCCAGCATGCTGCTGCCCAGCGTGGTCACCGTCCGGGTGCCGGTGGACGGCAGCGTCTCGCTCGGCTCGGGCTTCGTGGCCAGCGCCGACGGCCACATCATCACCAACGACCACGTGGTGTCGGGCAGCTCCGGAGTGGTGAGCGTCATATTCGACGACGGCACCAGCTCCCCGGCGAAGGTGATCGGCACCGACCCGGAGTCGGACGTCGCGGTGCTCCAGGTCAAGCGTGGCGAGCTGCACCCGGCCATGCTGGGCGACTCCGACGCGGTAGCGGTCGGCGACGCGGTGGTGGCCATCGGCTCGCCGCTGGCGCTGCGCGGCACCGTCACCGCGGGCATCGTCAGCGCGCTGGACCGGCCCATCGCCACCGACGCCGAGAACGGCACCACCAGGTACTACGCCGCGATCCAGACCGACGCCGCGGTCAACCACGGCAACTCGGGCGGCCCGCTGGTCGACGCCGCAGGGCAGGTCGTCGGGATCAACGCCGTGATCAAGTCGATGGCGGGCAGCGAGGAGTCGGCCGGCAACATCGGTCTGGCCTTCGCGATCCCGATCAACCACGCCCGCCGGGTCGCCGAGGAGATCATCGCCGCGGGCCGGGCGCACCGTACGGTGATCGGCGCGGAGGTCGAGGAGTCGTTCCGCGGACCGGCCGGCGGGGTGCGGCTGGGTGAGGTCACCGCCACCGGTCCGGCCGCCGAGGCGGGCATGCGCACCGGTGACGTGGTGACCAGCTTCGACGGCCGCCCGCTCAGCGAGCCGACGGACCTCATCGCACTTGTGCGGAAAACTGCACCGGGTGAGGTGGTCGAAGTGACCTACAAACGGGGCGCCACCAGCCACGATGCTGCCGTGACACTCGTCGCTGACGCTGACTGAGGGGTGGCCTGTCCGGCCGTCGCGCACGTACCCTTGCGACGGCGGACACACTCGGGAGGCAGCGGTGTTGGACAACCTGAACAGCTGGGAGTTCATCGGGCTCCTGCTGATCGCACTGTTGATCTTCGGGGAGCGGCTTCCCAAGGTCATCGGCGACGGCATGCGGATGCTGCGCGGCCTGCGCGCCATGGCCACGAACGCCACCGGCGACCTGAGCAAGGAGCTGGGCACCGACATCAAGCTCGAAGACCTGAACCCGAAGGCCTTCGTCCGCAAGCACCTGCTCAGCGAGGAGGACGAGGCCGCCCTCCGCAAGCCGCTGACCGGCATCTACGACGACCTCAAGGGCGAGCTGAGCACCGCCGGCAAGCTGGCCGCCGAGACCAAGGCCAACGTCAACGCCATGGCCTCCGCCACCCCCGCATCCACCTCGTCCGCGCCCGCCGCCACCCCGGCCCCGGCCCGCTTCGACGACGCCACCTGACCCACCCCGCCGACGTCGCACAGCGCTCCGCGCCGCGGCGGCCGGCCACGCCCTTCGCGCACAACTCTTGAAGACTTGCGGCCTCAGATGCACTCTGAGGCCGCAAGTCTTCAAGAGTTGTCGCAGGGTGGGGTGCCCGCAGGGCGGGCCGGGCCCGCGGGCGGGTCGGGGTGTCGCGCCTGGGTCAGCGCTTGGCGGGGGAGAGGCCCAGGGACTTGCCGACCAGGGACTCGCGGCGCAGGGCCAGGCGGTCGGCGATGGCGTTGAGGGCGGTGCCGGCTGGGGAGTCGGGCTTGGCCAGCACGGCGGGGGTGCCGTCGTCGCCGGCTTCGCGTACGCCGGTGTCCAGCGGGATCTGACCCAGCAGCGGCACCGACGCGCCGGTGAGGCGGGTCAGCGAGTCGGCCACGGTCTGCCCGCCGCCGGCCCCGAAGACCTCCATGCGGGTGCCGTCGGGCAGCTCCAGCCAGGACATGTTCTCGATGACGCCGACCAGGCGCTGGTGGGTCTGCATGGAGATCGCGCCGGCGCGCTCGGCGACCTCGGCGGCCGCGGCCTGCGGGGTCGTGACGACCAGGATCTCCGCGGTCGGCAGCAGCTGCGCCAGCGAGATCGCGATGTCGCCGGTGCCCGGGGGCAGGTCGAGCAGCAGCACGTCCAGGTCGCCCCAGTACACGTCCGCGAGGAACTGCTGCAGGGCCCGGTGCAGCATCGGCCCGCGCCAGACGACCGCGGCGTTGCCGCTGGTGAACATACCGATGGAGATGACCTTCACGCCGTGCGCCTGCGGCGGCATGATCATGTCTTCGACCTGGGTGGGACGGCCCTGCACGCCGAGCATGCGGGGCACCGAGTGGCCGTAGATGTCGGCGTCGACGACGCCCACCGACAGGCCCCGGGCGGCCAGCGCGGCGGCCAGGTTGACGGTGACGCTGGACTTGCCGACGCCGCCCTTGCCGGAGGCGACCGCGTACACGCGGGTGCGGCTGCCGGGTTGCGCGAAGGGGATCACCGGCTCGGCCGCAGCGTTGCCGCGCAGCCGCTTCTGCAGGTCCTGGCGTTGGTCGGGGCTCATCACGCCGAAGTCGATCTCGACCGAGGTGACGCCTTCGACGGTGACGGCGGCCGCCGTGATGTCGGTGCGCAGGGTGTCCTTGAGCGGGCAGCCGGCGACGGTGAGCAGGATGCGGACGTACGCCACACCCGCGTCGACCTTCACCGACTCGACCATGCCGAGCTCGGTGATGGGGCGCTTGATCTCCGGGTCGTTCACGGAGGCGAGTGCGGCCAGGACAGCCTGGTCGTCGGCGTGCACAGCGGTGGACATGCGCCCATGTTACCCGCGGCATCGATCATGAGCGGCCGCCGCGAGGGCCGGGTGGCACGCGCAACATTCTCGCGACCCGTTGCCCCCGTCCCCCGACCGTGGGACCATCGAAAGAGATCCGGCCGCGCGTCATGCCCCTTGCGACGCGCGGCTTTTCTTTTCCTTGCGATCGGCCTTCTCCTGCTGGTGCCGCCGGTGCGCGGCGTCGTCCAGCTCCTCGGCCAGCTTGGTCAGCTCGGAGCGGATGTAGTCGCGGGTCGCCACCTCGTTGAGCGCCATGCGCAGCGAGGCGATCTCCCGGGCCAGGTACTCCGTGTCGGCCTTCTGGGCCTGGGCGCGGCGGCGGTCCTCGTCGATGGTCAGCCGGTCGCGGTCGGCCTGGCGGTTCTGGGCGAGCAGGATCAGCGGTGCGGCATACGACGCCTGGGTGCTGAAGAACAGGTTGAGCAGGATGAACGGGTACGGGTCCCACTGCAGCCCGAAGACGCCGATCAGGTTGATCAGGATCCACACGATCACGAAGACCGTCATGTAGACGAGGAACTTCGCGGTGCCCATGAAGCGGGCGAACTTCTCGGCGAAGTTGCCGAACGCGTCGGGGTCCCAGCGGGGCAGCCGGATGGCGTGCGGCTCCCGGGGCTGGTCCAGGCGGTCGTTCACCGGACCGCCTCCCGGCCGGCCGCGGTCATGGGGTGCTGTCCGCGGCGCGCTCCTGCTCCCGCCAGTCCCGCGGCAGCAGGTGGTCGAGCACGTCGTCCACGGTCACCGCGCCGACCAGCCGGTCGTTGGAGTCCACCACCGCGATCGCGACCAGGTTGTACGTCGCCATCCGCCGGGTGATGTCGGCCAGCGGCAGGTTCGGCGCCAGCGGCGTGATGTCGCGCTCCAGCACCCCGCCCAGCAGGTCGCCCGGCGGCTCGCGCAGCAGCCGCTGGAAGTGCACCACGCCCAGGTAGCGGCCGGTGGGCGTGTCGATCGGAGCGCGGCACACGAACACCTGCGCGGCCAGCGCCGGGGACAGCGACTTCTCCCGGATGCGGGCCAGCGCGTCGGCGACGGTCGCGTCCGGGGTCAGGATCACCGGCTCGCTGGTCATCACCGCGCCCGCGGTGTTCGGCCGGTACTGCATCAGGGCGCGCACCGGGGCGGACTCCTCCGGCTCCATCAGGTCCAGCAGCAGCGCCCGCTCCGAGGGCGGCAGCTCGGCCAGCAGGTCGGCGGCGTCGTCGGCGTCCATCTCCTCCAGCACGTCGGCGGCCCGCTCGCGGTCCAGCCGAGCCAGGATGTCGACCTGCGCGTGCTCGGGCAGCTCCTCCAGCACGTCGGCCAGCCGCTCGTCGTCCAGCGCCGCGGCCACCGCGTGCTTGCGCTGGTCGGGCAGGTCCTGCAGGGCGTTGGCGAGATCGGCCGGGCGCATCTTCTCCAGCACGGACAGCAGCGACGCGGTGCCCTGCAGCGCGCCGGGGTCGACCAGGCCGGGCAGCTCGTGCCACTCGAACTGGTGCAGCTGGCCGCGGCGGCTCAGCCGGCTGGTGACGTCGCGTACTGCCACGCGGCCGAGGTTCCACTGCCCCGCCCGGTCGGACTCCATGGCGACGTCCACGACCGTGGCAGGGGTGCCGTTGGGGGTGGTGATGCGCCGGTCCAGCAGGTCGGCGAGCACCATCAGCTCGGCCGGGCCCTTCTGGAAGCGGCGCAGGTTGATGGTGCCGGAGCCGAGCACCACGCTGTCGGTGTCGATCGAGGTGATCCGGGCCATCGGCAGGAAGATCTGCCGCCGCAGCGGCATCTCCGCGACCAGCCCGACGACCGACGGGGGCCCGTCGGAGCGCAGCCGGGCGACGGCGTCACGCACCCGGCCCACCTGGTCGCCGTTCGGGTCGTAGACGGGCAGGCCTGCGAGCCGGGCGACGAAGACCCTGGTCAGCGTGGCCATATTCGCATGGTATGCGTATTTCTCACATGATCGGGTGTTATCGGCGTCGTACCCGGTGCAGCCGGAACGGCTTGCGGGTGGCGTTGGCGGCGGGGCTCGGCCGCGGTTCGGCCCGCCCCGAGTCGTCGCCCGCCGGTGCGGGGTCGCCGGCCGGGGTGAGCGCCACCAGGGCGCACTCCCGGCCCCAGCGCGCGGCGAGCAACTCGGCGGTGCCGGGAGAGTTGAGCCGCTTGCCCGCCAGCGTCACCGCGACCGCGTCCCACTGCTCGCTGCCCGGCTCGATCCGCTGCACCTGTGCCGGATAGGTCACCACCGCCCCGCCGTGGTCGCCGCGCAGCGTCACCGTGGCGGTGGCGGCCTCGGCCAGCCCCGGCAGGTCCTGCTCACCCGGCCCGACCACCACGTGCAGCCGCCCGTCCTGCGGCAGGCACCACACCGCGCGCGCAAGCCCGCCGCCCACCGACACCCACGCGACCGCCGCCTTCTTGGCGGCCTCCTCCACCAACGGATGCGTCATGCCGCCCATCCTCCCACCCGAAGGAAGGGCACCTTCCCATCGCTACGCGTAGCGGAAGGGCACCTTCTTAACACCTCGCCCACCCGGCCTGCGCCGCCGCACCGCCGCACCTTCACCCGCCGACGCGACGCGAGCAGCAGGGCCGGCGTTGCCGGGCTGCAGTTTCGGGGAAACTGCGCGTTCGAGCGCGCGAGTGGCTGCACTTTCCCGGAAAGTGCAGAACCGCGGCACCGACACGGCGTCAGCCGTCGCGGGCGGGGAGGTCGACGTCCACCGGGTCGGGGGTGGGCAGGGCGGCCGGGCGGCGCGCGCCCAGGATGACGGCGGCGACGCCCGCCATGAGCAGGGCGATGCCGGGCCAGGCCGCGGCGGGCGGGGCCTGGCCCAGCCACACCCAGCCGAGCGCTGCGGCCCCGGGCACCTCCAGCAGGATCAGTACGCTGATCGTGGTGGCGGAGACCTTGTGCAGGGCGTAGTTGAACATCGAGTGCCCGAGCAGCTGCGCGCCGGCCGTCAGCGCGATGATGGCCAGCCAGGTCCGGTCGTCGAAGCCGGTCAGCTCCACGCCGAACAGCAGGCACACCCCGAGCAGCACCGCGGCGCACACGGAATAGCAGACGGTGGTGTACGTCGTGGTCGAGGTCCGGCTGCGGGCCTTCTCGCCCAGGGACGTGTAGATCGCCGCGAGCAGGCCGCCGGCCACGGCGAGCAGGTCGCCGACGAAAGCCGTACCCCCTTGGGTGAAGTCCGCGCCCGTCGCGATGGCCGCACCCACCACGGCGGTGCCGATGCCGACCCAGGTCCACCGGCCCAGCCGCCGGCCCTGCCAGAGCGCGATCAGGCCGGCCCAGACCGGCTGCGTGGCGACCAGTGCGGTCGCGGTGGCGACGGTGGTCATCTTGACACTGGGCACCCAGGTGGCGAAGTGCCCGGCCAGCGCGAGCCCGGCCAGCACGCTCCACCGCCAGGCGTGGTCGGTGCGCAGGCCGCGCAGTTCGGCGCGGCGGCGGGTGAGGGTGACCGGGGCGAGCACGCCGACGGCGAGGGCGTTGCGCCAGAAGGCGATGGCCAGCGCGGGCGCGGCGGCGTATGCGATGAGCGGCCCGGACGAGGACACGGCGATGATCGCGATGGTGATCGCGGCGATGGTGAGCGGGTCGAGCCGTGATCGCATGAGGCCCGATCCTGCCAGGCGCAGGTGAGCGGCCTGTCAGCACACTGACATCTACTCCATGCGTTCATCTGCCCACTGTGCGCGATCATCCTATGTACTTCACGTGAGCAGCTGATTACTGTCGCTCGAATGGATTCAGAACCTTCGTTATCCGGCGTAATGCCGCGCGCGATCCTGTTCGATTTCTACGGCACGCTGACCTCGGCGTGCACCCGCGGACCGGCCCACGAACTGGCCCCCCGGCTGCTCGGCTGCGAGCCCGCCGAGTACTTCGCGGTGCTGAACACCTCCTTCTTCCCCCGCTGCCGGGGCGCGTACGGCGACGCCCTGGACACCATGCGCTGGGTGGCCTCCGAGCTGGGTGTACGCGTCACCCCGGCGCGGCTGCGCGCGGCCCAGGCCGCCCGGCTGATGGCCGTACGCGCCGACACGCACCTGCGTCCCGAGGCGGTGCCCACGCTGTGGCGGCTGCGCCGGGCGGGCATCCGCCTGGCCGTGGTCAGCGACTGCGCCTGGGAGCTGCCCGAGATCATGCGGGCGCTGCCGGTCAACCACCTGCTCGACGCGAAGGTCTTCTCGGTGCAGGTCGGCTGCAGCAAGCCGGATCCGCGCATCTACCTCGCCGCCTGCGCGCGGCTGGACGTGGTCCCCGAGGAGTGCGTGTTCGTCGGCGACGGCGGTTCCCGTGAGCTGACCGGCGCGCAGGCGCTGGGCATCCGGGCGATCCGGCTGGCCGCGCCGGATCTCGCCGACCACCTGCAGTTCGCCTCCGACGACGGTTTCGCGGGCGAGTCGGCGGTCACCCTCCCCGACGCGGCCGCGCTCGCGCTGACACCCCAAACCGTGGGGGTATGACCACACGGCTCCGGGCCTTCACCGTCGCGCCGAGCCTCGCCCCCACGCCGAGCCCCGCCCCACGCCGAGCCCCGCACCGCGCCCACCGCAAATCGCCGACGGCTTCACCGCAGGTGAAGCCGCTCCGGTGTTAAGAAGGGCACCTTCTGCTACGGATAGCGTCAAGAAGGTGCCCTTCCTTCGGCTGGTCAGCCCTGGCGGACGGATTGGCCGCCGTCGATCACCAGCATCTGGCCCGTTATGTAGCCCGCGGCGGGGGAGCAGAGGAAGGCGATGGTGGCGGCGACCTCGTCGGGGGTGCCGGGGCGGCCCATCGGGGTGTCGTAGCCGAGTTTGAGTTCGGCCAGCGTCGACGCCGAGGTGTGGATGGTGCCGGGGGCGACCGCGTTGACGGTGATGCCGTCGGCGACCAGCTCCATCGCCAGCGCCCGGGTCAGGCCCAGCACGCCCGCCTTCGCGGCGGCGTAACCGGCCTCGGCCGGCAGCGCGTTCACCGGTCCGGCGGTGGCGGCGAGGTTGACGATGCGGCCCCAGCCGCGCTCCGACATGCCGCCGAGGAACGCCCGGCTGGACAGGAACGCCGTGGTCAGATTGCGGTCGATCTCGGCTTTCCACTCCTCGAAGCTGAGCTGCGCGACCGGCCGGATCACCTCCGGGCTGGCCCGGCTGGTCAGGCCGGCGTTGTTGACCAGGATGTCGACGTCGCCCAGCTGCTCGGTGACCGCGTCGGCGAGCGCGCCGACCTCCGCCTCCAGGGTGAGATCGGCTACGAAGCCGAGCACGCCCAGCTCGCCGGCGCGTTCGTGGATGCGCCGGGTGGTGGAGACGACGGCGACCTTCGCGCCGAGTGCGGCCAGCTGGCGAGCGGTGGCGAAGCCGATGCCGTGCGGGCTGCCGGCACCGGTGACGAGTGCGACCCGGCCGTCCAGCCGGAAGAGATCCATCCGCTCGTTCATGGCTTGATCCTGCCGGTTTGTCCGAGCTGACGCCAGTAGGAGGCACCGCTTACTCTGTCGGGACCCTTACCGGATGGAGCCAGGCCGATGACCGACCCCACCGCGCCGCCACCCCCGAGCCCGGATCCCGGCACGCCGCAGCCGGCGTTCCCTGCACCGGCGCCGCTGACCTTCGGCCCGGCCGACCCCGCCGCGGCGAACGCTCAGGACAGCCCGGCCACCCCCGCGGCCGCGCCCGGCAGCCCGGCCGCGAGCCCCGTTGCCGCACCCGGACACTGGCCGAACCCGTACCAGGCGGCCGCGCACCACCCGGCGGCCGGTCACCCGACCGGCGGCTGGCCGCAGGTTCCCGGGCAGCCGCTCGGCCAGCCGAACCCGTACGGCGCCTACCCACCGCCCGGATACGCCCCATACCCCTACGTCTACCTGCAGCGGCGCACCAACGGCATGGCCATCGGCGCGATGGTGACCGCACTGGCCGGCGCGGTCATGCTGTGCTTCTACGGCGTGCCCGCGCTCATCCTCGGCCCGCTCGGCGCGATCCTGGGGCACGTCGCCCGTCGCAAGATCCGCGAGAGCGGCGAGGAGGGCGACGGCATGGCCCTGACCGGCATCATCGTCGGCTGGATCGCCACCGCGCTGGGCTTGCTCATCATCGCGGCGATCGTGGCGCTGATCGTCTTCTCCGCGGAGAGTCCGGGCTACTACCGCGAGCCGGCCGGGGCCTTCTGACCGGCTCCGCGCGCCATCGCGCATCCTTGACGTATGGCAGCACTCCCTGAAGCCCTGGCCGAGGTACGCGAACTCCTGCTGGCGCCGGACCTGATCCGGGCGACCGCGGGCGGGCAGCGGCGCGACGGGACGCCGTCCGTGTCACGCGCCACGCTGCGCCCGGTGACCCTGAAAGCGGGGGACCGGGTGCAGCTGGTGACCGAGGACGGGCAGCGCCCCACCACGGTGAACCTCGCCCCCGGCGCGGAGCTGGCGGGCCGGGTCGACGAGCTGCTGGCCGAGCCGTTCGGCAGCTGGACGGTGGAGACCGCGCACGGCACGGTGCGCCTGCAGGCCACCAAGAAGGGCGCGGTGCTGCACCGCTCCGCGGCCCCCGCGGCCGCGCCCGCGGTCACCGCGCACGACCGGCCGCGCGAGCACCTGATCGACCCCGGCGACCCGCTGTACGCCGTGATCGGCGGTGACGCCGCCAAGCGCCGGCAGGTCGACGCGTTCCTGCGGGCGCTGGACGCCACCCTGCCCGACCCGGCGCAGCTGCCGAGCCCGCTGCACGTCGTCGACCTGGGCTGCGGGAACGCGTACCTGACCTTCGCGGCGTACCGCCACCTGTCCGGGCTCGGCCTGGACGTGCGCTTGATCGGCGTGGACGTGCGCGACGACCAGCGCGAGCGCAACACCGCGATCGCCCGCAAGCTGGGCTGGGCGGACCACGTCAGCTTCCTCGCGGGCACCATCGCCGACGCCGCGGTGCCGCAGGCCGACGTGGTGCTGGCGCTGCACGCCTGTGACACGGCCACCGACGACGCGCTGGCCCGCGCGCTGTCCTGGGACGCGCGCTGGATCCTGGCCGCGCCCTGCTGCCACAAGGACCTGTCCCGGCAGCTGCGCAAGCACCCGCCGGCAGGCGCGGCGGGGCTGCTGACCGAGCACGGCATCCTGCGCGAGCGCTTCGCCGACGTGCTCACCGACACGGTGCGCGCGGCACTGCTGCGCGAGCACGGGTACGCGGTGGAGGTGGTCGAGTTCATCGACTCGGCGCACACCCCGCGCAACGCGATGATCCGCGCCCACCGCACCGGCCGCCGCCCGTCGCCCGCCGAGGCCGCGGAACTGGCCGCCCTGCTGTCCGAGTGGCAGGTCCAACCCCACCTGGCGACCCTGCTGGCGGTCACCCCGCCGGGCTGACCGCCCGCGTCAAGCTCGCTCGACCTGCCAGGCACATGGGCGAAAGCGCGCCCAAGATACGCACAGGTGCCAGGCAAGTCGAACGATCAATGCGCCGCGCTGCGGGCGGGCGTCAGGGAGTGAGGGCTTTGGCGAGTTCGATGGCGGTCTCGGCGAGCAGGGTGTCCGGGGGCATGGGCGCACCGGCCAGCACCGCGACGAAGGCGGCGAACCCGGGCAGCGGGTAACCGTCCTCCTCGGCGATCGCCGGGTCGTGCTTGGCCAGCGAGGCGCGGGTGCGACCCCAGGCGTCGAGGAGCTCGCGCTGGGACGGCACGCCGAAGCCGTGGCCGACCGGCGCGCTGTGGCGCAGCTTCACCACCGCCGACTCGTTGAGCGCCGCGGCCAGCCGGCAGCCGTGGGTGACCACCTCGGCCTGCCGTGCGTCGAGGCGGCGGTAGACGCTGCACCGGCGGTGGCAGGTGGTGGCGCAGACGCAGAGTGCGTGCGAGGTGTTGGAGTGCTGGCGGTCGAGGTAGGTCCGCCAGCCGGCGCTGTTCTCGTGCGCCACGGTCAGGCAGCGCCGCGCGGCGGACTTCTCGGGCTTGGTGTGCGGGCAGTCCCGGTCGTCGAAGTCGCCCCACGCGCTGCCGTCGCCGCCCACCGCCGCGGGCATGCGCACCGGGTCGGCGGCGTGCCCGAGCACCCGCTCCCAGACCAGCAGCGGCCCGTACTCGCTGGCGATGTGCACCGCGGCGACCACCGCCGTGGTCTCGCCGCGCCGGAAGCGTGCGTCGATGACCTCCAGCAGCAGCCGGAACGCGGGCCGCATGCTGCCCAGCGCGCCGCGGTGCACCTCCCTGGGCGCCTGCGGCATGCGGCACGCCAGCGCCCGCTCCCGCAGGTGCTCGGGCACGTGGTCGCCATGCACCTGGTCGGCGACCGCATGCTCGGTGTTGGCCTCGGCGGCGGCGTTCAGCTCGCCGAAGTCCTCAGCGTCGAGGTCGAGCAGCCGCTGCCCGAACGCGCACAGCTGCTGCACGTGGGCGACGGACTCGGTGGACAGCGCCCCGCCGCCGGCGCGCGGCAGCACGCCGGAGTCCGGCGCGACCAGCGCGGCCACCTCAGCGAAGGCGTACCGCCTGGTCAGCGCGATGAGGACATCGTGTGCCGTCTCCACACCGGCCAGTGTTCCACGCCCGCGCTCACCGGGATGGCACCCCGAGCAGGGCGCACGCCTCGCGGTAGAGCCGGGTCACCTCGACGCGCACCTGGGCGCGCTCGGTCAACTGCTGGGCGAAGGGCACCCGGATCGGCGTCTCGACGCCGTTGATCACGGCCTTGAACTCGATGCCGCGGTTGTCCATGCCCGACATGGCCGCCGCAGTGGCGGCCGGGCGGGCCGGCTCGGGCAGCGTGGCCCGGCAGATCAGCAGGGAGTCGGCGGGGTGGTCGTCGTTCATGTGCCGCATGATCTGGGCGATGACCTCCGGCGGGAACGGGTCCGGGTGGACCCGGCCAAGGTCGGCCAGCAGATCGGTGTTGAACAGGTAGGCGAGCTTCACCTCGTTGATGACCCGGTCCTGCTCGGCGGCGTCCCAGGGCGCGGCGTCGAGCCGGGCGCGGTAGGCGTCCTTGAAGGCGGTCGGGTCGGCGATGCCGTCGAAGGCGTAGAAGCGCAGGCCGTCGCCGCCGAGGTCGAGCCCGTACGCGCGGGCCAGGGCGCGGGCCACGTACTGCCCGCCGGACAGGTCGCCCAGGTAGCGGTTGTAGTGGTGGGCGACGAAGCCGCCGGGCCAGGTGAACGCCACCTCGCGCAGGCGGGCGGTGTACTCGGCGGTGGTCGGGACCGGGGTGAGCGCGTCGCGCCAGTCGGTCCCGAGCAGGAAGGCGAGGTCCGCGGCGAGCGCGGGCAGGCGGGTGAGCGCGTCGTCGTGGAAGCCGGACACGGCCGCGTCCCCGCTCCAGCGCGCCGCGGCCTCCTCCAGCACCTGGTAGACCAGGTAGTGCTGCGCGGTCAGCGCGGCGTGGGCGGCGACGGTCAGCCGCCCCCGGGTCAGGTCGTCCAGGAACGTCGTCTGCTCGGCCGAGCTGTGGTCGGACCAGGTGGCGGCGCGCAGGCGGGCGGAGAAGGGCTCACTCATGCGCAGCACCGTACGCGAGTAAGGTCACCCTAACCTCAAACTTTCGTTTGATCCTGGCCTGCGCAAAGAGACGCCCCCACGCTGTGGCTGCAGCGTGGGGGCGTCCCTGTGACGCGAGATCAGCTCTCGACCGAGGTCTCCAGCGCGCCCTCGGCCGGTCCACCGGACCCGCCGCGGCGACGACGGCGGCGCGAACGCGAGCGCGAAGCGCCGCCCTCGGCTGCCTCGGCGGGCTCCGCCGGGCCGTCGGAGCCGTCCGGGGGAGCGGCGAACAGCGGTGCGAGCCCGCCCTCGTGGGTCACCGACGCGGCGACCGCGGCGCCCGTGCCGGCACCCCGGCCGCGACGGCGGCGGCGGCCACGGCCGGCCTCACCCTCGGCGTCGGGCGTGTCGGCGGGCGCGTCCTGTGCTCCGGCCTCGGCCACCGGTGCGGCGTCGTCGTCACCGGCCAGGCGACGGCGGCGGCGCGGCGCGCGCTCGCGCGGCGGGGCGGCCTGCTCGGCCGCCGGGCCGCGCTTGCCACGGTCCCGGCTGCCGCGGGAACGGCCGCCCAGGTCCTCCTCGACCTCGGCGGACAGCCCGGCCCGGGAGCGCTGGGCGCTGGGCAGGGTGCCGCTGACGTCGGTGGGGATGTCCAGGTCGGTGTAGACCCACGGCGAGGTGTGGTACGTCTCCGCCGGGCCGTCGGGGCCCGTCAGCTCCAGGCCGAGCGTCTTGTCGACGATCCGCCAGCGGGGCATGTCCTCCCAGTCGACGAAGGTCACCGCGACACCGGTGGCCCCGGCGCGGCCGGTGCGGCCGATGCGGTGCACGTAGGTCTCCGCGTCGTCCGGGCAGTCGTAGTTGATGACGTGGGTGACGCCGGAGACGTCCAGGCCGCGGGCGGCCACGTCGGTGGCGACGAGCACGTCGACCTTGCCCGCCCGGAACGCGCGCAGCGCCCGCTCACGCGCGCCCTGGCCCAGGTCGCCGTGCACCGCGGCGGCCGCGAAACCGCGGAAGTCGAGGTCCTCGCTGACGCGGTCGGCGTTGCGCTTGGTCCGGGTGAAGATCATGGTGAGGCCGCGGCCCTGCGCCTGCAGGATGCGGGCCAGCAGCTCCAGCTTGTTCAGCTGGTGCGTGCGGTAGACGACCTGCTTGGTCTGCGGGCTGACGCCCGGCTCGGTGGTGTGGCCCGCGTGCACCGTCACCGGCGTGCGCAGGAACTTGCGCGACAGGGTGACGATCGGGTCCGGCATGGTCGCCGAGAACAGCATGGTCTGCCGGTCTTCCGGCAGCATCTTCAGGATCTTCTCGACGTCGTCGAGGAAGCCCAGGTCGAGCATGCGGTCGGCCTCGTCGAGCACCAGCGCCTTGACCTGGTCGAGCTTGAGGTGCTTCTGCTTGCACAGGTCGAGCAGGCGGCCGGGCGTGCTGACCACGATCTCGACACCGGCCTTCAGTGCGTCGACCTGGGGCTCGTACGCGACGCCGCCGTACAGCGCCAGCACCCGCACGCCGCGGGACCGGCCCGCGCCGGCGAGGTCCTTGGCGACCTGCAGGCCCAGCTCACGGGTCGGCACGACGACGAGCGCCTGCGGCTGCCCGCTGGACTCGCCCTCGCCCGGGGCGATCGCGTGGTCGATCAGCGGGATGCCGAAGCCGAAGGTCTTGCCGGTGCCGGTGGGCGCCTGACCGATCATGTCGCCGCCGCGCAGCGCGATCGGCAGCGCGTACTCCTGGATGGCGAAGGCGCGCTCGATGCCCATCGCGGCGAGTGCGGCCACGGTCTCCGGGCGCACGCCGAGCTCGGCGAAGGTGGGCGCGAGGGTGACGGTCTTGGGAGTGCTTTCGGTGGTGCTTTCGATGTTTTCGGTCATCAGGTTCTGGGGTGCCCTCTCAGTGATCCGCGTACGGCGGACCCTGCGGGCTGCCCAGCGGATGTCGGTACGCCCGGTTCATCGAAGGGCGTATATGTAGTCTCGAGCGCGGGGCGCGGCGATGAAGGATGTGGATCCCATCGCGCGGCGCGATCGTTGGGGATCGCGGCGCCGCACACGCGACGACATGGGCATCGGGCCCATGTCAACTCAGCCATCGTACGGCCCGGTGGCCGTCTGGTCACCAGGTGTGTGTCGAATTCCCGGTTCTTAGTGGGATTTCCCACGCAAAACGGTCAATTGTTGAGGCCGACCGCCGTCATCCTGGCCGTGTGCGCGGTGGTCAACCTCCGGAACAGCACGTCGACCGACTCCCCGCCGCTCATGCCCGCCAGCACCAGCGCCGTCAGCGGGCTGCGCTCCTGGGCGACCAGCTGCGCCTGGGACAGCGCCTCGCCGGTCAGCCGGCGCGCCCACATCGACAGCCGGTTGGCCACCTTCGGGTCCGCCGCGATGGCCGCGCGGATCTCCCCGGCCGCGAAGTCCGCGTAGCCGTCGTCGTGCAGCACGTCGAGCACCAGGGCCCGGTCCGGCGCGGCCAGCACGCCTTCGGGCAGCACCTGCGCCACCTCGCGGAAGAAGTCGTCGGAGATGCCCTCGCCGACGTACGCCTTGGTCAGCGCCTCCAGCCAGTCTCCCGGCTCGGTGTTGTCGTGGTACGTGCGCAGCGCGGTGACGAACGGGAGCATTGCCTCTTCGGGGTCCGCGCCCAGCGCGGTGAGCCGGTTGGCCAGCCGCCGGTAGTTGGCCATCTCCCAGGCGGCCATCTCGGCCAGCCGGGCCTGCCGGCCCAGGTCCGGGGCGAGCCGGGCGTCGGCGGCCATGCGGTCGAAGGCCAGCAGCTCGCCGTAGGCGAGCATGCCCAGTAGATCGATCACTCCGGCGTCAGTGGACACGCTCGCAGACTACCGGCCCGACCTGCCCCGGGCACCCGGCCGCGACGGCGAACGGCACGGTGCGACCCGCACCGTGCCGTTCACCTGCAGTTATGTACTGATCGACCTCAGCGGGCCGAGAAGCCGACACTCCGCGTCGAAGCCTCGGCGATCTCCACGTAAGCCAGCTTGTCCAGCGGGACGATGACCCGCCGGCCCTTCTCGTCGACCAGCGTCAGCAGCTGGGCCTTCGACGCAAGCGCGTCGGCGACCATCTGCTCGACCTCAGCGGGCGTCTGCGTGCTGTCCACCACCAACTCGCGGGGGGCGAACTGCACACCGATCTTGACCTCCACACAACCTCCTCGGCTCGCTCCCGAGATTACCCCGGTGTCGCAGCTGGACGATGGCGTGGCGGCCGACCTCCTGTGATGATCTTGCCAGAACGGCCCCTCCGGCGTCCGGCACACGCGTGTCGCCGAGGCGCGCCCGCGCGAGATCGCCCCCAGCGTCGTCGGTGGGGGCGGGGCTCAGTGCTCGGTGCCGGAGAGGGGGAAGCTGCTGATGCCGCGCCAGGAGAGGGTGGTGATGAGCTGCTCGGCCTCGTCCTGGGCGATGACGCGGCCGCCGGCGAGCCACCACCGGGCCGACACCTGCGCCGCGCCGCACAGGCCGGCGGCCAGCACCTCGGCGCGGGCGCGGCTGACACCCGTGTCGGACATGATGGTCTCGGTTATCGCCTCGACCGACAGGCGCTCCATCCGGTCCACCCGCTCCGCGACCGCCGGGTCGTTCCTCAGGTCGGACTCGAACACCAGCCGGTAGGCCTCGCTCTCGTGCGAGACGAAGTCGAAGTAGGCCTGCATCGCGCCCCGGACGCGTTCCTTGTTGTCCGTGGTCGCCGCCATGGCGGAGCGGATGCGCTCGGCGAACGCGTCGCAGTGCGTGTCGAGCAGCGCCAGGTAGAGCTCCAGTTTTCCAGGAAAGTGCTGGTAGAGCACCGGCTTCGACACGCCCGCCCGTTCGGCGATGTCGTCCATCGCTGCGGAGTGGTAGCCCTGGGCGACGAAGACGTCCTGAGCAGCGGCGAGCAGCTGCTTGCGTCGTGCCGACCGGGGCAGCCGGGTCGGCCGGCCCGTGGCTGTCGAGCCGGTCGGGTTGGCGCCACTGGTGGCCGCGGTCATCGAATCTCCTCACCCTGCAGACGGATCCTTTGACGGATCTTGCAAACTGGCCCGTCGTTGCAACTTATCGTCATTCGCCGTTCACGGTAGCCTCAGCGTGGGCGACGGAGGAGCGCACGGTGGACGTAACAGGGCAGACCGGAAACACAGCGGGAGCTGACGACCCCGCCAACGGGTCAGCCGGCGGAGTCGGACACCCGACGGCTAACGGGCATAAGCCCGCGAGCTGGGCGGATTCCGACCGTACGGATACATGGTCGAGTGCGGGTGCGGCGTTGGAGCCCGGATTCGAGCCGTTGACCCCGTGGCACGCCACGGTAGCCGACCGCCGGGGGATAGACGCGCTCACCGGCGCCGACCCGGTCACCACCACGCTGGTCCGCGCGCCGGACACCGCCCCCTCCGCGCGCAACGGCCACCACCGGCCATACGAACGTCCGCTGCCGGAGCTCTCCTCCCCCGGCGAGGACCCGTATGCCGACGAGTTCGCCCAGACCTCGGCCGAGTTCGCCCGCCACGCCGCGTTCGACGAGCCCACCCCCCGCAACGGCTCGCCGGTGCTCGGCCCCGACGACACCGGACGCCTGCCCGTGTTCACGCCGTACCACCCCGGCCCCTCGGCCGCGGTCGCGCCGCCGGAGGTGATCCCGATCCCGGTCATGCCGCCGCTGCCCGCCGGGGCCAATCCCGCGCTCACCATGCCCACCGGTGGTTATCCGGTGCCGCCGCCCGGCCTGCGGCCCTCGCTGCCCGCCGAGCTCTCCGGCCCGGTGCCCACCGCGCCACCCGCGGACGCGCCGCTGGCCGCGATGGCCGAAGCCGCCACCCGGGCCGTGCCGCCCGCCGCCCCGCGGCCCAGGTCGGACGCGTCCGCGCTCGACGACGACTACGACTACGAAGACGCGGTGGAGGAAGAGGCGGAGGCGGAGCGCATGTCGCTCGGCGCACGCTTCGGCATGGCCTTCGCCGAGCCGCCGGCACCGTCCCGCACCAACGGCCTCCACCAGGGCGGGCCGGCGCAGGAACCGGCCCGTCCCGAGGCCGAACCGGCCGGTCCCGACGCCGCGCACGGCGCGGTGGCGGACGCCGCGCGTCCGGGCGACGCAGCCGAGCGGATCCGGACGGGCGAGTTCCCGGTGCTGCCGGATCCCGCCGCCGCTGCCGCCGCCCGGCTGGACGCGGCCCGCGAGGGCTACGCCGCCGCCCAGGCCGGCATGGCACGCGCCGCCCAGCTCAGCGGTGCCCGGGACGGCCTCGCCGCGGCCCGGGAAACCCTCGCCGCCACGCGCGACGGCCATGCCGCCGCGCTCGCGGGCATCGACCACAGCCGCGGTGTGGCGGCGCAGGCGGCCGGTGACCCCGGCCGCGAGCCCGGCCGCTCCGGCGAACGAAACGACGGCGGTCCTGCGGGCGGCCTGCCCGGCCAGCCCTCCTTCGTCTCGCAGCCGCGGCCCTACCTGCCGCCCTCGCCGCCGCCGCACCTCCCGCCGCCTGCGGGCGCGGCGCCGCAGCAACCACTGCCGCACGTGCCCAAGCCCGCGGGCGGGCCGCAGCTGCCTCCGCCGCCCCAGCAGGCGGTGCCCGAGGCCCGGCGGGCCGAGCCGGGGGAGGCCAAGGGCGACCCGGCGGGTGCCGAGCACCTGCCGCAGCGGGTGCCCGCGGTGCCCGACGTGCCGCCCGCCATCCACCCGGTGGTGGAGGCGGAACCGGTTGTCGCGGCGACGCCCCAGCTCGACCGCATCGCCTCCCACCTGCGCCGCAGTGACGACGTGGGCACCGACGAACGCCCGGACGGGTTCGACGTCGACGCGGTGCTGCGTGCCGTGCGCGGCGTCGCCGGGGTGCGCGACGCGGCCCTGCGCACCACCGCCACCGGGGCCCACCACCTGCGGCTCGACCTCGCCGAGGGGGCCGACCCCGCGGCGATCAGCCGCATGGTCGCCCGCATGCTGCAGGAGCAGATGGGCATCGACGCCGCGCCGGCCGGCCCGCCGGTGCCGAAGCCCGCGCCGCCCTCGGACACCACCCCGCCGACGGCCACGCTGCCCGCGCCCCGGTCGGGCGCGGGCGCGGCACCGCCGCCGGGACTGACCGGGCTGCACCCCGATCCGCTGTCCGACCAGTCGCCGCGCGAGCCGCGCCGCCGCCATCCGGTGAGCGTGCCCCGCCGGGCGCCGGGCGAGCTGCGTGACCGGGTCGCCGCGCTGCGTTCGGTGAACAGCGAACCCGAGCTGCCCGCCACGGCCTCACCGCCGCCGCTGCCCACCGAACGCGACCAGGGCCCCCGCGCGATCATCGAGCACGTGCAGACCAGCACCTTCGGCCTGGACGCGACGGTGGAGGTGCGCCTCAACACCGGCGACCGGCTGGCCGTCGGGGTGGCCAGCGGGCCGGCCGTCGACGCGTACGTGCTGCGCCTGTGCGCCGCCGCGACCGCGGTGGCCATCGACGACCTGCTGCGGGAGGGCACCACGACCGGCGAGTCCGGCCGGTGTTTCGTGGAGCAGGCGACCATCGTCCCGATGGGCAGTTGCGAGGTCGCCGTCGTGGTGGTTCTGCTGGTCTGCGGCGGTTGGGTGGAGCAGCTCGCGGGCTCCGCCCTGGTCTCCGGAGACCCTCGCCGGGCGGTCGTCCGAGCCACGCTCAGCGCGGTGAACAGGCGGCTAGCGGCACTGTTGCCGTAGGGATGTGGCAGGCTGTGTCGATGCGCACCGCCCTCGCACCGCCCCCGCGGACCGAACGGGAAGCTCCCGTCCGGTCGTCGCGAGTGGAGTCGGGCAGGCTCAGCCGGGCTCGTGCCCGGCAGCGCCGCCGCCGCGCGACAGCCGTGTGCGTGCTGCTCGGCGCGGCCCTGCTGGTGGGCGTGGACCTGCTGCGCGGTGGGCCCGAACCGGTGCCCACCAAGCAGGTGGCGTCGACCCCCGCGGTGACCGACAGCCCCGAGCCCGCGGCGGAGCAGTCACCGCCCGCGGCGCAGCCGTCACCCAGCGTGCAGCCGGAGGCCGTCTACCAGATGGCCGGCGAGTTCCCCGCGTCCGGCCCGGGGACCTGGACGTACGCGAGCGGCCAGAGCGAGGTGCTGGGCACCGCGGGCGCCGTCAAGAGGTTCCGGGTCGCGGCGGAGAAGAACGTGGCCGACGAGGAGCTGGACGTGTTCACCAGCATGGTGGACGAGACGCTGGGCGACTCGCGCAGCTGGATCGCGGGCGAGCAGTACCGGCTGCAGCGGGTGCCGTCCGGGTCGGCGTACCAGTTCACGATCTACCTGGCGACCGGTGAGACGACCCGCAAGCTGTGCGGGGCGGGCGGCATGGACACCCGGCTCGACGGCGTCTCGTACACCTCGTGCCGCCTGCCCGGGCGGGTCGTCATCAACCTCAACCGCTGGCGGATGTCGGTGCCCGACTACGTCGACGGCAAGATCGACCTGCACACCTACCGGCAGTATGTGATCAATCACGAGGTGGGCCACGAGCTCGGCCGCTTCCACGAGGGCTGCCCGGGCCAGGGCAAGCCCGCGCCGGTCATGCAGCAGCAGACGTACGGCCTCAAGGGCTGCACCGCCAACTCGTGGCCGTACGTGGACGGCAAGCGCTACACCGGGCCCCCGGTGGCCTGATGCGCGGCGAGCTGGAACTCTTCGAGCGGCAGGAGGCGGCCCCGCGCCGCCCGGCCGAGGACGCGCCCGGGTTCCGGGCCCGCCGCCGAGCCGTCATCCAGGCGCGCCGCCGCCGGAACGGGGTCCTCGTGGCCGGCGTGCTGGGCGTGGTCGTGGTGCTGGTCGGCATCGACCTCGCGCGCGGCCAGGACGGCCTGCTCCTGCCCGGACCCGCCGCACCGGTGGCGGGTTCCGCGGCACCGGGGGTGTCGGCGGAGCCCGAGGCGTCCGGGCAGCCCCGCGAGGAGAGCACGCCCGCGCCGGCGGGCGGCGGCACGTTCGGCTACGCCACCGGCACCGGCAAGGTGCTGGGTGCCGCGGGCACGCTGCACAAGTTCCGCGTCGCCGTGGAGAAGGGCGCCGACGCCGAGGTCACGGCGTTCGCGACCGAGGCGGAGCGGATCCTCGCCGACCCGCGCGGCTGGACGGGCGGTGGCAAGCACCGCTTCCAGCGCGTCGCCGAGAAGGCGAGCTACGAGTTCACCGTCTACCTGGCCACCGCCGGCACCACGCAGAAGATGTGCGCCGCGGGCGGCCTGCACACCGAGGGCTTCAGCTCCTGCCGCCTGCCCGGACAGCTCATCGTCAACCTCGACCGCTGGTCGCAGGCCGTCCCCGGCTACGGCGCGCCGCTGCCCGACTACCAGGCCTTCGCCCTCAACCACGAACTCGGCCACCAGCTCGGCTACGGCCACGAGGCCTGCCCCGCCCCCGGCCAGCCCGCCCCCGTCATGCAGCAGCAGTCCACCGGCCTCAAAGACTGCACCGCCAACCCCTGGCCCCACCCCGCCGCCCCCACCGACCCCGCCCTCTACCGCGGCCCCACCATCCCCTGACCGGGCCACGGGCCTCCGGCCCGAGCCAGTTGATCATGAACTTATGGCACGGTTCGGCGGCGTGTCGCGGGAATAAGTTCATGATCAAATGAAGGCTGATCTGCGCGTGATGCAACTCGCATCCCAGCGGGTTGGAGATCATGGCATTCCCTACCGCGGCGAGCGAGAATATGCCTATGTCGTTGCCGCCGCTTGTGGAGCCTGCCGAGTCGCTCTCGGTGGACGAGATCCGCCGCTACAGCCGCCATCTGATCATTCCCGACGTGGGTGTCGAGGGGCAGAAGCGGCTCAAGAACGCCAAAGTGCTGTGCGTCGGCGCCGGAGGGCTCGGCTCGCCCGCGCTGATGTACCTGGCCGCGGCCGGGGTCGGCACGCTGGGCATCGTCGAGTTCGACACCGTCGACGAGTCGAACCTGCAGCGCCAGATCATTCACGGCCAGTCGGACATCGGCCGGCCCAAGGCGGAGTCGGCCGCCAACAGCGTCCGGGAGATCAACCCGTACGTGAACGTGGTCATCCACAACACCGCGATCGACCGCGAGAACGTCTTCGAGATCTTCGGGCAGTACGACCTGATCGTCGACGGCACCGACAACTTCGCCACGCGTTACCTGGTCAACGACGCCGCGGTGCTGCTCGGCAAGCCGTACGTGTGGGGCTCGATCTACCGCTTCGACGGCCAGGCCAGCGTGTTCTGGGCCGAGCACGGCCCCTGCTACCGGTGCCTCTACCCGGAGCCGCCGCCGCCCGGCATGGTCCCGTCGTGCGCCGAGGGCGGCGTGCTGGGCGTGCTGTGCGCCAGCATCGGCTCGATCCAGGTGACCGAGGCGATCAAGCTGCTGGCCGGCATCGGCGAGCCGCTGGTCGGGTCGCTGATGGTGTACGACGCGCTGGAGATGTCGTACCGCAAGATCCGGGTGCGCAAGGACCCGTCCTGCGTGCTGTGCGGCGAGAACCCGAGCATCACCGAACTGGTCGAGGACTACGAGGCCTTCTGCGGCGCGGTCTCCGTCGAGGCGCAGGAGGCGGTGGTCGACGCGACCATCACCGCCCGCGAGCTCAAGGAGTGGCAGGACGCCGACAAGGACTTCCTGCTCGTCGACGTGCGCGAGCCGGCCGAGTTCGAGATCGTCCGCATCCCGGGCAGCGTGCTGATCCCCAAGGGCGAGATCCTGTCCGGCGAGGCGCTGGCCAAGCTGCCGCAGGACAAGCAGATCGTGCTGCACTGCAAGTCGGGCGTGCGGTCCGCCGAGGCGCTCGCCGCGCTGAAGGCGGCCGGGTTCAAGGACGCGGTGCACGTCCAGGGCGGCGTGCTCGCCTGGGTCAAGACCGTGGACCCGTCCCTGCCCAGCTACTGAGTCCGTTCGCGACAGACGCCGGCCGTGCCCGTCACGGCCGGCGTCTTCGTGTCCGGCGGCGGCTGTCGGCAACGTCTCCGGCCGGGGCACTGTGACTTCGAACACTGTCCATATCTGACAACTGCCCGCGCCGATGCCGACAACGGCACGTCACCAGGCCCGAACTGGTGCCTTCTCGCGTTGTTCGGCCGTTATTTCACCCGCCAGTGCTGTTGACCTTGACCAACCTGATGAGGCCGGACGGTGACCGGGCACGTACCCTCGATGACCGTGGTGGATCTCGACGCGGCTATCGGTTTCGTGGTGAAGAAGGGCGACCCGGTCGACCGGGCACGCCTGTCGTACCTGCGTACCGGCGTTTCGCCGGCCGAGGAGATACTCGCCGCGGCCGAGGCCGGCCAGGCGGACGGCGGCGGGTGGTTCGCCACCCAGCGCGGCAAGATCCCTTCCGTGGACGTCACCTGCTTCCGGCTGGCGCAGCTCGACGACCTCGGCGCGCTCGGGCGGCCCGGCGTCAAGCGGGCCTTCGACTGGCTGGCCGGGCGCCAGGCGACCGACGGCAGCTGGCAGGAGGCCAAGGAGCTGGCCGCGGACGCGCCCGAGTGGGCGCAGCCCGGCGACCCGGAGGCCACGCTCTACCTGACCGCGAACGCCACGTTCTGGCTCACCGTGATGGGGCTGGACGTGCGCTCGTCGCTGCCGTACGGCGACCCGACCCCGATCCCGTACGCCGACGCGGCCCTGCGCGGCGCGGAGTTCATCAAGAGCAGCCTGAACTCGGACGGCACCTGGCCGTCCTACCTGGTCACCGGCTGGCTCGGCGCGGCGGTGATGTACCGGCAGGACATGTTCTACGAGGCCGCCCGGATGCAGGCGGTGCTGGGCGAGCGCCTGCCCGCGATGGCACCCTCCGACGCCGCGGCCATGGCGGCGGCCCTGCGCCGGGTGGGCGTGTCCGCCGACGACTGGACCATGATCGCGGCCAAGCGCCGCCTCGCGGAGACCCAGCGCACCGACGGCGGCTGGGAGTCCGAGGACGGTGAGGTGTTCGACGTACACCTCACCCTCAACGTCATCCGCGCCCTCTACGAGATCACCCCACCCAACCGCAGCACCCTCCTCTGACCATGCGCGGCCTGCCCACCTGCGACAACTCTTGAAGACTCGCGGCCTCAGATCGTCTCTGAGGCCGCGAGGCTTCAAGAGTTGCGACACGGGCTGACCCGCGGCACGGGCTGACCGCGGCGCGGGTCAGGCGCGGATCTGGCCTTCGCCGGTGATGACGTACTTGGTGCTGGTCAGTTCGGGCAGGCCCATCGGGCCGCGGGCGTGCAGCTTCTGGGTGGAGATGCCGATCTCGGCGCCGAAGCCCAGCTCGCCGCCGTCGACGAAGCGGGTCGACGCGTTCACCAGCACCGCCGCCGCGTCGACCTGCGCGGCGAACCGGTTCGCGGCCGCCAGCGACGCCGTGATGATCGCCTCGGAGTGGCCGGAGCCGTGCCGCCGGATGTGCGCGACCGCCTCGTCCAGCGACGGCACCACCCGTGCGGACAGTTCCAGGGCCAGATACTCGGTGCCCCAGTCCTCCTCGGTGGCGGGCACGACGTCAGCGGAGTACGCCGCGACCTCCGGCGAACCGTGCACCGTCACGCCGTGCTCGCGCAGCGCGGCCAGGGCCGCGGGCAGGAACGCGTCCGCGACCGCCGCGTGCACCAGCAGCGACTCGGCCGCGTTGCACACCGAGGGCCGCTGCACCTTGGCGTTGAGCAGGATGGTCAGCGCCATGTCCAGGTCGGCGGACTCGTCGACGTAGATGTGGCAGTTGCCGACACCGGTCTCGATCACCGGGACCGAGGACTCCTCGACCACGGTGCGGATCAGCGACGCGCCGCCGCGCGGGATCAGCACGTCGACCAGGCCGCGCGCCCGCATCAGCTCCTTGACGCTGTCCCGGGTGGCCGAGTCGACCAGCTGCACCGCGTCGGCGGGCAGCCCGGCCGCGACGAGCGCGTCGCGCAGCACGGCGACGATCGCCGCGTTGGACCGGGCCGCCGAGCCGGAGCCGCGCAGCAGCACGGCGTTGCCCGACTTCAGGGTCAGCCCGGCCGCGTCCGCGGTGACGTTCGGGCGGGCCTCGTAGATGATGCCGACCACGCCGAACGGCACCCGCAGCTGGCGCACCTGCAGGCCGTTGGGCAGCGTGCCGCCGCGGACCACCTCGCCGACCGGGTCCGGCAGGCCCGCGATCTGGCGCAGGCCGTCGGCCATCCCGGCCAGCCGCGACGCGTTCAGCGCGAGCCGGTCCACGGTCGACTCGGGCGTGCCCTGCTCGCGCGCCAAGGCCACGTCCAGGCCGTTGGCTTCCAGGATCTCGGGGGTACGCGCGGCGAGCGCGTCGGCCATCGCCGCCAACCCGGCGTCCTTGGCCCTGCGCGACGCCGTGGCCAGCACCTGTGCCGCCGTGCGGGCGCGCGTCGCCTGCTCGATGACGCTCATCTCGTTTCCAGCCTTCCGTCAGTGCGTGAGTTCGTGTCGGCGCAGCTCAGCCCGCATACGGCGTTAAGAAGGTGCCCTTCCGCTACGCATAGCGATAACAAGGTGCCCTTCCTTACAGCAGGACGAGGTCGTCGCGGTGGATGACTTCGCGTTCGTAGGCGGGGCCGAGGGCGGCGGCGAGTTCGACGGTGGAGCGGCCGAGCAGGCCCGGCAGCTCCAGGGCGTCGTAGTTGACCAGGCCGCGGGCCACCGCGCGACCCGCGACGTCGACCAGGTCGACCGGGTCGCCCGCGGTGAACGCGCCGTCGACGCCGGTGATGCCGGCCGGGAGCAGCGAGGCGCGGCGGTCGACGATCGCGGTGACCGCGCCCGCGTCCAGGTGCAGGCGGCCGCGGGCCGTGGTGGCATGGGCGAGCCAGTGCAGCCGGGCGGTCGCGCGTACGCCCGCGGGGTGGAAGAGCGTGCCCACCGCCTCGCCGGACAGGGCCGCGGCGGCCAGCGGCGCGGCGGTCAGCACCACCGGGATGCCCGCGTCGGTCGCGATGCGGGCCGCCTCGACCTTGGTGACCATGCCGCCGGTGCCCACCCCGGCGCTGCCCACCCCGCCCACCGACACCTCGGCGAGCTGCGCGAAGTCGGTGACCTCGTCGACCTTCCGGGAGCCGGGCCGCGACGGGTGGCCGGTGTAGAGCGCGTCCACGTCCGACAGCAGCACCAGCAGGTCGGCCTGCACGAGCGCGGCCACCAGCGCGGCCAGCCGGTCGTTGTCGCCGAACCGGATCTCCTCGGTGGCCACGGTGTCGTTCTCGTTGATGATCGGCACGGCCCGCATGTCGAGCAGTTTGCGCAGCGTGCGATGCGCGTTGCGGTAGTGCGCCCGCCGGGTCACGTCGTCGACGGTCAGCAGCACCTGCCCCACGGTCCGCCCGTGCCGCCCGAACTCCTCGGTGTACGCGTGCATCAGCCGCCCCTGGCCCACGCTGGCCGCGGCCTGCTGCGTGGCCAGGTCACGCGGTCGCCGCGACAGCCCGAGCGGGGCCAGCCCCGCCGCGATCGCCCCCGACGACACGAGCACGACCTCCCGCGGCCGCTCCCGGTCGTCCACGCTGCACAACGCCCCCACCAGGGCCGCCAACCGCTCCGGAGCCAACCCTCCGGCGGCCGTCGTCAACGACGACGACCCCACCTTCACCACCACCCGGCGAGCCCGGGTGACTACTCCACGCATCCGCCCATTCTGCCGCCCCCACCGCCCCCCACCCCGCACCGATCCCACCCACTGGCGCGCCCTCCCACCCCCACCCGCGTCGATCATGAACTTATGGACGTGCTCGACGGCGTGTCGCTGCCTTGGGGTCGTGGTCAACTAGCCTGACCCGCATGACCCCCGAGGAGTACACCGAAGCGGTGCTGCGGATGGTCGAGGCGATCCCGCCCGGCCGGGTGATGACCTACGGTGCGATCGCCGACGCGCTCGCGGACGAGTCGGGCCGCAACTCCGCCCGCCGCATCGGCACGATCATGGCGAAGCACGGCGGCGGGGTTCCCTGGCACCGCGTCGTCGGCGCGGGCGGCCGCCTGCCTCCCGGCCACGAGAACGAGGCCCGCCGCCGCCTGGCCGCCGAGGGCGTCCCGTTCCGCGGCGACCGCGTAGCCGCCTCCGCCATCAACTGACCCCCGCCCGCCCGCCCACGCCCGTGGCAGGCCGCGGCCGCCGCCCCTCAAGGTCGCCGGACTTGCCTGGCACCTGTGCGTATCTTGGCCACGCTTTCCCACGATTGCCCGGCAAGTCGAGCGATCAACGGCACCGGGCAGCACCGCATGCTTGGGTGATCATGAAGTTGTGGTCACGACACGCCGTCGAGCCGTGCCATAGGTTCATGATCAACTCGAAGGGGTCAGCCCGAGGGGGGTCAGAGGAGGCGGGCGGCGCCGCCGCGGCGGGGGTCGCCGGAGGCGCCGGTGGTGCCGATGGCGGAGACGCCGCCGAAATAGTGGCTGCGGTGCGGCCAGCGGTTGACGGTGTAGCCGGCCTCGGCCAGGGCCATCTCCTCGGGGACCGGGAAGTGCGGTTCGACGTGGACCACGTCGTCGACGGGGTGCAGGCGCGGGGCGCGTACCGCGTCCGGGGTGTCCAGGCCGTCGACGAGCACGCCGACCAGGGTGCGCAGCAGCGCGGACCGGATCCGGGACGCCCCGGCCGAGCCGATCGCCAGCCGCAGCGCCCCGCCGGGATCGAGCACCACGAGCGGGCACATCATCGAGGCCAGCCGCTCGCCGGGGGCCAGCTCGCCGGAGTACAGCTCGCCCTCGCCGAGCATCGAGTTGAGGTGCACGCCCAGGCCGGGCAGCCAGACCCCGGAGCCGAGGCCGAGCGTGGTGGTGATGACGCAGGCGTTGCCGGCGCCGTCGACGGCGGTGACGTTGGTGGTGTCGCCGAGCCGGTCGTCGGGGCCGCGTACGTCGAGCGCGTCGGCCAGCACCACGGCGCGCTCCGGGCGGGGCATGGCGGCCAGGTCCGGAGGCAGGCCGCGCAGGGTCTGCACGGTGCGGTTGAGGTCGGCGCGGCCGAGCACGGTGCGTCCGGCCAGCTCGGCCGTGGTCACCGCCCGTTCGAGCACCTGGTACGCGGACAGGTCGAGCGGCCCGAGCGCCCCGCCGTCGGCGCGCACCGACTCCACCACGGCCGCGCCGAGCTTGCCGGTGTAGCAGGTGCCGGGTCCGTCCTCGGCGAGGATGTCCAGCGCATCGGCCAGCCCGGCGTGGAACAGCCGGTCCCCGCCCTGCAGCAGGTTGCCGCCGGGGGCGTACGCGGGACCGCCCTGGCCGGGCAGCATCGCCTCGATCAGCGAGGGCAGGGTGACCGCGTGCGCGAAGGGCATGGCGGTGCCGGTGCGGGCCAGCTCGGCGGCGGGCGCGACGACGTCGGCCCAGGGCAGGGCCCCCCAACGTGAGTGAATCTCGCCACATCCGGCGGGCAGGCCGGGGACCGCGACGGACGCCCCGCCGATCTCGTAGGGCAGCGGCACCTCACCGAACCGGACCGCGATCGGCGTCATGGGCTCCGCCTTACGATCGCCGTCCAGGCCGGGCATTGCGACGAAGAAATCAAGGCAAGTGACCTGGCCAGTCGAAGCTTCGTAGTAGGTGGCGAACCCCCCGCCGCCCAACCCAGTGAAGATCGTCTCGGCCACGCAGGCGGCCAGGGTCGCGGCGACCCCCGCATCCGCCGCCGTTCCGCCCATCCGCAGTAGCCGAAGGCCTACATCAGCGGTGGCCGGATGGCCCGCTGCCACACCGGCAGGTACCAGCATTCACTCGCCTCCCGTACCATCCGCGCTCATGACATCCAGTGTGGAGGTGATGGAGGCCCCGGACGAAGCGCTTCCCACTCGTGTGCGAGTCGGATATTCGCTCGGCTCCCTGGTGACCGGTGCTTTCGGCACCGTCCCCGGTCTGTTGCTGCTGCCGTACCTGACCGACACCCTGGGTGTCGCGGCCGGTCTGGCGGGCCTGCTGGTGCTGCTGCCCAAGGCCTGGGACGTCATGCTCAACCCCGTGGTCGGCCGTATCTCGGACCGCACCCAGACGCGCTGGGGTGCCCGCCGCCCCTACCTGCTCTTCGCCGGCCTGGGCATGGCCGTGCTGTTCGCGCTGCTGTTCGCGGCCCCGTTCGGCGACGGCGGCCAGGCGGGCCTGTACGTCGCGGTGATGTTCCTGTTGACGGCCACCGCGTTCGCGTTCTTCCAGGTGCCCTACGTGGCCATGCCCGCCGAGATGACCAGCTCGTACTCCGAGCGCACCCGGCTGATGACCTGGCGGGTGGCGCTGCTGGCCACCTCGATCCTGGTCTCCGGCGCGATGGCCCCGATCATCCGCGACGCGATGGGCGGCGGCCTGCCCGGCTACCGCTGGATGGCGCTGTTCGTCGCGACGATCATGGTGGCCGGCACGCTGATCGTGTTCGTGAGCACCCGCTCCGCGCCGACCGGCGCCATCACCGCCAGCGAGCCGTCGCTGCGCGCCCAGCTGAAGGTGGTCGCCGCGAACCGGCCGTTCCGGGTGCTGGTGGCCTGCTTCGTGGCGCAGTCGACCGGGGTGGCCTGCATGCTCGGCGGCGTCGAGTACTTCGCCAAGCACGTGCTCGGCGACGCGGGCACCACCACCGCCCTGTTCGTGGTCGTGGTCAGCCCGGCGCTGTTCGTGATGCCGGTGTGGCGGCGGGTCGGCGAGCGCCTGGGCAAGCTCAAGGGCTACGTGGTCGCCTCGATCACGCTCACCGTGGCGACGCTCGCGCTGTCGGCCGCCCCGCTGCTGCCGCACTGGACGATCTACTCGATCATCGCCGTGATGGGCTTCGGCTACGCCGGGCAGCAACTGTTCGGTCTGTCGATGCTGCCGGACTGCATCGCGTACGACACGGCGCGCACCGGCAAGCGGCAGGCGGGTGTGTTCACCGGCGTGTGGACCGCGGGGGAGACCCTGGGGCTGGCGCTGGGCCCGTTCATCTTCGGCGTCGTGCTCCAGCTCTTCGGCTACATCTCCACCACCGCAGGTGAGACGGTCGCGCAGAGCGATCTGGCGAAGACGGGAGTACTGCTCGGGTTCACCGTGGTGCCGGGTCTTATCGTGGGCATCGCGCTGGTGCTGCTGCGGGGGTACGACCTCGGCGGCGACCCGGCCGTCACCGACCACGCCGAACCGCTGCCCGAGGCGGCTCCGGCCAGGTAGCTCCACGTTTGTGTACAGGACCTCAGGGGAGGGTGCACGCCACATGTTCGTGCAGCAGGTTCAGCGGTTCCACCAGCTCATCCTCGGCCAGGATGTGAACTCCGCGCTGGCCGCGGTGGCACCGCTGGTGCAGGCGGCCCGGCTGGCCCCGGCGCACGAGCTGACCCCGGCGGTCACCCACCTGGCCCCGGCCATCGGGGCGGCGCCGATCCCGTTCGTCGCGGCCACCGCGGCCACCGCCGCGGGCGCGCTGGTCGAGCTGGGCGGGTCGCCCGGCCCGCTCACCCGGATCGTGCTGGAGCGCCTCGGCAGCGCGCTGACCGGCACCCACGCGTTCATCGACGCCTGGATGGCGCACGGCGGCGGGCGGGCGCTGCCGGAGCGCACCCAGATGGACGTCACCGTGGCGACCGGCCTGCTGGCCTCCCAGCTCGGCCCCGACCGGGCGATGCCACTGGTGGCAGCGTGGCGCGACGCACCGCACTGGGCGCTGGCCGCGGTGGCCTGCCTGCACCACGCCGAGGCGCGGGCCCAGCTCGGCGACCGTGCCGCGTGGACCGCGCAGGTCGACCCCCTGCACTCGGCCGCGCCCGCGTTCATGCGGCTCATCCTGGCGCTGCGCATCGTCGACGAGCACCTGCTGGTGCTGCACCGGCCGACCCGGCGCGGGGCGATGGTGTTCGTCAGCGGCGTGGCCGACAACTTCCAGCTGCAGACGCTGCTCGCCGACGCGCTCATCGGGGCGGGCCTGGTGCAGGGCAAGCGGCCCGACGCGCGCTGGGTCAGCGCGTTCCAGCACGGGCCGGACGGCACCGTGCTGGAGCACGTCGACGACAGCTTCCACCTCACCGACGCGACCGGCGCGACCATGCGCAACGAGGCCGGTCCGGCCGACATCGCCGTGGTCAGCGGCTCGCGCATCCTGGTGCTGGACGACGCCCGCTACAGCCGGCACTGGCGGCCGGGCCGGCGCTTCCCGATCACCGCGCAGGTGCGCGTCGACCGCATCCTGACCCAGGAGGAGGTCGAGGCGTGGTTGGGCTACGTTCCGCCGACCTCCGCGGTCTAGGCTGAGCCGTATGGCCCTGCCCTCAGTGCTCGGAGACCCGATCAAGTTCGTGCTGAACTGGGGTCGGCGCTACTCGCTGTGGGTGTTCAACTTCGGGCTGGCCTGCTGCGCGATCGAGTTCATCGCCAGCAGCATGGGACGGCACGACTTCATGCGCCTCGGCGTGATCCCGTTCGCGCACGGCCCCCGCCAGGCCGACCTGATGGTCGTGTCGGGCACGGTCACCGACAAGATGGCCCCGGCCATCAAGCGGCTGTACGACCAGATGCCCGAGCCGAAGTACGTCATCTCCTTCGGCGCGTGCAGCAACTGCGGCGGGCCGTACTGGGACTCGTACTCGGTGACCAAGGGCGTGGACCAGATCATCCCGGTGGACGTGTACGTGCCCGGCTGCCCCCCGCGGCCGGAGGCGCTGCTGCACGGCATCCTGCGCCTGCAGGAGAAGATCGCCGCGGAGCAGTCCGGCTTCGGCGGCGTGCACCGCCCCGACCCGGCCGCGCTGACCGCCCCTATCGTGTCACCACCGCGCTGACCTGTCCGCTTTCCGCAGCGCCCGGTTGCGATCACGCGTTAGCGTCCAACCCATGACGCGATCAGAACAGATCCTGGACGTGCTGGTCACCGAGTTCGGGCCGCTGATGACGGCCGAGCCCGCGGCGTTCCGGCGCAAGTTCCGCAAGATGGCGTCCAGCGCGTTCGCGTTCTACCGCGGCAGCGCCGCGCTGTTCTACGCCGACATGAACGGGCAGTACGCCGACGACACGTTCCTGACCCCGCAGACCAGCCGGGTGTGGATCCACGGTGACCTGCACGCGGAGAACTTCGGCACCTACATGAACGCCGAGGGCGTGCTCGTCTTCAACGTCAACGACTTCGACGAGGCGTATGTCGGCCCGTTCCTGTGGGACCTGCGGCGGCTGTGCGCCAGCATCGCGCTGCTCGGCTACGCCAAGGCGCTGTCCGACGAGACCATCGGCTATCTGATCAAGGACTTCGCCGGGGCGTACCTGGCCGAGCTGCGGGCCATCGCGCTCGGCGGGGACGACGCCATCGGCTCGCTGACCCTGTCCACCACCACCGGCCCGCTGCACCGGGTGCTTCAGCAGGCCCGCCTCAACACCCGGGTGGACCTGCTCCAGGGCATGACGGTGATCGACCGGTACGAGCGCCGCTTCGTCGAGCGCGAGGGCGTGTACCGGATCGACGCGCCGACCCGCAACGCCGTCGAGGAGGCCTTCCGGGGCTATCTCGGCACGCTGAACCCGCACCACGCGCACAACGGCCACGCCGGGGTCGAGCGCACCATCAAGGACGTGGTGCTGCGCAAGGGCGTGGGCATCGGCTCGGCCGGGCTGCCGTCGTACAGCCTGCTGCTGGAGGGGCACACCCAGGCGCTGGAGAACGACGTGGTCGTCTACATGAAGCAGGCGCAGACCCCGGCGGTGGCCCGGCACATCGAGGACGCGCGGGTGCGCGGCTACTTCCTGCACCAGGGCCACCGCACCGCCGAGTCGCAGCGCGCGCTGCAGGCCGCGGCCGACGCCTGGCTCGGCTACACCGAGCTGCACGGGGTCGGGCAGCTGGTCGCCGAGGTGTCGCCGTACGCGGCCGACCTGGACTGGTCCGACGTCAACGAACCCGACGAGCTGGTCAGCGTGGTGCGGGAGCTGGGCCGGGCGGTGGCCCGCATGCACTCGGTCGCCGACGACGAGTCCAGCCACGACCTGGTGGACTTCTCCACCGAGGAGGCGATCGTGGCCGAGCTCGACCGCGACGAGGCCGGGTTCGTCGGCGGGCTGGTCGAGTTCGCCCACGCGTACGGCGCCCAGGCGCGTACCGACCACCAGCTCTTCGTCGACCTGTTCCGCAACGGCGCGATCCCGGGCGTGTGAGCGTCGGCCGGTCCGCGGGTCGCGCTGGCGCGGGCGCGCCGGGCGGCGGCGGGCATAGGATGCCGGGCATGACGCCGGAGGAGATCGGGGCGCGCCTGACGGAAGCCGTCGCGGGCGCGCAGGCGGGTGTGTCGGGCGGCGGCCCGTACGCGCGCGCGGTCGTCGACGTGCCCGCCGCGGCGTGGGTGCCCGCGCTGACCGCCGCCCGCGACGAACTGGGCTGCGACTTCTTCGACTGGCTGTCGGCCGTGGACGAGCTGGACGCGGGCTGTGACGTGGTCGCGCACGTGTGGTCGACGGGTCGGCGGCACGGGGTGCTGCTGCGCACTCGGGTGCCGGCCGACGGCACGCTGGAGTCCGCCGTGGACGTGTACCCCGGCGCGGCCTGGCACGAGCGGGAGACCTACGAGATGTTCGGCATCGGCTTCCCCGGCCCGCTCGAACCGCTGCTGCTGCCGCCCGAGTTCGAGGGGCACCCGCTGCGCAAGAGCTTCGTGCTGGCCAGCCGGGTCGCCAAGCCGTGGCCCGGGGCCAAGGAGCCGGGCGAGTCGGAGACCGGCTCCAAGCGCCAGGCCGTCCGCCCGCCGGGCGTGCCCGCACCGGGGGAGTGGGGGCCGGGAGCATGATCTGGGACGTGATCTTGAGGGTCGGCCTCGTGGCGGTGGCGTTCCTGACGCTGCCGCTGCTGGTCGGCCAGACCGAGCACAAGGTGATGGCGCACATGCAGGCCCGGCTGGGCCCGATGTACGCGGGCGCGTTCCACGGCTGGGCGCAGCTGATCGCCGACGGCGTGAAGTTCGCGCAGAAGGAGGACGTGACCCCGCGCGCCGCCGACGGCCCCGTGTTCCGGCTCGCGCCCGCCGTGGCGCTGCTGCCGTACCTGCTGGTGCTGCTGGTCATCCCGCTCGGTCCGGGCGACCTGGTCGGGCAGCGGCTCGACGTGGGCCTGTTCTTCGTGCTGGCCGTGGTCGGCGTGGGCGTGATCGCGGTGCTGATGGCGGCGTGGGCCTCGGCGAACAAGTACTCGCTGCTCGGCGGCCTGCGCGCGGCGGCCCAGCTGCTCGGGTACGAGCTGCCGTTCGTGCTGTCCGCGGCGAGCGTGGCGATGGCCGCGGGCACGCTCAGCCTGCCCGGCATCGTGGCCGCCTGGCAGCCGTGGTGGCTGCTGTGGCAGCTGCCCGCGACGATCGTCTTCTTCGTGTCGGGGCTGGCCGAGATCCGCCGCCCCCCGTTCGACATGCCGATCGCCGATTCCGAGCTGGTCTTCGGCTACATGACCGAGTACACCGGCCTGCGCTTCGCGTTCTTCCTGCTCGCCGAGTACGTCGGCATCGTGGTGATCTCGGCGCTGACCGCGGCGCTGTTCCTCGGCGGCTGGCACGGTCCGTGGGCCGATTCGGTCGGCTGGCTGTGGATGCTGCTCAAGACCGGCGCGGTGGCGTTCGTGGTGATCTGGCTGAGGGTGTCCTGGCCCCGGCTGCGCGAGGACCAGCTGCAGCGCCTGTGCTGGCTGGTCCTGGTGCCGCTGGCGCTGGCCCAGCTGGTGCTGACCGCCGGGGTGCGGGTGGCGCTGAACTAGCACCACCCGCACATCGGAGGGCCGCCGCCGCGCGGAGCTACGGCTGCATCCCGCGGGGGGTCGCCGGGCGCATCCGCTGCGGCATCGGCGTCGGTTCGGAATCCAGGCAGTTCTGCCCCGGCGTCAACGTGAGCTTGTTGATCAAGCTGACGCCGACCTGGTGGTACGGAGTCAGCCGGCTGCCGGTGGCCGAGTACGCCCAGCAGCGATGGCCGTCGTAGTCCAGCCGGACCACCACGTGCCGGCCATACGGGAGGACCATGCCGGCGCCGCTGCCCGCGGCGTCGATCATCGCGCGGGTCGACGCGTCGTAAACAAGCACATTCCACATCGTCGGCGCCGTCCCGCCGACCGCGAAGGACTGCCCTACGGTGGCCGGTCGCAGCGCGGGGTCCGCCGCGATGCCCCCCCGTGAGGTGATCACCACCGACGCGGGTGCGCCGGCCTCGCCCGTCCTGACGGTCACCTTGCCGGGGCCCGAATAGGCGATCACCCACCGGTACGGGCCCAGGTCACTGAAGTTGTAGAAACCGCCGTCGCCGCAGCTCATCATTCCGGGACCCGCGTCGGCGCAGGAGTACGGCACCGGCCAATTGGTGACCGCCTCCCGGATGATGCCGTGTACGGAGCCCGATTCGGCGGCGACGATCGTCGGCGCCGTCGTGACCGCTCCCTGTTGCAGGAGCAGCGTGGCCGCACTGCGGCGGTCGCCGGTCCCACCCTGATAGCCGAGCCACTGGGCCCCGGCGATGCCCCGGGACCTGACGAACAGCTGCACGTATCCCGGCTGGAAGGGGCCGAGCAGCAGCGATCCGTCGGCGGCGGGCCGGGCGCAGACCGGCGAACCGTCGTTGTCGGTCTCCATTCCCCAGCGCCCCCGCACCGCGTGGACGCAGACGTCGGGGAAGAGGTACGTGTTGACCCTGTCCTGGTAGGTGGTGGCGACGACGGCGCCCGGTTGCATGGTCAACGTGACCTGGGTGATCTCGCCCGGCCTGGCGGTGACCGAGATCTGCGCGGGGTAGTGGTACGGCGCATGCGTCGCGCTGAGTCCGTAGGAATTGGGTTGCCAGCCCAAGGTCACGCGATAGGTGCCATCGACGTCGGTGCAGACCGACAGCACACAACCACCGGACAGCGTCGCGCTGGTGACGGCGTCCCGGAGCGTGACCTCGACAACGGCCGGTCCCAGGAGTGATTCGGTGATCTCGGTGGTCTGGCCGTCCGTGATGGTGATGACGCCCGCGTCGGTGCTGTCCAACTCGCCCGGGTACCACTGCTGGGGGCGCCAGGTGGTGGGCGTCGTCGGATGGAGCTGGAGCCGGTATTGGCCGGCCGGTAGCTCGGGCAGGTCGATCGTGCCGTCGAAGCGGACCGGCAGGGTGTACGTCCAGGCGCTGTCCACCCTGGACAGCGTGGCGGTGGTGCCCGGGTACGGCAGACTGCCGTCGTGGTCGCTGATCCGTGCCAGCAACCGCCCCGAACCCGGGCGTAGGGTGATCGGGATGGGCTGGTTCGCCGCGCCCATGGCGATGACGGGTTCTGGATCGTCGACCATCCATGCAGTGGCGAATCCGGGCGCGCTCGCCTTGGTGTACACAGCGGCCTGGGTAAACAGGTTCGGGAAGGTGAACCTGCCCTCGGCGTCGGTCCGTGTGGTGCCGAGGGGGACCAGGCCGGTGGCGTACATGGTGACCTGCGCGTCGGCGACCGGTGTCGCCCCGGGCTGCGCGAGGACGCGGCCCTGCCTGGTGATGAACGATGGCACGGCGGGGATCGGGTCGACCGCCAGGAACTGCTCGGTCAGCTCGACGACGCCGCCGTCGGTGACCTCGACGACCGCCGCGTCCGCCTGCGCGGCCCGGGCCGGGTACCACTGCCTGGGGTAACCGCTGCCGGAGAACGACACGCGGTAGCGGCCGACCGGGATCTCGCGCTGGAAGCCGCCGTCGAACGCGATGGTGTAACCGACCGTCCTGGCCGCGTCCACCGGGTCGAAGAAGACGGCGGCGTTGACCGCCGGGGCACCGTCCTGGCGCGTCACGGAGCCACGGACCGTGCCCAGCCGCCGCTCGATCCGGAAGTCCGCGACCGGTGCCAGACCGGGATACACGTCGACCCGTGTCGCGTAGGCCTGCTCCAGCGCCCCGGGCCACCACTGTGCGTGCGGGCCGACGGTGGCCTTCAGGTACATCCCGTAGGCGCGGGCGTTGCCGATCGTGTACCTGCCGTCGGCTCCGGCGCAGGTGCGCGCGAGAGTCTGGCGGTTCCCGTTGTACGCGGTCACGCAGGCCCCGGCGATCGGTTCGCCCGACGCGGCGTCCGTGATCGTGCCGCTGATCTGGCTCGTGGTCGGCGCGGCCGCCGCTGCCTGCGCGGGCTGCGGCGAGGCCGGCGGCGGCGCGGGGACGGTCGTCGCCTCCGGTGCCGTGGCGGCAGGCGCGGCCGCCTGGTTGGCGGACTGGTCGGCGGACCGGCCGGCGGGCTGAGGCGCGGCGGCCTGCGTGGCCGCCAGCTGTGCGGCCTGCTGCCACGCGCCGGTGGTGACCGCCGAAGGTGAGCTGGCAGCATCGGCACTTGGTGAAATGACGGCGGCTGTGGCTAGGATTGCCAGCGCGGCCTTCGCGTATCGACGCATCGGTCCTCCCCGTGTGAAACCGACTCACCGTAGCGGAGATCGTCCGGCATTGGATCATCCGTCTGTACCGGTGCTCGCGCGCTGACCGGCGACACGGCAGGATGGGACGTATGAGCGAGCCCGCCGAGCGAATCATGTGGTCCGGTACTCGTGCGGCCGACGAGCGCAGCGAGGAGGGGGCATGAGCATTCCCGGTGCGGGATTGGGCAAGGGCCTGGCGGTCACGCTGAAGACCCTGGTGACCCCGTCGACGACGCAGCAGTATCCGGATGTGGCACCCGAGCTGCCGCCGCGCTCCCGGGGCGTGATCGCCCTGCGCGAGGAGAACTGCACGGTCTGCATGCTGTGCTCGCGCGAGTGTCCTGACTGGTGCATCTACATCGACTCGCACAAGGAGGAGGTCGTGGTGCCGGGCGCGGCCCGCCCCCGGCAGCGCAACGTCCTCGACCGGTTCGACATCGACTTCTCCCTGTGCATGTACTGCGGCATCTGCATCGAGGTGTGCCCGTTCGACGCCCTCTACTGGTCGCCGGAGTTCGAGTACGCCGAGTACGACATCCGCGACCTGATGCACGACAAGGACCGCCTCGGCGAGTGGATGGCCACCGTGCCGCCGCCGCCCCCGCACGATCCGCTCGGTGAGCCGTCGAAGGAGGAGACCGCCGTGGCCAAGCGCGCGAGCGCCTCGTGACCCTGACCGATGTGCTGCTGGCGGTGGTCGGCCTGGTCGCGGTCGCGGGCGGCGTCGCGGTGGTCAGCACCAAGCAGCTGGTACGGGCCGGCCTGTGGCTCGTCGTCGCGCTCGGCGCGGTCGCGGTGGAGTTCCTGCTGCTGGGCGCGGAGTTCGCGGCCTGGGTGCAGGTGCTCATCTACGTCGGTGCGGTGGTCGTGCTGCTGCTGTTCGCGGTGATGCTGACCCGTGCGCCGATCGGCCGCAGCGCCGATCTGGACCGCCCGGCGCTGCCGGCGGCGCTGGTCGGCGCGGCCGCGGGGCTCGGCCTGGCGGCGCTGTTCGCCGGCGTGTTCGGACAGTTCCAGGTCCCCGCGCCGCGGGTGGGCAGCGCCGAGCGCATCGGCGACTCCGTCTTCGGTGACTGGGTGCTGCCGTTCGAGGTGCTGTCGATCCTGCTGCTGGCCGCCCTGGTCGGCGCGATCGTGCTGTCGCGCCCGGCCGGGCCCGCCCCGCAGTCCGACGCCGTGGCGCAGGGGAGCGGCCGATGATCCGGCCGGTGATCCCGCTGGTGACCGCGGCGCTGCTGTTCGGCCTGGGCGCGTACGGCGTGCTGCGGCGGCGCAACGCGGTGCTCGTGCTGATGTCGGTCGAGCTGATGCTCAACGCGGTGAACCTGATCCTGGTCACCGGCGACACCATGCGCGAGCGGGTGACGGGCCAGGTCTTCGCGCTGTTCGTGATCGTGATCGCGGCGGCCGAGGTGGGCGTGGGCCTGGCGCTGGTGCTGCGGCTGTTCCGGCTGCGCCAGGACATCAACACCGACCAGGTGGCGCTCGACGAGCCGCGCGGCGACGCGCCGTCCGGCGAGCCCGGGCCGGCCGAAGCCCGTGCGGCGGCCGGTGCGCCCACGCTCGACGGGGAGCAAGGATGATCGCGACACTGGTGCTCGCTCCGCTGGTGTGCGGGCTGGTCGGCCTGCTGCTGCCGATGCGCAACCGGCCGCTCGGCGCGGCCCTGGGCATCGCCGGGGCGGCGGTCAGCCTGGTGCTGACGGTGCTCCTGCTGGCCGACGGCACGCGCGGGGAGTTCTCGACGACCTGGGCCCGCTTCGGCGACCTCGGGGTGACGCTGACCGCGCTGGTCGACACGCGCGCGCTGCTGATGTCCCTCGCCGTCGCGGTGGTGGCGCTGTGCGTGCAGGTCTACTCGGTCGGCTACCTGGCCGGGGACGGGCGCTACGGGCCGTACGCCGCCCAGATCTCGATCTTCACCGGCGCGATGCTGACCGTGGTGTTCTCCGGCGACCTGATCTCCCTGCTGATCGGCTGGGAGGTGATGGGCGCCTGCTCGTACCTGCTCATCGCGCACGACCGCACGCTGCCCGAGGCGCCCGCCGCGGCGGTGAAGGCGTTCCTGGTCACCCGGGTCGGCGACATCGGCTTCCTGCTCGGCATCGTGCTGCTGGGCGTCACCGCGGGCAGCTTCCGCATCACCGAGGTGCTGGCGGCGGTGCCGTCGATGTCCGGCGCGACGGTGACCGCGGCGGCACTGCTGCTGCTGGCCGGCGTGGCCGGCAAGAGCGCGCAGTTCCCGCTGCACACCTGGCTGCCCGACGCGATGGCCGGCCCGACGCCGATCTCCGCGCTCATCCACGCGGCCACCATGGTCGCCGCTGGTGTGTACGTGGTGGCGCGGCTTTTCCCGGTTTTCGCGGCCTCCCCGACGGCGCTGGCCGTGATGGCGGCGATGGCCGGGGTGACCCTGCTGCTCGGCGCGCTCGCCGCGACCGCCGCCGACGACATCAAGCGTGTGCTGGCCTGGTCGACGGTCTCGCAGCTCGGCTACATGATGGCCGCGCTGTCCGCGAAGGCCGTCGACGCGGCGATGTTCCACCTGCTGGCTCACGCCGCGTTCAAGGCGCTGCTGTTCCTGTGCGCCGGCTCGGTGATCCACGCGGTGGGCAGCAACCTGATGTCGCGGATGGGCGGCCTGCGCAAGGACATGCCGCTCACCTTCTGGACCATGACCATCGGCCTCGGCGCGCTGGTCGGCCTGCCGCCGTTCGTCGGCTTCTTCAGCAAGGAGGCCGTCGTCGGCGCGCTGCACACCCAGCCCGCGCTGTGGCTGGCCGCGCTGCTCGGCGTCGCGCTCACCGCCTGGTACTCCACCCGCCTGTGGCTGCTGACCTTCTTCGGCCCGGCCCGTGACGCCGCCGTGCATGCGCACGAGCCCGGCTGGGCCATGCGGGCCCCGCTGCTGCTGCTCGCCGTGCCCGCCGCGGGTCTGGGCATCGGTGCGCTGGTCGCCGACTACGAACTGGCCCACCTGAGTCTCGAACTGATCCTGCCGCTGGCGCTGGCCGTGCTCGGCGTCGCAGCCGCCTGGTGGGGCTGGCGGCGTGCCGACGGCGGCGACCCGGCGGCGGTGCTCGGCGAGGCCGGGCCGTTCCTGGCGAGCGGCCTGGGCCTGGACACGGCGCAGGACCGCCTCGTGGTCCGGCCGGTGCGGGCGCTCTCGCGGGCGGTCACCTTCGTCGACGTGTCCGGCGTGGACGGCGCGGTCAACGGCCTCGGCCGGGCGACCGCCGGAGCCGGGGCCGGGCTCGCGGCCTGGCATCGCGCGGCACTGCCCCGGGCGCTGGCCGGGGTCCTGATCGGCGCGGTGCTGGTGACGGTGACGGCGGTGGTGTTCGCATGACGATCTCTGCGTTTCTCCTGGTGGGCGTATTGGTGGTGCCGCTGCTCGGGGCCGTCGCCGCGTTGCTGCTGCGCGCGCGGGCCGGTGCGATCACGGCCACCGTCGTCGCGGCGCTCACCGTGCTGCTCGCGGCTCCGATGTTCGTCACGCGCGGCGTGGTGAAGCCGGTCGGCCGGGGAGCCGGGCTGTGGCACGAGGTCGACTGGACCTGGGTGCCCGCGCTGGAACTGCGGCTGAACCTGGGCGTGGACGGCATCTCCTATCCCCTGGTCGTGCTGACCGCGCTGCTGACGTTGCTGTGCTGCGGCTATCTGGTGTGGCAGCGACCGGAACGGGCCAACCAGCTGGCGGCGCTGCTGCTGGTTATCGAGGTGGGCATCCTCGGCACCTTCCTCGCCTTCAACCTGGTGCTCTTCTTCCTCGCCTTCGAGGTGGTGCTGCTGCCGATGGCGGCGGTCATCGCCGGCTGGGGCGGCCCGGCCCGGCGCGCGGCCGCGCTGAAGTTCGCGCTCTACACCCTGGCCGGGTCGGTGCTGCTGCTGGTCGGCGTGGTCGCGGTCGTGACGCAGACCGGGACCGCCGACATCGCGCGGCTGACCGCCGAACCGGGCCTGCTGCCGCACGACGCCCAGCTGTGGATCTTCGGGCTGTTCGCGCTCGCGTTCGCGATCAAGAGCCCGCTGTGGCCGCTGCACACCTGGCTGCCCGACGCGCACACCGAGGCCCCGACCGTGGGCAGCGTGATCCTGGCCGGTGTGCTGCTGAAGATGGGCACGTACGGGCTGATCCGGGTCGGGGTCGGGGTCACGCCGGAGGGCGCCGTGGCGTTCGCGCCCGCGCTGGGCGTGCTCGCCGTCGCCGCGATTCTCATCGGCTCCCTGGTCTGCCTGTCCCAGATCGAGGTCAAGCGCCTGATCGCGTACTCCTCCGTCGGTCACATGGGCTTCGTGCTGCTCGGCATCGCCACCCTCAACGAGATCGGCCTGCAGGCCGCGCTGATCGGCAACATCGCGCACGGCCTGCTCACCGGCCTGCTGTTCTTCCTGGCCGGGGCGATCAAGGACCGCGCGCACACCGGCCTGCTGGCCGACCTGGGCGGGCTGCGCGAGCGCCAGCCCTGGCTGGCCGGCGTGCTCGGCTTCGCCGCGCTGGGCAGCCTCGGCCTGCCCGGCCTGGCCGGGTTCTGGGGCGAGGCGTTCGCCGTGGTCGCGTCCGTGCAGCGCGGCGGCACCCTGTGGACCGTGCTGGCCGTGCTGGCCGCGATCGGTGGCGCGCTGACGGCGGCATACCTGCTGCGGCTGCTGCGCCGGGTCAGCCACGGCCCGCAGGCCGCGACGCTGGCGGGGGCGCCCGAGGCCCGGGTTCCCGAACTGGTCGCCTGGTCGCCGCTGGTGGCCCTGGCGCTGCTGCTCGGCGTCATGCCGATGCTGGTGCTGGGCATGTCGGCCGACGCCGTGGCCGCGCTGACGACGAGAGCGGTGGCACCGTGAACCTCCAGTTGATGCTGCCCCTGCTGGTCGCCGCCGGGACCGCGCTCGCGGTGCTGGTCGTCGACTTGATCACGCAACCGCGCTGGCGCTGGCCGGTCGGCGTCGGACTGCTCGGCGCGCTGGCGACGGCGGTGACCGCGGCAGTCACCGTGCCGCGCCAGATCGGCACCTTCTGCGCCGGGCTCGCCGCACCCGGCAGCGACGCGATCATGCCGGTGGACTGCGCGCTCGTCTTCGACTCCCGGGCCCGCCTGGTATCGCTGCTGGTCGCGGCGCTGACCGTGGGCGCGCTGCTGCTCTACGTCCCGGCGCTGCGCCGCGGCGACGCGCCCGCCGGCGAGACCGTGTTCCTGTTCGCGTGCGCGATGACCGGCGGTGTCGCGCTGGCCGCGGCCGGCGACCTGATCACCCTCATCGTGGCCCTGGAGACGCTGACCATCCCGCTGTACGCCCTGGTCGCGCTGCACCGACGGCGGGCCGGCGAGGCCGCCGCGGCCGCGGTGACGTTCTTCGCCAACAGTGTGGCCGCGACCGCGGTGACCCTGCTCGGCGCGGCGCTGCTCTACCTCGCCTCGGGCACCGTGCAGCTGCGCGGGCTGGTCTCGGCGCCGCTGTTCGCCACCGGCCAGTGGCGTCCCGTGGCGCTCACCGGCCTGGCGCTGATCCTGGTCGGCCTCGGTTTCAAGGTCGCCGCCGCGCCGCTGCACGCCTGGGCCCCGGCCACCTACGAGGGCGCGCCGGTGCCCGTCGCCGCGTTCCTGTCCACCGCCTCCAAGCTGGGCGGCGTCGTGGCGATCCTGATCGTCGTCGACGGCGTCCTGGTCACCGGCGCGGCGGGCGACGACCGCGGCATGCTCATCACCGCGGGCATCACCCTGTCCGTGCTGGCCGCCCTGTCGATGCTGGTCGGCACGCTGGTCGCGCTGCGCCAGCGCCGCACGGTGCGCCTGCTGGCCTGGTCCTCGATCGCGCAGGCCGGGTTCATCCTCGCGCCGCTGGGCGGGCTCACCGGGCTGGCGCTGGCCGGGCAGGCCGACGGGCTGCTCGACGCCGCGCTCGAGTACACCGTCTTCTTCCTGGTGCTGGAGCTGGCCGCGTTCAGCGCGGTGGTGGCCCTGCGGCCGGACGAGCCGGACGGCGGCACCCTGGCCGACCTGCGCGGCCTGGGCCGGACCGCACCGTGGCGGTCGGCCGCGCTGACCTTCGCGCTGGTCGGCCTGGCCGGGCTGCCGCCGATGCTGGCCGGACTGTTCGCCAAGATCACCGTGATCCAGTCGCTGCTGCGCGTCGACTCCTACCGGCTGGCCCTGCTCGTGGCGCTGGTCTCGGTCATCGGCCTCGCCGTGTACTGGCGTCCCGTCTCGGCCCTCTACCGCTCGACCGGAGGCTCCGGCGAGCCGGCCCGCGTGCCGTGGGCCCCCGCGGCGGCGCTCGGCCTGGCCACCGCCGCGGGCGTCCTGCTCACCGTGGACCCGCAACTGGTCTACGCCGCCGTCGCCGCCTGGCACTGACGCCCGGCGCCTCCGCGTCGAAGATCGCTGTTCGGTGCCCGGACCTGCGGTTCGACCGCAGATCTTGACACGGAACAGCGATCTCCACCGCGACGCTGCCGCCAAACCCGAGTTTTCAGCATGTTCACAGCGCCCGGCGGGAACGTGGAGACCAGGAGCACTGGTTGAAACGGATGCGCGGTCCACCGACCGCGCCACTCGTGGAGGGAAGGCATGCACAGCCACAACGGCTTGAAGACGGCGGCCCTGCTCGGCCTGCTGACAGCGATCATCCTCGGCATCGGCTACTGGTTCGGCGGCAGCGCGGGCCTGTTCATCGCCGTCATCGTGGCGGTGCTCATGAACGGTGTGAGCTACTTCTTCTCGGACAAGCTCGCACTGCGCTCGATGCGCGCCCAACCGGTCAGCGAGGCCGAATTCCCCCAGCTCTACCAGATGGTGCGGGAACTCGCCCAGCAGGCCGGACAGCCCATGCCCCGCCTGTACGTCAGCCCCACCATGCAGCCCAACGCCTTCGCCACCGGCCGCAACCCGCAGCACGCGGCGGTCGCGGTGACCGAGGGCATCACCCGCATCCTCGACTACCGGGAACTGCGCGCCGTCATCGGCCACGAGCTGTCGCACGTCTACAACCGCGACATCCTCATCTCCAGCGTCGCCGGGGCGCTCGCCGGCATCATCACCATGCTGGCCAACCTCGCCTGGTTCATCCCGCTGGGCGGCGATGACGACGACGGCCCCAACCCCCTCGCGCTGATGATGATGCTGATCCTCGGCCCGCTGGCCGCGACGATCATCCAGCTCGCCATCAGCCGCAGCCGGGAGTTCCAGGCCGACGCCTCGGGCGCGCAGCTCACCAACGACCCGCTAGCCCTGGCCAGCGCGCTCAAGAAGATCCACATGGGTGTGCAGCAGATGCCGCTGCCCGCTGAGGGGCAGCTCGCCAGCACGGCCCACCTGATGATCGACAACCCGCTGAAGGGCGGCGGCATCGCGTCGCTGTTCTCCACGCACCCGCCGATGGAGGAGCGGGTCCGTCGCCTGGAGGCCATGGCCGCCAGCTCCGGCCCCATCCAGTACATGCGCTGACGCTCCACGGGAAAGGCCCCGCCATACCGGCGGGGCCTTTCTCGTGTTCGCCACATCCGACGGGGGCGCGATCCGTGGGTGTTAGCCGGCGAGGTCGGGCAGCATCTGCCCGCGGTGCGCGAACCAGGTCAGGGAGTCCCTGATGCCCTCCTCGACGGACTGTTCCGCCCGCCAGCCGAGCAGGTCCGCGGCGCGGCTGCTGCGGGTGTAGGCGC